>CAYQZH010000122.1:0-12240 GCA_964421865.1 uncultured Phycisphaera sp. | reverse complement strand
CCCCACCGCAAGCGGTGGGGCACCCTCCGTGCCCAACCGACCACGGGTCGATTCCCCGTAGCGATGACGTCCACAACAAAGCGGCGCAGCCGGGGACGGGCATCTCCGCGCATCCGCCCGTTCAACCGGCGCGATAGGTCGCGGCCAAGCCGCAAACCGAGGAGTATATTTCCCAACCCGCCGTTCGCCAACATCGCGGTCCGTAGGCGTTGTCCGCGACGTTGCGGTAGAATCGGCTGCGGGTTTGGGGGGCAACGGTGGATCGTCGCCGTTTCGACCCGGCGGTGGGGAACATAAACGGGGCGGCCGGTCTTCCCAGCCATGCCGGCCTTCAGCGATGTCAGACCGTTTTGAACTTGTCAGCCCGTTTGAACCCAAGGGCGATCAGCCTGCGGCCATCACCAAGCTGGCCGACGCCTTTCGCGGCGGGGCACGGTACCAGTGCCTCCTGGGCGTCACCGGTTCGGGCAAGACCTTCACCACGGCCAACGTGATCGCCGACCTTAACCGCCCGACGCTCGTGATTTCGCACAACAAAACCCTGGCCGCTCAGCTTTACGAAGAGTTCCGCGAGTTGTTCCCCCGCAACGCCGTCGAGTACTTCGTGAGCTACTACGACTACTACCAGCCCGAGGCCTACATCCCCCAACGTGACATCTACATCGAAAAGGACGCCTCGCGCAACGACGATCTCGACCGCCTCCGCCTGAGCGCCACGAGCAGCCTCGTTTCGCGCGACGACGCGATCATCGTGGCCAGCGTGTCGTGCATCTTCGGATTGGGTTCGCCGGAAGACTACAAGGCCAGCGTGATGGTTCTGAATGTCGGCACGTCGATCGACCGGGACGAATTGCTCAAACGCTTCGTGGACCTGCAATACAACCGCAACGACCTGGATTTCAAACGGGGCACGTTCCGCGTTCGCGGGGACGTCATCGAGCTGCACCCCGCGCATGAGCAATTCGCCTACCGCATCGAGATGTTCGGCGACGAGATCGAAAACCTGGAGATGATCAACCCGCTCACCGCGCAGTCGCTGGGCAAGCTCGAACGGGTCTTCATCTTCCCGACCGTGCATTATGTCATGCCCGAGGACCGCATCGCTTCCGCGACGGCGAGCATCTTGGAAGAACTCGATAAGCGGGTGATGGAGTTCCGCCGACACGGAAAACTGCTCGAGGCCCAGCGGCTGATCGCTCGCACCAAGTATGACGTGGAAATGATCCGCGAGGTGGGCTACTGTTCCGGCATCGAGAACTACTCGCGGCACCTCAACGGCACCGCCCCCGGGGCGAAGCCCTACACGCTGGTCGATTATTTCCCCAAGGATTTCCTCCTGGTGATCGACGAGTCGCACGCGACGTTGCCTCAAATACGGGGCATGTTCAACGGGGACCGGGCGCGCAAGGAAACGCTCGTCGAACATGGCTTTCGTCTCCCCAGTTGCTTGGACAATCGCCCCATGCGCTTCGAGGAGTTCCAGGGCATGTGGCGCCAAGTGCTGTTCCTTTCCGCCACGCCCGGACCGATCGAGTTGGAGCTTTGCGGGGGCGAAGTCGTCGAGCAGATCATTCGCCCGACGGGATTGGTCGATCCGCCGATCGAGGTGCATCCGGCGCGGGGCCAGGTCCCGGATCTGTTGCAGCGGATCGCTCAGCGCGCCGCCGCACACGAGCGCGTACTGGTGACGACGCTGACCAAGCGATTGGCCGAGGACCTGTCCAAGTACATTCAACAGGAAGGGCTTCGCGGAAGGTACCTCCACAGCGACATCGACACCCTCGAGCGCGTCGCCATCCTCAAGGAGCTGCGCGAGGGCAAGTTCGACGTGCTCGTGGGGGTCAACCTGCTCCGTGAGGGACTCGACTTGCCGGAAGTGTCGCTGGTGGCCATTCTCGACGCGGACAAGGAGGGTTTTCTGCGCAGCGAGACCTCCCTCATTCAGATGATCGGCCGCACGGCGCGAAATGTGAACGCCCAGGTCGTGCTCTATGCCGACGTGGTCACGCCGAGTATGCAACGGGCGATGGACGAAACGAACCGCCGTCGGGCGCTGCAGCTCGCCTACAATGAAGAGCATGGGATTACGCCGGCGACGGTGGAGAAGGAAATCCGCTCGACTTTGGAGAGGATGGTCAACGCCTACAAGGTGGCCGCCGAAGCGGTCGAATTGAGCGAAGAGGAACTGGACCGAACGGAACTCATCGCCCTCTTGGAGAAGGAGATGCTCGAGGCCGCCGAAGCTCTGGAATTCGAACGGGCCGCGCGGCTTCGCGACCGGATCAAGGAACTCAAGCAAGCGCCCGAACTGTCGGTCGGGCCCCGTTGATCAGAACCCCAAGCGGTTCCCCTTTACGCGCAGCGTCAAGGGTTCCTTCGCGCCTACGTGGCTTCGTGCCTTCGTGCCTTCGTGCCTCTGTCGTCTCGACTTTTCGGCGTTTCCCCACGTCCCTTCGTGCCTACGTGCCTTCGTGGCTACGTGCCTCTCGGACTTCTATCTTCGTTCTTCGTTTCGTCCTACGTCGCCGCCCCCACCTCCAAAAGGAGGCGGGCCACCCGGCCCGACGGTTGCCCGTCGCTCCCGGATCCAGTATGATTCAAGCGATGATTCTCGCACGACGGGCACGCCCGCGCAAGACGGTCGACGACTTTATGAGCCTGCCCGAGGGCGCCCGGGCGGAGCTCATCGATGGAGAACTTTTTATGTCCCCTTCGCCCAAAAGACGTCATCAGGATGTCGTTCTTCGACTGGTGCGTCGGCTCGCGGATTTCGTCGAAGCGCGCGGGCTCGGGGCCCTGTTCGTGGCCCCGTTCGACGTGCATCTGCCCTCGGGTGACATCGTGGAGCCGGACATCTTGTTCGTCGCCCGGCCCAACCTGACCATCGTGCAGGATTGGGTGCGGGGGGCGCCGGATTTGATCGTCGAGGTTCTCTCCCCGGAAGGCGTGGAACGAGACCGCTTCGTCAAACGAGACTTGTACGCTCAAAACGGCGTGGGGGAGTATTGGATCGTCGACCCCCAAGTCAAAACCGTCGAGATCTTTACCCTCCGCGGCAGCCGCTACGAACCGAACGGCTACTTTGAAGACGACGACATCCTCGTGTCACCGCTGCTTTCGGAGTTCAAACTCACCCTGCCCGACGTGTTCGCCGACCCGTCCTCCGAACCGCGACGGTGAAGAAGCGCCCCGCCGTCTCTGCGTTTCGACTTTTCGGCGTTCTTGCGTTTCCCTTCGTCCCTTCGTCCCCTCCCATTCGGCGTTTCAGCGTTTCGACGTTTCGGCGTTTCTGTGTTTCTGTGTTTCTGCTTTCCCGTTTCTAGTTTCTAGTATCTAGTTTCTAGTCTCTAGACCCCCCCGCCGACCGAACTTGATCGCTAAACCACTAAGCAAGAGGATGCCCACGGTCAGGGCCCCCCAGGACGAAAATGTTGGAACACTCGGAATCACGCAAGGCGGAGACGAGGATGCACAAACCCTGCTAAAGCTGTCTTCGATCACGACCGCATCGGGATCGGTAAGGTCATCCAATGTCACCTCTGGATCAAGTAAAATCTGGGCCGTGGCGGAGACGACGCGGAAAACCACCTGACCGCCCTGCGTACTGCGGATGCAATTCGGCTGGGCACCCCTCAGATCGATCATGCCGCAACCGCTAATCAGGACGTCGCCATCCGCTCTGATCGCGTCCGTAAGCAGTTCCGTGAAGATCACTTCACCGTTTCCAAAATCAATCTCACATTCTCCTGCCTCGATGCGAAGCGCTCCGTCGTCTTTGAGCTGCCTGTTCTTAATAAACACAACCACCTTTGGCTTATGGTCGATTGGTGTGCCTTGGGCAATTTCGCCGCTACCCCGCCCATTTGCGCCCGTCTTTACCAAACTCTTCAGAGTTAGTTTGCCGTCCGCCGTTTGGTCGCCGCAGTCGCTGAAGAGAACGTTTCCCCCCCCTCCCTGCGCGCCATCAGTGCCACGGGCAGCCTTCTTGCCCCCCTTGCCGCCGTTACCAGTCCTTATTGTCTCACCCTTTGCGTCGATTTGCCCCTGCCCGATAAGAATGTGGAAAGCGTTCCCGCCATCAGCACCATTCGCCTGTGAGGCGGCTTCTTCTCCCCCGTCTCCCCCGTCGCCTGCATTACCGGTAATGATCTGTGACCCGGGTTGCAACACAATCTTCAGGGGAACGGGGGGCCTCAGGGCAGGGCTCCCAATGTCGATGCCGCCACTATTTCCGCCCTTTAGAGCCGGTACGCCCCCCCCCGAACTCGCACCGTTACCAGCGTTCCCGGTCCTAATGATCCCGGCCCCTCCTAGAGTGAACGTTGCGTTTGTACTCCGGCCAATTGTGATGTCGATATGCCCTGTATGTCTTACGTCGGGCGCTCCATGCGTTCCGCCCGGTAGTCCATCAAGCGTTTCGATCGTCCCATTCACCGTGACGGGGCCGCGGACGAACATCTTGATGCTACCATGGGTCAGCGTAGTCCCCAACTGACTGGGTTCCGTCAAAGGCTGCTCGCCCACGAGCTTTCCGTTTTGCTCAATCTGGAGTGATTTTACAAAATAGGCCTCGAGCTGTGGTTTTTGAAGCATCCTCACCGTATGTCCGGCGCGGATCGTGACATCATCCGAAAGATCCGGAGGTGCCGTGGCCAGCACCCCGTTGGTGTCCTCCCACGTCTCTTTTTTGGACCAATCGCCGGGCGCCCTAGATCGCAACGTGCGCTGCCCAAACGTAACGGACACGATCAGACAGTAGGCCATGACTCCGAGGCACGCTTCACGAAACATCGCATGCTCCCTTCTTCTCGTAGAACGTCAGCATCCCCGAACGCACGAGCCAAGTAGGCGGCCTCGACTGACCCACCACAAATCTATGCCCGCACCGCCCGCCGCCGACCGAACGTCAATGCAATTCCCACTAATGTAAATACTGCCAAGAGCATAATCCCCACTTGGGACATCGCTGGAACGGCTGGAAGGCAGGAGACGCGGTCGCAGGTGGTCCCATCCCCGTGAAAAATCCACCCAAGACCCGCGCAAGACGCAGGACTCAGTTCGTCACAAAGCTCGTCCGGTCCACAGCACGCTCCGATTTCGGACACGACCACGAACACGCTATCGCTACTTTGTGCAGAAAGATCGTCTTCAAACAAGGACGTAAGCGTCAGACGCTCTTGCTGTCCAACGGGAGTCTTGGCGGGAACCGTTACCGTCGTCTCGAACGACTTGAATTCGCCGGGTGACAAGTTCACACCCGCTGGGAGAGGCGGACTCACCATCCAGCCTTGGATGCTGGAGGTTCCCAGCAAAATGTTGTGCGATGCGTCCACGTCAAGATTTAGTAGTCCGAATTGGACGGGAACGAAGCTTGGCTCTTGGGATGGGGGTACGTAATAATAGCCGCCACCACCCGCTTTGGGTTTTGGCTGGGGCTTGTTGCATTTGAGCGTGAAGAGAACGCCGTCTTGATCGCGCTCGCCTCGTTTGAATCGGTTTGGGTCATTTGCCGGCTTGTTGGATACGATGACGAAGTGAGAAGGAAGGTCCAAGGCTTCGCACGCCGCGTTCCAAGTGAAACCAACTTCGAAACTTCCATTTGCGGCGGGCATGCCTGTAGTCCCATCTGGAATATCCACTTTAGGAGTGGCCTCCGCCCCCGCGATGGTGTTGTGAACTGCTGAACGGACCAACTTGTCTGGGATCTCGGTGCCGTAATCAAATGTTGTTTTCAAGTCATCCGCGGTCCATGTGCAGTTGTTTTGATGGTTAGCTCCGGTACATACCTTTTCGTTTCGGATCGACTTTGCCCCTTTCACTTTCAGAGTTGGTTTTGCGACCGCGTGTGGCAGGATAAGTTCCGCACTGCACACAAAAGCTAACAATTGCAGTGAACGACTTCGTTTCATGTCTCTGCTCCCTTTATAATCAAACCGAGCGTGGGCGGTCAACGTTTACGGTAACCTAGTACTGTGTTTGACAAACTTCGCGACTAACTTCCAATTGGGCGAGTCGGTAAGCGAAGGCCCTTGTGGGCGAAGGACAATCATGGCTGCGGCGCTCCTTTCGTGGACGGGCCAGCGGGGGTGCGAGCGATCGAGCGCCCGAAACTGGTAGGCCGACCAGACCTCTGGTCGAACCGGGTACAGGCCCCGTCGTTGCACGGACCGCTGCGCGGCTCCGCCCCACCCCGCGTTCGACAAGCCAAACTCGTTTCGCCCGATAAAACCCCGAATCCGGCGAACGCCCCCAAGTTGAAATACGATTGTTCCATCCGTGTACCAAGGATGGCGCGCCCTGTCAACAACAAAATCCAGAAAAATAACAAAAATTCCGAAAATCTTCGCCGACCCCAGGGCACTCCCAGACGAGCCGCCGGTGGCATCCGACTCAACCATCTGTGGTGCAGTCGCAAAAACGCCGTAAACGACGCCAGCAGCATGAGTTAGTTCGTACCGAGGAGTGCGCTTTTGCAAATGCACCAAGAACAACACGGATCGTTGGAAGGACGCCCGCCGATCGCTCGGGCACGCCGTTCCATCGGTCTCGCTGCTGAGCCGGCGACCCGGCACTTGTCCTTCGTAATTCGTAATTCGTTCTCCCCCCGATCGCCCCGACTCTCCATCTCCCCCCGATTCATGTACTGGTAGGAAATGCAGGCTGCCTTCGTGCGCAAGGCAGGCTATACTCCCGAAAATGGCCGTCGAAACGCACGAGTTCGAGATCGAGACTTGCGGCGACAGTCAGGTTCTGAATCTTACGGATCGGGTCGCGGAGTGCGTGGGCGGCGAACGGATTCACGACGGTCTCGTCACCGTCTTCGTCATCGGCTCAACGGCGGGGATCACGACGACCGAGTACGAGCCGGGGCTTGTCAACCACGACCTCAAGGCCGCGTTCGAGGGCCTCGCGCCGCAGGACGCCCTTTACCGACACGAACAAACCTGGCACGACGACAACGGACATTCGCACGTTCGGGCGTCGTTGTTGGGGCCGAGCCTGACCGTGCCCTTGGTCGATCGCAAACTGCAACTCGGCACTTGGCAACAGATCGTCCTGATTGACTTCGATACGCGGCCGCGTACGCGGCGGATCATTGTTCAGGCGGTCGGGGAGTAGCGGCGTGGGCCGTCAGGGGGCGTGTTCGGCAATCGCCCGTTGGTAGGCGGCGGCGAGTTCCGCGGCCCGACCATCGGGATATTTTCCCGCGTTCCAGCGATAGCCCAATTGATCGTTGGTTCTGCGAGGGATGATGTGGAAGTGAACGTGAAGGACGGCCTGTCCCGCGACGCGGCCCTCGTTGAGGAGGACGTTGAAGCCCTCGGCCCGAGTTACTTGCAGCACAGCGCGACCGAGGAACGGAAGGGTCGAGGCGACCTGAGCGCACCGCGCCGGGGGCACGTCGGTTAGTTTAGCGTAGTGCTCGCGGGGAATCACCAGCAAGTGCCCGTCGGCCAATGGACCGACGTCAAGGAAGGCGAGGATGGCGTCGTCCTCGTAGACCACCGCGGCCGGGATTTCGGCGGCGACGATTTTACAGAAGATGCAGTTCGGTTCGCGCGGCACGTGCTTCTCCGTCTGCCAAGGCAAAAAACCGGTCCGGCCGCCGAAGGCACGACCGACCTCAGGTCGATTCCGGGTCGACGGCGGGTGATTCGCCGGCATCAGGCCCGGCGGTCCTGCCCTTCGTGCTCCAAGCCTTAGCCGCCTTGACGGCCATGGCGTAGCGTGCGTCGGTGCGACGACGGCGGGCGGACTTCCGCGGCTTGGTCAACGAACCCGGCGCCTGCTCATTCCCCAGCAGTTGTAGAACCGCCAGACGCGAGCTGTCGCCGATTCGCGTGTCGGAAAGATGGATGACCCGCGTGTACCCGCCGGGGCGATCCACAAACCGCGGAGCGATCTTTTCGATGAGCCGACGGGTCACGGAATCGGCGGTAAACGTGAGACGGCCCTTGGGTTCACCGGTGCGATAGCGCCGACCGCTGACCATACGGACCGACTTCGCCCGCGCTGCGTCGGACATCCCGTCGTACGCCGCACGATGCTCGGAGGGGATGATCGCCCGATCGGTCATCAGGGAATCAATCGAGCGACGGGCGGCGAGCGCACCGGCGCGGTTCCCGGCCTCACCCAGGCGGCGAGCGCGGACAGCGAGCGTGACCAGTTTCTCCACGAACGGTCGAAGGTTCTTGGCCTTGGGAAGCGTGGTCGTGATCTGACCATGCTCGAACAGGCTCTGGGCCATATTGCGGCGCAACGCCTCGCGGTGCTCGGAGGTGCGATTGAGCTTGCGGTGATGTACTCGATGTCTCATAAGGTCACTTGACGAGCCGTCATCAGAACGAGTCCCGGCGCGCCGGGATGCCGCCCGTCGCGCGGCTAGTCTCCCATCGTAAAAACTTCCATCGGCCCGGCGCCGCCGCGGTTCGCCGAACCCCCCGGCCCGGCGGGCAGGTCGGCGCCCATCGCATCGGGGTGCCCGAAACGCGAGGTCAGACCGGCGATGGGGGCCTCATCCGGATCGCCTGAAGCCTCCGCGCCGCCACGCTCCTCACCGAATCTCATACCCAGGGATAGACCGACCGCGGAGAGCTTGCGTTGCACCTCATGCAACGAAGTCTTGCCGAAGCTGCGAAAGCGAAGTAGATCGGACTCGGTCTTGGTCACCAGGTCGCGAAGCGTCAACACCTGTGCGGCCTCGAGGCAATTGCTCGCCCGCACGGAGAGTTCCAGGGTCGTTACCGGCTTGGCTAGAAGCTGCGCCAGGGCGGAACCCTCGGATGGTTCGGACTCGTGCAGGCGGCGCGTCGCGGTGACCACGTGGTCCCCCAGCTCGTGATACATCACGAAGGGGTTGAGATGCTTACGCAGAATCAGCCCGGCCTCCACCAGGGCGTCCTCCGGTCGGACGGTCCCTTTGGTCCAGATCTCCATGATCAGCCGATCGTAGTTCGTCCGCTGGCCGACGCGCATGTCCTCCGTTCGGTAACGCACCCGCAGAACCGGGGAAAAGATGGAGTCGATGGGGATGACGCCCAGTTCCTGCTCCGCCGCCCGGTTGTCATTGACGGTGGCGTAGCCCCGGCCGGTGCGGACGTTCATCTCCACCTGAAACGGGACATTGACCGTCAGGGTCGCGATCTTGTGATCGGGATTGGCGATCAGGATCGCGGGGTCGGTCACGATATCGCCGGCGCGGACTTCGCCGGCCTTGTCGCGTCGAACGGACATCGTTTTGCATTCCGCGCCGGTGAGCATGAGGACGATGCCCTTGATGTTCAGGATGATGTCCGTCACGTCCTCGAGGACCCCGTCGATGCTGCGGAATTCGTGGGAGACGCCCGCGATTTTCACGCTGGTCACCGCGGCGCCTTCGAGGCTGGAGAGCAACACGCGGCGCAGGGAGTTCCCGATGGTCGTACCGAACCCCTGCTCAAACGGTTCGATGATGAACCGCGCATACGAATCGGTGCTGACGGCCTCGTCGCGGGCGACGCGGCTGGGCAACTCCAATCCTCGCCATTTGATACGCATCGGGATGACCTCCAAGAGGGCTTATTCGAGGCCGGGATCCACGCAATCCCGGCCTGGGGACAACCGCACCGGCCTGACCCCTACCGACTACACATCTCGATGATCAGTTGCTCTTCCACCGGAATCTGAACGTCCTCACGCGTCGGCAGCGCGGCCACCGTGGCCTCGAGGCGCTGCGCGTCCAACTGCAACCAGGGCTGGACCGGCGGGGCCCCCTCGCCGAGCGATTGATGAATGAACTTTTGACTACGCTCCGCAGGCTTCACGGCGATCCGGTCGCCTTGCTGGACCAGGTAGCTCGGTCGGTTGAGGCGTCGGCCGTTGACGTAGATGTGCCCATGCGCGATCCCCACCCGGGCGGCCTTGTGCGACGGGGCGAAGCCGAGCTTCCACACCACGTTGTCCAACCGCCGCTCCAAGAGACTGAGCAGGGTTTCTCCGGTGTTGCCCTTGCTCCGTTCCGCCATGGTGAAGTAGATCATGAACTGGCGCTCGAAAACGCCGTAATAGCGCTTCACCTTCTGCTTCTCGCGCAAGCGCACGCCGTAGTCGCCGGCCTTGCGGCGGCGCCAGGCGTGCATCCCCGGCGGGGCGCTGGCCCACTTCCGCTCCATGGCGCACTTCGCGGTTTCGCAACGCGCGCCCTTGAGCATGAGCTTCAGCCCCTCACGGCGACAAAGGCGACAAACTGGACCGATGTAACGTCCCATGTATCTCGTTCGACTTAACTAGAATGAAAAATCATTCGTCCCGAGCCGCGGGCGAACCGAACTCCCGGCAGCCCGGGAGCCCGCGCGCCAACCTCCCGTTAAACCCGCCGCCTCTTGGCCGGTCGACAACCGTTGTGCGGCAGCGGGGTCACGTCCTCAATGGAGTGGATCCGCAAGCCCGAGGCCTGGAGCGCCGTGATGGCCGCGTCGCGACCGGTGCCCGGACCCTTCACCCGAACCTCCACCTCTTGCACTCCGAAGCGCCGGGCGGCGTGGGCCGCCTGCTCCACGGCACGCTGAGCGGCGAACGGGGTGCTCTTCCGCGTCCCCTTAAACCCGACCGTTCCAGCGGACCCGCGTGCCAGAACATCGCCGTTTACGTCTGTAATGGTGACGAGGGTGTTGTTGAACGAGGCCTTAATGTGGGCCACGCCCCTCGCCACGTTCCGCCGCACGCCCTTTTTGCCCGCTCGTTTAGCCACGCGTCAACTCCTTCACGCCCTTCTTGCCCGCAACCGTCTTTCGCGGTCCCTTCCGGGTTCGGGCGTTGGTCCGAGTCCGCTGGCCACGCACCGGCAAATGGGCTCGGTGACGCATCCCGCGATAGCAGCGGATGTCCTTCAAGCGGGCGATGTTCGACTGCACGATGCGCCGAAGCTGTCCCTCGACCTGATAGTTACGGTCGACGACGCCGCCGATCCGGGCGACCTCCTCTTCGGTGAGGTCCTTGGCCTTGACGCCCACCTCGATCTGCGCTTCCTTCAAAATATCCAGCGCGAGCTTGGGGCCTATCCCGTGGATATAGCGTAACGAGAACTCGATCCGCTTGTTGGGCGGTATGTCCACACCCGAAATACGCGGCACCTAGACTTCTCCCTATCCCTGACGTTGTTTATGACGGGGGTTGGTGCAGATAACCCGCACCACGCCCCGTCGCTTGACGATCTTGCAGTTCTCGCAGATTCGTCGCACGCTGGATCGAACTTTCATCGCATCCCACCTCACTGACTATCCGCACGGACCCCGCCCCGCGGCTCGTCCGCGTCACCGCCCGTCGGTCAGCACGTCCACGCCGCCCTCCGTCACGGCGAGGGTGTGCTCAAAGTGGGCGGCGTTCTTACGGTCCTTTGTCACCACGACCCAGCGATCGTCGCCGGCGTAGTCCACCGCGTAGCCGCCGAGATTCACCATAGGCTCGACCGCCAACACCATCTTGGGCAGGAGCTTGAAGTCCATCCGCTTCTGGCTGTCGTTCCAGAAGTTGGGGACCTTGGGCTCCTCGTGCATGTCCCGTCCGATACCGTGGCCGACGAACTCCCGCACCACGGACAGCTTCTCCCCCTCCACAAACGCCTGCATGCGCGAGGCGACCTCGCTCCACATACGTCCCGGGCGGATCAACTCCATCGCCAACTCCAGCGTGCGGCGCGTGACCTCGAGCAGATGCTGCGTCGCGGGCGACACCTGGCCGATGGCGATCGTCGTGGCCGAGTCGCCGCAATATCCGCCCAGACGCACGCCGCAGTCGACGCTGACGATATCACCCTCCCGAAGCACGCGGTCGCCCGGGATCCCGTGGACCAACTCCTCATTGACACTGGTGCACAAGGCCGCGGGGAACGGAAACTTCGCCTGCGGATTCCTTACACCCTTGAACAAAGCGGTCCCGCCCTCTTGGGCGATCATTTCCTCCGCTGCCACGTTCAACGCCGCCGTCGTCACGCCGGGGGCGGCCAACTCTTCCATCCTCCGCAGGACGCCATAGACCACCCGTCCCGCGCGCCGCATGAGCTCGATCTCGCGACGGCTTTTCAGGATGATGCCCCGGCCGTGCGTCAAACGAGACACCCTCGCCCATCGCCCTCGCCACGGGGCTCGCGGCATTTCGGCGCCGTTGGATTCCACTTCCCTCGGTCGGACCCCTAGTTTCGCGAGCCTTTGATCGGTCCTTCGGCGCCGAGGAAGCCCTTGTAATTACGCATGATCAAATTCG
>CAYQZH010000121.1:0-12254 GCA_964421865.1 uncultured Phycisphaera sp. | reverse complement strand
TGTTGACGACGATGGACGGGCTGAGCGTGTCCGTCGGAGCCGCGGCGGCGATCGACTGCCGCCCCGTGCGGACCGATTCCAACAGTTCACGAATCGTCTGTTCGGTCATGTTTGGAAAGTCTACCGGACCGTTCGCGGTTTCGCTATGCCGATCCCACCCCGGAGCGCGAGCGAGCGGTGCCGGTAGCGACGAAGCCACGAAGCCACCGAGGGACGACGCATCAGAGCCGTCGGCGCGAGCCGACGGACAACCGAACCTGGAGCGCGAGCGCGGGATCAGTTCCCGGTAAAGGCGTTCTGCCAAACGGTCAAGTCGCGCAGGTCCACGTCGCCGTCCGTGTCAACGTCGAAGAACTGCCATGCAGGCAATTGCGGAACCACGAACGGGCCGTCCAGATAGCCCGCAAACGTCGCGAAGTCCGCCCAGCCCACGTCGCCGTCGCCATCGGCATCGCCCATCACCCGTCGAATGGCGAGACTGTGGTCACTGCCCGCAGCGACGGCGACGAAGCCGCTGTTGGGCGCTGGGACATCGCACTGACCGTAGTCGTATGGATACCCGCATCCCCACGCCACAATGGAGCCGTCGGACTTTAGCCCCAAGCTGTGAGCGCCGCCCGCGGCGACCGCAACGAAGCCGGTGTTGGGCGCGGGGACGTCGGTCTGGGCATCACGATTGTATCCCCACGCAACGATGGTGCCGTCGGACTTCAAACCCAGGCTGTGAAGCCCGCCCGCGGCGATGGCAACGAAGCCGCTGTTCGGCGTGGGGACGTTGGTCTCGCCTTCGCCATTGTTTCCCCACGCCAGGACAGTGCCGTCGGACCTTAGGGCGAGGCTGTGCCACCCGCCCGCGGCGACGCTGATGAACCCGCTATTGGGCGCTGGGACGTTGATCTGGCTATAGTAATTGAACCCCCAAGCCACGATCGAGCCGTCGACCTTGAGGCCAAGATTATGAAACTTTCCCGCCGCGATAGCCACGAAGTCCGCGTTCGGCGCGGGGACGTTCGTTTGACCGAACAGGTTCCATCCCCACGCCACGACGGAGCCGTCGCCCTTGAGCGCCAGACTGTGACCATCTCCCCCCGCAACCGCCACAAAGCCTGCATTGGACGCGGGTACACTGGCCTGCCCAAAGTAGTTCCACCCCCATCCCACGATCGAGCTGTCGGCCATGACGCCTAGGCTGTGACTATCTCCCCCCGCAACCCCCACAAAGCCCGTATTGGGCGCCGGGACGTTTGTCTGGCCGTAGCCATTGTGCCCCCAAGCTACAATCGAGCCGTCTGCTTTAAGGCCAATACTGTGAGCCACCCCTGCCGCGATGCCAATGAAGTCAGTATTCGAGGCGGGGACGTCAGTCTGGCCGGAGAAGTCATACCCCCAGGCAACGATTGAACCGTCGGCTTTGAGAGCTACACTGTGCGAGCCTCCCGCAGCGACGGCCACAAAGCCCGTATTCGGCGCCGGAACATACGCTTGCCCAAACTGGTTGTTTCCCCAGCCCACGATCGAACCGTCTGACTTCAGCCCCAGGCTGTGGTACAGGCCCGCGGCGACGGCGACGAAGCCATTGTTGGGTGGAGGCACGTTGATCTGACCAACACCGTTGCTCCCCCACCCCACGATCGAGCCGTCGGCCTTTAAACCCAGACTGTGATCCTCTCCGCCCGCAATGCCCAGAAAGCCACTATTGGGTTCGGGGACATCGCGCTGGCCGTGCGCGTTGCCGCCCCACGCTATGATGGAGCCGTCTGACTTGAGACCCAGACTGTGAGCGAATCCCGCGGCGACGGCCACAAAGCCGGTGTTACGTGACGGTACGTTGATTTGGCCAGAGCCGTTGGCTCCCCACGCCACGATGGAGCCGTCGGCCTTGAGACCCAGACTGTGATCATAGCCTGCGGCGATGCCGATGAAATCGTCATTAGGCGCGGGGACTTTGGTCTGACCCTCCACGTTGCGTCCCCACGCCACGATGGACCCGTCTGACTTGAGCCCCAGACTGTGGGCCTCGCCCCCAGCGACGGCGATGAACCCACGGGAAAGATCGACGCCGACGATCTGGCTTCCCCAACCGACGATCGTGCCTTGAGGCGGGTCGGCGGGGGCGATAGCTGCCGGTGTGAGCGTTGGCGCGATGCAAGCGGAAAAGAGGACGCGCGCGGCCCTTCGTGTTCGATGGGTATTATACTTCATTGCGTGAACTGTCGCACTCATGGTCCCGCCTTTCAAATTTGTAGGGGGACTCGCTTTCGGCGATCGACAAGACAACTACTATTGTAACGACAAAGGTCGGGCAAAACAAGCCCCCAAACGGCCAATTTTCGGCGTTTCGGGTCCGCTCCCTCACGGTCGCGGCTCGGATAGACCCCGCGCTGTCGCTTGGGTTTGAACAGGCGCGGCGGGAAGGTTCGGATACGCCGAGCGTCCCTCACGTCGCGCTCGCGTAGGCATCGACATCCAACCCCGCCACGTCGCCCGCTTGGAGTTGATGATACCCGAGTGCGGCAATCATGGCGGCGTTGTCGGTGCAGTAGGCCATTTTCGCGGCGTGGAACTTCTGTCGCCGCTCGATGCACGCCGTCTCCACCGCCGACCGCAATGCCTTGTTAGCGGCTACGCCGCCGCCGAGGACGACCGTACGGACGCCGGCCCGTGCCACGGCCAGCATCGTCTTTCGCACCAACACGTCGATGACGGCCTGTTGAAAGCTCGCGGCGATATCGGCGATGTCGCGGGGCGAGAGTTTTTCGAGACCGCCGCTCACCCGCCCGTGGCCGTGGACGTGGTAGAGCACCGCGGTCTTGATTCCGGAGAAGGAAAAGTCGAGGGAATCCGCGGAGAGCATCGTTCGAGGAAAGCCGATCGCCCTCGGGTTGCCGTCGCGGGCGACCTTTTCGATCAGCGGCCCGCCGGGATAGCCCAAGCCCAGGATCGTCGCGACTTTGTCGAAGGCTTCTCCCGCGGCGTCATCCGTCGTCGCGCCGAGCCGCTCGATCGAGGTGGGGGCATGGATGAGAAACAGCGAGGTGTGCCCGCCCGAGACGATCAACCCGACCGCCGGCCAGGGGGGTTCGTCCAGCCCGATCGCCGGGCTGTAGGCGTGGGCGCGGATGTGATCCACCGCGATCAAGGGCTTGTCCCACGCCCAACTGAGGGTCTTGGCCGCCGTGACTCCGATCAGCAGCGCCCCGACCAACCCGGGACGGTTCGTCACCGCGATCGCGTCGATGTCATCGTTTGTCACTTTGGCGACGGCCATCGCCTCTTCGAGCACCGCGTCGAGTCGTTCGATATGCGCCCGCGAAGCGATCTCCGGCACCACCCCGCCGTATTTCGCATGCAAATCCACTTGCGAGGCGACGATGTTGCTGCGCACGTCCACACCGTCCACGACCACCGCGGCCGAGGTCTCGTCGCAAGACGTTTCGATGCCGAGTACGACGGTCACAGGCGGATTCTAACATCCGCGGAGGTTCGAAGGGAGCGTGCGGGGGCCCGGTCGTTGGAGTATGATGTGCGAGTTGAATATGGTTCTCGTTCTGGAGGAACAGTGACATGACCCGACTGTCCCGCGCCCCCGAGGTGGTACTTCGCAACGGAAAACCGGCGGCGGTGATCCTCGGCATCGACGAGTATGAGGAGTTGCTGGAGCGTGCCGAGGATGCGGCGGACCTCCGGCGACTGCGGAACATGCGCAAGAAACCGCTTCGGTTTCGCAAGCTGGAGGACCTCTTGAACGGCCGTAAACGCCGTGTATGAGGTCTGGCTGGAGCGTCAAGCCGAGCGTGCTTTGCGTCGGTCCCGGAAGCTGTAAGCCGTCGCGTGACCCGCGCGGTTCGTGCGCCGGCGTCCGACCCACGGCCTACAAACTGCCGGAAGCTGGTCGGGTCGGAGAACGACTGGCGAATCCGCGTGGGCGACTACCGTGTCATCTACGAGATTGACGACGACGCCCGGCAGGTTCGCGTCATGTTCATCCGTCATCACCGTGATGCGTACCGATAGCGGGCGATGTCGCTGTACGTCGGCAAGCTCCGTCACGCCCCCGCTCAACGACGCGGCTAATGCTCTTTCCCTTGATACTCTCGGGTGTCGGTTTTGACGCGGATTTTGTCGCCGTTCTTCAGGAAGAGGGGCACGTGGATGGTGATGCCGCTGGCGAGCTTGGCCTCCTTGTAGATGTTACTGCCGCTGCTGCCGTGCTCGCTGGGGGCGGTGTCGGTCACCTCCAAGACGACCACCGGCGGGAGTTGCACCATGACCGGCTGACCTTCGATCGTCAGGACGCGATAGCTCTCACCCTCGACCAGGAAGTCGGCCTCGCGGCCCACGGCCTCCGTCGAGATGGGGTATTGCTCGAATGACTCCGTATCCATGAACACGCGGTCCTTCCCGGATGCGTAGAGGTATTGCATTGGGCGGACCTCTGTGGGCACCTCGTCGAGCTTGCCCAATTCGTCAAGACTGTGTTCGCCGGTGTTGCCGCTCTTCAGCGAGCGTACTTTCAGGTGTACGGTGGGTCGTTGTTTGGCGGATTGCGACACGGAAAAGTCCAACAGGGTGAAAAGCTGCCCCTCGTGGCGAAACACCATTCCCCGGCGAAGATCGTGCGTCGAAGACATCGCTCACCTCCCAACACGAAACGTGAATCAGGAGGGGATTGTACGAAAAGAGTGACGTCCGATCAACGCCGTCCGTCCCCGTGCGGGGAAAGGGCATCGGTCGTAGCGGAGTGATGCAACTTCGGAAGGCGACCGGGCCTACTTGGACAGCAGCCGGCTGAAGAGGCCTTTGCGTGCTTCTTTTTCGGCGGGCTTCACGGCCGGTCCCGTGACGATCTTGCGGGCCATCTTGCGGATGGCGGCCCGAACGGGACTGTTGCGGTCCATGGCGGCGATGGGACGGCCGAAGTCGATCGAGCGGGCGACGAACTGATAATCGTTGGGAATGATCGCAAAGACCGGTTTCTTCAGCGTCTCCTCGACATCGCGTTCCGTGAGTCGTCCGGACTTTCCGTCGCTGCGATTGATGACCACCTCGATCCGCTCCTCCGGGACGCCCATGCGGATGAGCGTGTCGAAGAAGCGTTTAGCGTTGCGCAGGCTGGGCACCTGAAGCTGACAGACGATGAGGATCAAGTCGGCCTGACCCATGGCCGCGATGGTTTGGATGTCGAAACGACCCGGCACGTCGATCACCACGTTCTCATACACCAGGGCCATGAGCTCAATCACACGGTGAATGACTTCCGGGGTGATGGCTTCATGCTGTTCGATCGTCTCGGGGCGCGATAACAGCGCGACCTTGCACGGCAAGGTGGTGACCGTCGTCGCGAGGATGGAGCGATCCAGCTCGTTGCCGGACTCCGCGAGGTCGTGAATGGTGTATCGCGGTTCGCAGTCGAAGTTGAGGGCTACGTCGCCGAACTGGAGGTCGAGGTCGACCAAGGCACAGTCCCGATCCGCGAGGTTGCCGATTTCCAAGGCCAGGTTGCAGGCGATCGAGGTGGTGCCGGCCCCGCCGCTGGATCCGACGACGCAGATGCAGCGGCTTTTGGTGTTGGACAACAACCGGCGACTCGCCACTCGGGCCACCGCGTTGGCCAGGTCGTTGTGGTCGATCGGTTCACAAACGAACTGATCGCAACCCGCCCGCATGGGCGCCAGGATCGCCTCCGGGTCGGTCTGGTGGCTGACCGCGATCAGGGCCAGTTCCGGGTATTTGGTGGAAACGTGATCGATGACCTCCACCACCGCCGGGGCGTTGGGGTCGAGGTGGAAGAAGATGAGGTTGACCGTGGTCTGATGGAGCGTCTTGGCCAGGGCCTCTGCGCTTCCGACCTCCGCGACGAGCCGCACGAAGTTCAGGGCCGTGACCTGGGTCTGCAAGGGCTTGGACGACTCCGGCTCCGTGTTATAGATGCAAACGTGCAGTAGATTGCTCATAGATATCCCGTGCGTTCGCTCCGCCTCGGTCGCGTGTCGCGCCGTACCTCCCCTACTATCGGCCCGGCGGGCGCGCGAGTTCTCGTTTCGACCGCTGGGTCGCAGGCAGCTTCCGTGCGCATCGCAGCCGCACGTTTCCGATAATAACCCTCGATCAGAACTCCTTCTCCCTTCCCGGGAGAACTGGGTCCCCCACCGCTTGCGGTGGAGGACGGATGTTCAGTTCCGTGATCGTCCCAGGAGTGCCCGGAGTCCCGGCGCGCCGGGATACTCTGCCGAGTCGGTGCCCCAGCCCAAGGGCTGGGGCACCCAAGCTTTCCAACCCGGTGCGTCAGGCGAACGCCGGCTCGGAGGTCGAAGGCATGGACGACTTTTTCACCATCCGCTCGAGGGCGTTGAGGACCTCATCGTCGAACTCCCCCGGGGTGCCCTTGCGGAGTTCGTGCAGGGCCCGCGCGAAGGAACTTTTCGGCTCGCCCGAATCGCCGACCGTCAAGGCGTCGTAGCCTCGCACCGCGCGGATGATCCGCGCCCCCAACGGAATCTCCCCGCACTCCACCTCATCCTCCATGGCCAAACCGTCCCTGGCCGGATCATCCTGGCTCATCAGCAGCGGAACGGCGCCGTGCAGCACCGAACCGAGGGAGTGCACCAGGTCCATGCCCAGGAAGGTGTGCTTGTCCGATCGGCTCGGGTCGGCTTCGAGCGTGTCCACCGCCTTGCTGATGAGCTTGGTGGTGATCTCCACGTTCCCCAGGTCGTGCAGCAACGCGCCCACCCGGATGTCGTCGATCTGTTTGCGGGAGAGCCGCATCTCTTCCGCGACCATCTGGCACATTTCGGCGACGCGGACGGACTTGGCCTTGATCTTGGGATGTCCGCTCTGCAGGTACTTCGAGAGGACTTCGACGACGCCGACGTAGGCTTCGTGCAGTTCGTCAACCTTGGCCGCCCGCTCGTCGCACAGCGTCCCCACCAGGATCGCGGTCAGACCGAGAACCGCCGCCCACACGGTCAGCGCCAGACCCACCGTCACGGGGTTGCTGTAGGCCGCGAAGCCCGTCGAGTCCAGGGTCGTCGCGATCGTCACCGACAGGGTGCAGAAAAGCGCCAGCACGCCCGCGCTCGTGCGACCCAGGTAGTACCCACTCAGGACAATCGGCAGGAAGAAAAGATTCAAGGCGACCATCTTGTGTCCGCCCATTTGGTAGAGCAGGTAGGTCATGCCCAACGTCACAATAATGAGCATGACCTCGAATACGCCGCGGTCTTTGGTCAACTTCGCACTCATAGAGTCAACTCCTCGTGAGGGCATCCAAGGCTCTGCGATGGGATCCGATCATTCGGCGTCCGCGAACGCCGATGCCACGAGGCATTCCTTCTCGGCGTTGAACTCCGCCTCCTGGGCCGCCTCGGCCGGCGGCGGCTCGCGTTGCGGCTCTTGCGGCGTGACGTTCGCGTAACGCCGGGCGATGTCACGAAACTGGCCCTCGATCCCCAGCCACACCGCCACCAAATCGGGGTCGAACTGCGTGCCCGCCGCCTTGCGGAGGATGGCGACGCACTCCTCGTGCTTCCGCGGGCCCTTGTAGACCCTGCGGGACGACAGGGCGTCGTAGACGTCCACGATCGCGACGATCCGCGCCGCCAGCGGAATCTCCTCACCCTTGAGTCCGCACGGATAGCCCTCCCCGTCCCAGCGTTCATGATGGGCGAAGGCGATCTCCCGGGCCATTTGCAGGAAGTTGGAGCTTCCCAAGCGCTGCTCGATTTCGCGGAGACACTCACCGCCCATCACGGCGTGCTCCTGAATCCGCCTCCGTTCATCCGCCGTGAGCGGTCCAGGCTTGAGTAGGATTCGATCCTCGACGCCGACCTTGCCGATGTCGTGCAGCGCGGAACTGATTCCGATCAAACGCACGAACGCGGGCGTGACCCGCTCGCTGAACTGGGGATGATTGCGCAGGACGGAGGCGAGCGTGGTGGAGTAGACGGAGATGCGCTCCAGGTGGTCGCCCGTCTCCGGATCGCGCGAGTCCGCGAGTTTGGCGAGACCGAAGATCACCGCATCGCGGGTGCGGAGCAGCTTTTGGCGCTGCTGCAGGCCCTCCGCCGCCGATCGCGCCCGTGCACGCTCCGACTCGTCGTGAAAGCGGGCCAGGACCATGTACGTCGAAATGCTCAGCAGCACGCTCGTCCACAGCCAGGTCAACCCGCCGATGGCCGCGCGCGACGAAAGGATCGCCGTCGTCCGGGCCTCGACCGCCGCCCGCGGACAGTGAACGACCAGGTATCCGCTCAGGTTCTTGAGCGCGTACGCGATGGCGAGCTGAGTTCCACCGGGCCCTTCGAACGCCCCGCGCGAACGTGGGGCCGCGTCAACGACCGGGCCCGACTCGGCCGTCCAGGGCAGGTGCGCGCCGACCGTCAGCTCGGGTCCGCCCAACGGGGCGGCGGCAGGTTCGTTGAACAACACGGTCCAGCTTGCGTCGACGATGCACACACCGGTGGCTTGAGAAACGGCCGACGCTGCCAGCCGTCGGAGTCGGACCACCTCCAAGGTCTCCCCCTCCGAGAGGTCGAGTGGAGCGTCACTGAGGTACGAAAGGACGCGTTGGGCGCTCTCGTCAAGTTCGACCCACGCCTGCTCCGTCGCTTCGGTTCGTGTCGAGGACACCACGAAATGATGTTGCATCCAAAGCGCGACCCCGAGACAGCCGGATTGGGCAAGGATCACAAGACAGACGTGCTTGGTTCGTTCGCTCACTGGGTCGCAGCCCCCAAACCACGGGCGATTACGCTTGCGCCTCGTCGATCCGCAAGGGCACGCGCCGATATCGGACGATCCAAGGGACCGTGCCTAACCCAAGGTTCGGAAGGATCACACGACGACTTGACTTGCTCGTAACGCAGCGGTGAGTTTGCGGGAATGGGGACCGACCGCCGTCGGCGACAAGGCCTCTTGGGACCGAGAACCTATCTCTCCGCCCGCCAAACCGCGAGTCGGCGGATAATCCCCGAGGCGCGATCACGAATGGCGGCGAAATCTCCGCGAGCGAGGTCCGCCGGTTCAAAGAGCGGCCTCACGAACCCGACCCCGGCGCAGCCGGCGCTCAAGAAATCGACAAAGTTCTCCGTGGTCACGCCCGCCGTCGGGAAGAGCCGCAGATGCGGCAGCGGACCGCGGACGGCGTCGATGAACGCCACGCCGCCCGCCGGCGCCGGGAACACCTTGACGAAATCCGCCCCCAAGCGGTGGGCGGTCTCCATTTCCGTGGGCGTGTACGCACCGGGGATGCTCACGGCATCCAGCCCCGCGGCTTCGGCCACAATCGTCGGATCACAGATCGGCGACACCAGGAACCTCGCTCCGGCCGCGACGGCTCGGCGAGCCTGCTCGATCGTCAGCACCGTCCCGGCCCCGACGAGCAGATCGGTACGTCGCGCGAACTCCGCGATCAATTCCATCGCCCCCGGCGTGGTAAGCGTGAACTCCACCACTCGAAAGCCGCCCTCGACAGCCGCCCGCATGGCCTCACCGGCCACACGTTGGTCGTTCGTCCGGATGATCGCGCTGAGTTGCTCGCGTTCGATGGCCGCCGCCGTGTCTTGTCGTCGGGTCTGCCCCATGCGCCCAAACTCCCTCCGTCGCATGGACGGTCAAGCGCGGTGCCGCGGCGTCGACTTTATCGGCACCCGCGGTCACCGGCCGACAAATTGTGGACTATCGGGCAATGAAAGGGAAGCACGTGGCCGCGAAGGTTCGACCCCGACCCCATGACCCAACGCCTTTCTTGTGGTAGGATGTACGGACTGTCTTTGGATGATGCCTCGGGGGTCGGCCTGCCGCAGTCCCCGAGGCGAAGGAATGTGGATCGACTTTATGCGCAATCGAACTTCCGCCGTTACCATCGGCTTGCTCGTCTTGATGGGCCTGGCCCTCTACACCGTCTGCCGAAAGGCGGGCCCGCCGCCGTCCGTCTCTCAAACCGCTTCCCCGCCCGCAACCGGTGCGAAGCGTCCCGCCGCCGCACCCAAGACCCCGGCGATCGATGAGAAGGCGGCGAACGCCATCGCCGACTTGGTTGCCCGTTGGGACCAGTTGCAGTCGTTCTCCGCCGCCGTGGCGACGGAGTTGTCCCAAGGCGCCGGGAAGCCGGGATTGACCAAGGGCAAGGGAACGTATGAATGCGCCAAGCGTGGCGACAAGCTCCTGATCCGGTTTCGACTGGTGAACAACGTTTGGGTCGAGACCGGCGAAGCACGGCGCATCCACACCGGCGAGCGCCTCGTCTTTGTGTACGACGGCGAGTTTCTCTATTACCAGCTTCAACAGCCCAAATCCCTGAAAACCACTACCAAGTCCGTCTACGAACCGGACCGCATTCTCCAGTTCGGAGGTCGGGAGTTATTTCGCAGCCTCTCCGAAACCAGCCTTCTGAAGCTTGCCGGCGAACAGATCGTCGACGACCGGGCCGCCTACGTGATCGAAGCAACGCCGACGACCGGCGACGGCAGCGCCGTCCACTATTTCGACAAGCAGACCGGGGCGCGGTTGAAGATCATCGAGCGCGACAAGGACGGAAAGGACACCCTTACCCTGACGCTGTCCGACCTGAGGGCCAATCCGGAGTTCAGCGAAGACTACTTCACCTACAAACTCCCCGAAGGGTTCGAGTTCGTCGACAAGACGCATGACGAACCGTAACCCGGGCAAGCCGGGGTGGCAACCCGAGCAGGTCGCAGACGGACCAGTGAGCGACGCCTTTGATCCTCCCACCGTCGAGTGGGCCGACATCCGCGTCAATCGTCGTCGTCATCCTTGTGTTTTTCGCCCTTTTTGGCTCCTTCTTCGTGGTACGGGCGGGCGTCGGGCGTAAAAACCATCTCCTGCCCTTTGTCGCCCTTCTGGAAGTGGACTTCGTACATCACCATCGTCTTTTTCTCGAAAGTGAGCTTGGCGTCTTTGCCGGCCTGCTTTTCCGATTCCGCGCGCACCGCGGCGGGGACCTTGTCGACCGAGACGGTTTCCTCGATTTCCACCAAATCGCCCGACTCCGTAACCATCGCGTCCACCTTGCCAGCCGGGCCCATCCACGACCCTTCGTAAAACTTGTGCCCGTGCTCGACCTCCTCTGCGAACTCGGTGATCGCCGCCTTGTCGGCGAGTTTCTTCAGCGCCTCCAGCGCCGCTTTGGGCACCTCGGCCTCCTTCACCTTGCGCTCCTTCTCCTCGTTCGCTACCTTGTTCTGGGCAAGCGCGAAGAGCCCGCCGAGTAGAACCGCGAAAGTGGCGCCTCCCACAGCGAAAAACCGTTGCCTACGCATTTGTGTCTCCTTGTGTGGACTTCTGATACCGAGCGCGAACCACCTCGCGCATCTTCGAAACGTAACTCAAGTGCATAGGGCGATCACCGCCTCAGTGGGCTGGGTATACGACCAAGCGCATGACCAGTCGCAGGATGGCGTGTTGACTTGCGGCGAAGCCCACCAGACCGGCCGTAGCGGCCAGTAGGACGCTCCCGCCGTTATGAAGCGCATCCGCCCAGCGAAACTCGCCGCGACGAAAACAGCCCAGGGGAAGCAACAACGGCGTCGTTGCACCATACTCGCGGTGCGCGGCGCCGTAACGCTCGCCCAGACGCACCTCCTCCCAAGCGATCGTCAGCGGATAGAACGACAGGAAATAAGCGCCAGCGATGAGGTAGTCCGCCCCGTCGTCAAACAGGATGCAAAACCCCGGCGTAATCAACATCGACCCCAGGCACAACGGGTGCCGGCAAAGCGAGTAGACGCCATCGGTCGCCAAGTCCCGCTTCTTTCGCAGCCGCCCGTGGGCGAGTAGGATCGCGCCCAAGTCGGTCATTTGTCCATTTTTGCAAAGAAAAGCGTGGTAGTACTTGCTGACCGGATCGCGCTGCGCCCAACCGACCACCTCCCCGAGGTGGTTCACCCCGAATGCATTGCTGTGGGTTCCACCCAAGGTCCCCAAATCGCTCATCACCGCGTTTTGCCATAAGAAGGCGCGATCAGCCGGGTTGGTGAGTGAGCTCCCAACCACCTGCCCGGCTTCGTTTATGTCCCACGCGTTGCCATGGGTGCCACCGAGGGTGCCGAGGTCGGTCATGGTCCCGTTTTCTCAAAGGAAGGCGTGGGTGTCACCGCCTCCGGCTGGAACGATGAACCGCCCCACTACTTGCCGGGCGTCATTGATGCCGTAAGCACTCTTCAGGAGTTGCGGGTTTCCTAGCCCAAGTTCGTCAGTTGGGAAGAATCTTGGGTTTTTTTCGAGTGGGAATC
>CAYQZH010000120.1:0-12257 GCA_964421865.1 uncultured Phycisphaera sp. | reverse complement strand
AGACGCCGGAACGTATCACCGGCACCGTGGACCGCCTGCTCGACGTGATCGCCTAACAGCCCGCGGTGAAACGCCGCAGGCCTCCGCAGGCACTTGATCGATAACGATGACCCGTCCGCGATGCCGGACGGTGTGCAGTATCCGATGGTCCTCGTCGTTTCCACGACAACCCTGGATCGTGCATTTCATGGGACCACGTGTGATACGCCGTCAACAAGCGTGCGCTGGCACAATCACTTCAAGAGGGCCAGCTTCTCTTGCAGCCACCGCTGCACGAGTCGTTGGGGCGTCGTGCGGCGGCGTCGTGCCTCGCGTTCGAGCTGTCGCCATGTGGAGGATCGCACTTCGATCACTCCAATTTCGGGGCGAACAAAAACCGTGTCCTGATCTTCCTCCAAATCCGACCGAAAGTCGGTCGAGTCGTGGGTGTCCCAGAACCGGGCTTCCTCTTTCTCGTTGCGAAAACTCGGGATCCGATCTTTCATCGTCGTCGACTCCGCTTCACATAAAACTGCCGCTCTTTGTCAGTCATGGTTCGCGCCGTTATGCACCGCGCACCGTCACCATCGATCAGCCGCAGAACGACGAACAAGTATCGACCCGCGAGGGTCTGCCCGTACGCAAGCCTCGTGCCGTGGCGTGACTTCATCAATAGCGGGCGCGAGAAGCAGACTTCCTCGACCTCGTACGGCGTGACGCCATGTCGGTCGATGTGCTCGCGGTTCGCATCGTCCCATTCCAGGCTGGATATTCTACGCATCGCGGCTCAACTTGTCTCCTCACCGGAGCAAGGTACCGTCGACTACCGTTTGAAGTACGTCCTACCATGATACGCGTACTTGCTGAGGCGATTGTTGACGTAGAGGGCTTCGAGGATGAACTCGGCCGCGGCTGCCAGATGCGCGGGGGTGTCGACGGGCTGTTCCAGGGCCACATACAGCTTGGTCGCTGCCTTTCGTAGTCCCGCGATTCTGTCCATGGCGTTCACCAGATCGACCGTCGAGACTTCATCGCCGATTTCGAGGGATAGGGTCTTATCGGCGAAGGCCTGAACGACGGCTTCCAAGTCGGCGAGCTTACCGTACTTCTCGAAGACGGCCTTGACCGCTTCGCCGGTCATCGAGGCGATCAGTTTGTCCTCGGCCCGCTCGTCCTCGGCCAGCATCAACTCAATCTTGCCACGGCAGCCCGCGGCGATGTGCGAAAGGTCGCTGATGCGCGGGACGACCACCTTCTCGCTGTGCCGGAGGCAGCGGCGCTCGGCATTGGAGACCAGAATCTCCGCTCCCGCGATGGAAGTGCGTACGGAGACCCCCGACTGCTGGTTGATGTGCGGGCTTTGCCTGGCGATGCGCCCCATCTCCTCGATGATCTCCAACATGTAGGGCGGGATGTCCACCTTCCATCCATCCACCTTGCGATCCAGCCAGGCGCTGCCCTTGGTGATCGCCAGGGCGTGCTCGGTGCGCAGGGGATAATGGGTGCGGATCACCGAACCGATGCGGTCCTTGAGGGGCGTGACGATCCGCCCGCGGTTGGTGTAGTCCTCCGGGTTGGCGGTGAAGGCCATGAACAAGTCAAGCGGAAGGCGGATGGGAAAACCTCGGATTTGCACGTCCCGCTCTTCCAGGGCGTTGAACAACCCGACCTGAATGCGCGGGGCGAGGTCGGGCAGTTCGTTGATGGCAAAGATGCCGCGATTGGTCCGTGGAATCAGTCCATAGTGGATCACCCCTTCGTCGGTTAGATGCCGGCCCTCGGCGTGCTTGACCAGGTCGATCTCGCCGATCAGATCGGCGATGGTCACGTCCGGCGTGGCCAGCTTCTCGTGGAACCGTTCGTCGCGGTGCAGCCAGCGGATTTCGAGGTCGTCGCCGTATTGCTCCAGAAGGCGACGGTTGGGCGTCAATTTCGGCGAAAGGGGATCGTCGGGAAGATCGCTACCCGCGGGCGTCGGCGTCCACTCGTCCAGCAGGCTCGGCAGCATCCGCAGGATGCGCGTCTTGGCCTGGCCGCGAAGCCCGAGAAGCAGGATGTCGTGGCGACTTAGAATCGCGTTGCAGAGCTGCGGGATGACCGTATCGTCGTAGCCGATGATGCCCGGAAAGATCGCTTCGCCCGAGGGAAGGCGGGCGATGAGGTTCTCGCGGAGTTCCTGCTTGACCGACCGGCTGCGGTAACCCTTCTCGCGCAGGGCACCGACGGTCTGGATCGTGGGCGGTTTCACGGAATCTCCTTCTCGGTTGTGCCCCGAAAACGATCGTAGAGGCGACGCCCGGCATGGTCAATGAATCGCGTCAGCTGTTGGTCTCGGGGGCCGGCGCTGGGGTCGCGCCGGGCGTTCGTTTGCCGGGGAACATGGATGCGGCTTGTTGCTTCAGTCGCTTGAGGAGCCGCTTCGCCCAGGCGAACTCCGTGCCGAGGATGGCCAGCCCCAGGGGAATGACCACCACGGCCGGTCCGGGCAAGACGATCATGGCCACACCGATCAGGGCGACGGTCCCCCCAATCACCGCGATCACCACGCGCCGGGCCGTCTTGAACACCATCGTTGCACACTCTGATCCCGGTCCCAGCCGACCCGGACCACCGGCGGAAGTGTAGCGTGCGTCGTAGGGCGAGGGATACAGGCGGGGCATGGGAAAGGGGCGGAGTGCGCGTCGCACCGTTCGTTCGGTCGGGCTGTTCCTCGCCATGCCCATGGAGTACGGAGCGGATCGTTTTCCAGCTCGTGAGGACACCGGCAGGATGCCGGGGCCGCAATCGCGTGGTTCTTCGGCGTTCTCAATCGGTGGGCCACAGCAGACGCACCTGCCACGGCTCAAACTCGAGGCGCTGATCCGGTTCTGGAATCTCTCGATTCGAAATCACGTCTCGCGACGGTCCGATGGCCGGTTTGCCGCGCAGTTTCAACACCCGGGACCGATCCGACAGATTCACGATTCCCGCGCATGCCTTCCCCTCCGGCGTCCGCCCCACACGCACGAACATGTTCCGCGCGATCGCGCCGTCCATTTCCCGCGCCGTCAGCCGATAGACGTGGTCGCGAAGTTGCGCGAGGCCTCCTTCGATTCGCTCAAGCGTCGAACCGCCCATCGGATGGCTTGCTTGTTCGAGGTGAAATACCCAGCGATAAGGCGGCTTGGGCTTTTCGTTGGGCGGTTCCCAACGTACCACATCGAACCGGACTTGCCGAGAGAGTAGCCCGGTCCAGATCGGTTCGGTCCAGTCCGACCAGCCCGCCTCCCTCTTGGGGTTGTCCGTTTCGTACGTGACCGCGTCCTCACCGACGGCAAGCGCCAGCAGCGGTGTGCCGTCGAAGGCCCTGACGAAATCGGCATTACGCATCAAGTCCAGGGCCGTGTGCGCGATCGTGTCGGCCCGCGCGGGGTTCAGAAACATGCAAACCGCGCGGGGTTCGTTCTCGTCAGGTACATCTCGCCATCCGTCGACGAGCGTCAATCGCTGCCCTTCCAACGCCTGAACCCACAACGCCGCCGTGAGGGCCGCTGGAGCGTGTTGGGGCGCCGCCTCCAGCTTCGGCGGGGTCCAGCGGTACGCGGCGTACGTGGGCATCGCCATCACCCCACGCAACATCGCCCGGTGTGCGAGCGACGCGGCCAGGGATTCACCGTCCTTGGCGTCCTCGACTGCCGGAAGAAGGCGCGGATCGTCGGGGAACCGCGTCCGATCCCATCGAAGCAGCCACGCGGGGCGTGTAAAGGCAACGTAGCGGCCGCGCTCTCGCCACAACGGATCCATAAAAAGCCAATGATTGCCGCATTTCCACGCACTCCGGTCCACCAGCGGCGTAATGTCGAAGACGGTCATACCCAGCGCCTCGGCGCGTTGCGCGGTGAGATCGGGGTCCTGGTGCTCGAGGCGCGACCCGATCGGTCGGGCGTAGAATCGTTGGCCCAACGACGCGAGAACATCGAGATCGCCTACCGCCGGGTCTTTCGACGTCAACAGCGTCCCATCCAGGAAACCGCATAGCGGCGGCATGCCCGTCCCTTCGAGTAACTGTCTCCATGTGATCCCGATCCGGTGAGGCCGGAAGTCGTTGGTCGGCTCGGCGTGGATCACGCGTTGGATTGCATCGTCGGCCCACCCGAGCATCGACTCCACCGTCGCGTCGTCGATCTTGCCGTTCCCGTGTCCGCGGCAGTCCACTTCGCGATCCAGCGTTGCCGCTACCTTCACGAGAATGGCCAGCGTCGCACGGGCGTAGGGCCGGTCCGACCAGCCGAAGTACAACGTGTCGAGCAGGTCATCTTCGCCCGCAAGGTCGGTGACCTGCTCGCGCAGTCCTCCGACTCGTTCCTTGAGCTGCGCGAGGTCGCCTCCTCCGTCCGCTCGCGCGACCGACACGGCAGACCAAAGGACGACCGCCGCCGCGGCGAGTGGGGTGGCCTGACCAAGCTCGCCGGCGGCGAGCGCCGCCATGCATGCCCAACGGGTTCCTCGCTTGCCGTCCACCTAACTCGTTGTACCTTTCGACCGTTGGTCCGGCCGCATCGGCCAGGGCGTCGGCAACTTCGATCGCAAGTGCAACAACCGCCGCCGCGAGAACTGCTCCGGGTGCGCCTTGAACCGAGCGCGGGAATCCTTGCCCAAGAAAGCCTCGACCGGCGGCAGGTCGTTGTCCTCATCGTTGTAAAACTTCAGGGCCTCGTCCAGACATTGGGCCGCTTCGAGCGCGAGCCGCCGCGCCCCGCTCTTGCTCGCTTCGTGACCGGCCGTCTCCGCCAGCATCCGAAACAGAGTGAGCCATTGACCTGGGTCGAGAATCTGCGACGGCTCGGCCGTGGGGTTGACCACCGGTGCTTGCTGGGCGGGAATCGGCTCGGGCGGAGTGGGCAGCCGAAATCGCAACCGTGTCAAGCCCTGGCACGATCCGCACGTCACCGCGATTGAAACCGCGCAGGCCTCGCCATCATCGTTGGCGAGTTCGGCTTCGCTGCCGCGCAGCGGCCCGCGACCGCACGAAGCGCACGGCGTCGCCAGGATGTACAAGTAGGCTTCCGCGAGACTATGAGCGACGAGCGGTGCATCGGACATGGACGATACCCGCCGAGCAACAGCGTTTAGCCGCCGCTACCATCTTCGGGCTTGGCGTCTCTCCCAGGTTCATTCTTGGCTGCTTCGGCCGCGGGTGGTGAACTCGGCGGAAGCATCGCCCCGATCATCTGGTTGATCATCGTCGCTTGCTGCACGAGCGCATCCCCACCGATCTGCCCCGACTTCACTCCCGCAATAATCGCATCCAACTGTGGCAAAGTCTGCTGAAGCACCGGAAGCGTCGCGGCAATGGCCCTGATCTGAGGATGATCGATGTACCAGTATTCTCCATCTTTGCCTTTGACCAGCACGAAGCGCACGTCCCCGGCCCCGCCGGGAGCGGGGGCGAGTTTCCCGACGGCCTCCGTCGGACTCGAAACCGTGATCGACGCTACCTCCAGCTTGAGCATCGCGAGAAGCGACACGCCGGCGACGGCGTTCTTCAGATTCTGGTTGTCGCCCGGCAACACCTCGGCGAGCTCCTTGATCTTACCCCACAGCGTCGGTATAACTTCGACGACCTGCTTGCCTGAGGCGACTTGGTCCTCGATCAAGAAGTCGATCGCTTCGTCGAACTTCCCCTCTGCTACCGCGGCGTTGAAGTCGTTGACCAGTCCGCGCAGCTCGGCCTCGATCCCCGGATTGCCCGCGGCGGACTTCGTTTCCCCCGCAACGCCGCCGCTCGCTTTCACTTCCGCGCCGGGTTTACGGAAGGGTCGCCAATCCGCCTGACCCTTGGCGATCGCCGCGTCCTTCCACGGCGCCGATGTCGGCAGCAGCAGCCTATCCGGCCTATCCTCCGTCCCCAAGTTCTCGTAGTACGCCGGCACCGGCTCGCTCGGCCGACATCCGGAGACGACTATCGCGGCCATAATCGCAAGACAACAACGTGCCGGACCGCTGTTTTTCGACAGCGTCATTTGATAAACTACACGTCCGACGACGGTCCGGCCCACGCTGAACATGGCCGCATCGTAGGCGCACCGCAGTGAACCGTCAAGCAAAACGGTCGTCGCCATGGGGCGTGCAGCACGTAGGGTGAGATAAGGTCGGGTCATCGACCCGACAAAGGTGCATCGGCGGGTCGATGACCCGCCCTACAACTGGCGATCCAATCGTCGATAATGAATGGCCTCCAGCACGTCCTCGGCGCGAACCTCGTCGCGGTCGGCGAGATCGGCGATGGTTCGGGAGACGCGGAGGATCTTGTCGTGGGCGCGGGCGGAGAGGCCCAGTTCGGTCATGGCTTGGCGCAGCACCGATTCCCCGGCGTCGTCCAGTTTGCAGAACTGGCGCAGCAGTCGGCCTGTCATTCGCCCGTTGACCATGAGGGTGTCGTCGCCGAAGCGATGGTGCTGCCTGGCCCGTGCAGCGAGGACTTGTTCACGCATGGCGGACGACGGCGTGCCGTCGGTTTGGCTGCGCAGGGCCGAAAAGGGCACGCCGGGCACCTCGATGTGGATGTCGATTCGATCGAGCAACGGGCCGCTGATCCGTGAAAGATATTTGTCGATCTGCAGCGGCGTGCACTTGCACGGTTTTCGCGGATCGGTGTAATAGCCGCAGGGGCAGGGGTTCATCGCGGCGACCAAGGTGAACGACGCGGGGAAGCTGACCGTGGCATGGGCCCGGGCGATGGTGACCCGGGCGTCCTCCAAGGGTTGGCGAAGGGCCTCCAACGACGAGCGCGTGAACTCGGGGAACTCGTCCAAGAAGAGGACGCCGTAATGGGCCAGCGACACTTCCCCGGCCTGGGGGATCGAGCCGCCGCCTACCAGAGCCGGCGTGCTGGCGGAGTGATGCGGGCTGCGGACGGGCCGACGGGCCAGCAGGGCCATCCCCCGTGGTAGTTCACCGGACACGGAATGGATGCGCGTCGCCTCCACCGACTCCTCCAGCGTGAGCGGAGGCAGGATGGTGGGCAGGCGCTTGGCCAGCATCGTCTTTCCCGATCCCGGCGGGCCGATGAGCAGCACGTTGTGGCCGCCGGATGCGGCGATGATCATGGCCCGCTTGACGTGCTCCTGCCCGCGGACCTCGGCGAAGTCGCAGTCGTAGCGCGACGACTGGGCAAAGACGGCCTGCACGTCGATCGTCTTGGGCTCCAGCGGAAGTTGACCCGACAGGAACCCGACGGCCTCGGTCAGCGATGTTACGGGAATGACATCCATCGACTCGACGACGGCCGCCTCGGCGGCGTTGTCCGCGGGCACGATCACCCCGCGAAATCCCTGCTCTTTGGCGAGCAGGGCGACGGACAAGGCCCCGTTGGTGGGCCGGACCCGTCCGTCGAGGGCCAGCTCGCCGACGACGAGATATTGACCGGCGCTATCCGACACGACATCGCCGCTGGCGAACAGGACGCCCAGGGCGATAGGCAGGTCGAAGGCCGGGCCTTCCTTGCGTAAATCCGCGGGGGCCAGGTTGATGACCGTACGGTTGCGGGGGAAGGAGTACCCGGAGTTCTGCATGGCCGTGCGGACGCGCTCGGTGCTCTCCTTCACCGCGGCATCGGGAAGACCGACCAGGATCGGAGCGGCGAACCCGCGGGGGGATACGTCGACCTCGACCTCCACGGGGACGGCCTCAATGCCGCAGAACGTCGCACTGTGCAGACGGGCTACCACGAAGGGAATTGTAGCTTGACGAACGGGTCCGTGCGAGCGTTCGGCCGATGCGGTATCATCGAGGGTAGTCAACCGGAGAAGAACCCATGCCCACGACCCGAACGGCGGTCGAAGCGCTAGACCGCGACTTCCTCGAAACCCGGCACCGGCTGCTGGACATTGCGGCCGCCCTCGATCGGATGGATCGACTTGACGGCGCGGGAGAGGTTCATTCGGACCGCCGGTATACTCAGTTGGAGCGGGCCATTCGCGTGCTCGCCGACGGGCAACCGGATCGCGCGGAGCGCGTGCAGATGGTGTTCTCGCTACGTTATGACGAGCATTGGGAATCATCTCTGGGAGTCGGCGGGCATTGACCGACTGGAAAGTCGGTCCCACATCGAAAGTCAGTCCCACACCGAGAGTCGATCCTACATTCCCCGAACGGTCAGCGGCCGGCCGGGGAAGGGGACGGGACCGGGCCCAGCGAAAGAAGCGCCGAGTAATGCCGCTCGTCCGTGGGGTGAACGGTGAGGCTCGCGAAGCGGATCGTGCGAAGCGCCGCGGCGAGTTCGCGGATCGCCGGGAGGGAGCGCATCAGCATGTCCGAAGGTTGGGCCTCGGGCTCGTCGCGCTTCAAGACCACGTCGATCGTGGTGTCATCGCGTTGCACGCGGAGGGTGTGGCCCGCGGAGGGGGGCGGCTCGGCCCAGCGGCGTCGTAGGTCGGCGTTGGGAGAAGTCAGATCGAGCAACCGCCCATCGACGCCGATGATCCGATCGTCGGGCCGCAAACGCCCGTCGGCCGCGGTGTCGGGATACACTCGGGCGACAACGACTGTCCCCGGTTCCTGCTCCACCTGCATCCCGATCCCCAACCGGCCGCCTCGGACGGCCTCCGCGAGGGCCGAGTCGGCGAACAGCGCCGGATCCAGTTTCGCCGGGTGGGGAGCGTCTCCCGCCAGAACCAACCGTTGGAGCACGTCCGAAGCGAGGTCCGGCTGAAGGAGGAGAATCGAGGCGTTGCTCGCTTGGCGTTTCCGCAACGCCTTCACCTCGCGGATGTTGGCGAGCGTGGGAACAAGCCCGAACTGGGCATCGAGAATTCGCTCGATTTGCTCGCGGCGAAGAGCGACCAGGAACCATTCGCCGTGGGCGGCCCATGACAATTCCACCTCCCCCGCCGGATTCGCAACGGGCGACAGGAAGCCCTCCATGAACCCGTTCAGCGACGCCTGTCCGATGGACACGCCGAAATGCGTCGTGCGTGTGACGGTCGGCGCGGCCACGGGGTCCGCCGTGGAATCGGTCCGTACCTCCTTGCCCACAAAGGATTCGAGGATCGTCTCGAACTCACGATCAAGACCGCGGGCGTCCGTGGTTTCAACCAACAAGGCCAGTTGGGGAGCAGCCCCCGCGGCGCTCAAGTCTTGGTCCCAGGCCAGGATCACGTGCGGGCCCGGTTTTGGAAGCGGATGGGCCGGGTCGGTCGCCGCCGACCGAAGGTCGCCCAGCAAGGCCAAGGCTCTCGCCCATAGATCCGAGGACCGGTCGCGTGCGGTCGCCTCGGAGGGTCGGTTGACATCGAGGGTGGTCGCCAACGCGGCCACCGTGGTTGCGGGCAGTTTCATCAGCCGATCGACCGCATGAGGGGCCAAAGCGCGGTGTGGACACGGCGTCGATAGCGCGCCGCGTATGGCGAGGTCGATTCGGCCGTCACCGGCGGACATTCCCACCGCCGCGCGTTCCACCGGCGGCCACAGCTTGGACCACGCGCCGTCGTCGTCCGGTCCGGCGGTCTTCCTCGCCCAGTAGGCGACGGCGATGGCCTTGCCCGGTAGATAGCCGACCAGGTCGCGATAGCCGGGCGAGTTCTCCAGCGATTCGCCGTCGCCGCCCACCATCAGGCGGAACAACTCGCGCACCAGGTTGCTGCCGTCGCTGCGGCGGGCCATGGCGACGATCCCCTCACGCACTCCCACGATCATGCCGTCGGTCATGCGGAAAAAACTGTCCGCCCCGGGTCCGGCGGTGTCTTGTCGGCATTCCCTGGGAAACCATCGGTCGAGGACCTTGGGGTTGGGAAGACGTACGAACCAGACCGCGCGGCTCAGATCGGAATAGGAGGGGGCGATCAGCCCGATCTCCGCCTTCATCATTTCGTCCACACTCGCAGAGGAGTCGAGTCCGAGGAAGTCGATGAGGGCGGTCCGCAGATCGGTAGGTTTTTTCGGATTGGTCGTCCCTGGGGCCGCCGCCGACCACAGCCGCCAGGCCTGGGCCTGCCGCAACGTCTCGTCGACCTCGCGGGGACGTCGGAACTCAACGAAAAGCTTCGCCGTCGCCGGCACGTACCTCGCCATCGGCGCCTTCGTCGCCTTGTCCTTTTCGACGGGCGGAGATTGCGCGAGGAGCGGCGTCGCCGCGAATAGCACGACGAAGGCGGCGCGAACGGCGGCGCGACGGTGTTCCAACAGGCTGTTGCGCAAGATCAATGCCACGACCGATGTTCAACTGGAGGACGCGATGGAGGCTGACCGAAATCCGCGGCCTCGCGGACTACAGGTCTTCGACATCCTCGTCGTTCGCCGGAGGCTCGTCCGGCGGACCGAATGGCTCGTGCGGGTCGGCGCCGGGGAAGCGCTGCGGGCGGGCCAAGCCGTCATTCCCCTCTTCGAGCATATCGAGGATCTGCAGGATCGTCAGATTGAGCATCTTCGGGGAGGAATCGGTCGTCGGCCCCGCGGCGGCCTTGTTCATTTGCATCTGCCCGACCCATCGGTCGATCGCCCGCTCGGCCGCCTCACGGTTCTGAACCGACGGCGCGGGGGCGGAGGGGCGCGGGGCGACGACGCCGGCTTCGACGTGCGTCGGCTCCACCTTCAACCCGGCGACTTTCGAATCGCGGCCGCGGTCGAAGAATCCCAGGAATGCCAGCGTAATCATGGCCGCCGCCGTCAGCGGACCGGCTACATAGAGGCTGCGCCGGACCTTCCCGAGCCAGCCGCGATACGGAACTGCCATGCACAACAGCAGGCGTTCAGAAAAGTCATGCCGCACGGCCACCGGTTCCCGATCGGAACTGATGATGTGGCCGCTAACTTCCAGAAGAGCCAACGCCCGACGACAGTCCGCACAACGCACACGGTGAGCGCCAAGTTCCGTCCCCAGCGACGGCGACAACTCACCGTCCAGGTAGGCGTCGAATAGTTGTCGGGCTTCCTCGCAACGCATCACAACACTCGCACGTCGGTCCATCCACTGCCGCCGACATCCGCTTTTATCCGGCTCGCTCCGAAAGGTTGCGGAAATAACTCCAATCTTGCTCCGGAAGAGCTTCAAGCAGCTCCCGCAACCTGGCCCGCGCACGGTGCAGATGACTCTTCACCGTCGCCAACGGTAGTTGCAGAACCCGCGCAATCTCGTGGCAGCCGAATTCGTTCCGATAGAAGAGAAGGATCGTCGCGCGCTGCGGAGGACTGAGTCGATCGACCGCCGACCAGACCATCGTTCGAACGCGGCGGGCCTCCTCCGATTCCAACGTCGCCGACGGGGTCACGGCGTCGTTTGCCGGAAAACCCGCGAAATCCAGCTCGCCGGAGAAGGTCCGCTTCCGCCGCAACCGGTTCAGGCAAACGCGGTACGCGATGGTGAACAGCCAGGTGCTGAAGCGGTATTGGCTGGAGAAGCTGTCCAGCGAGGCGAAGGCCTTGAGGAAGGCGTCCTGGCAGATGTCCTCGGCCTCGTGGTGGTCGCGGACCATCCGCCAGATAAATGCGAACAGACGGTCCTTGTGCCCATCGACCAGTTCGCGCAGAGCGGCACGATCGCCCGCCCGCGCCCGACCGATGAGTTGAACCTCGTACTCCCGGCTGGTCGTCGCCACACGTTCCGCCACGATCAACCACCACTCCTACAACCCATTATAACCTATGCCCACGCCGTTAGTTGCGGTGGGCGACCCCAACGATACAATCGTTTGAAATTATAGGCCTAATGAGCCCCGAATCCTATTTGCACCTAAGTATCTGTAAATGCGGAAGTTATGTCCAAGGCCGCTACCGCCGACAACACCGTTTGCCGCAATCGCAAGGCCGCTTTTCGCTTTGAAATCCTCGAACAGTTCGATTGCGGGATCGTGCTGCGGGGCACGGAGGTCAAGAGCCTTCGGGACAAGAACGCCTCGATCGAGGAGGCCTACGCCCGCATCGAGGACGACGAGCTTTGGCTGATTGGCTCGCACATCGCGGCCTATTCGTTCGCCCATGCGCAGAACCACGATCCGCTACGGCGTCGCAAGCTGCTCATCCACGTCCGTGAGATTCGTAAGCTCCGGCCCCAGGTCGAGCAGAAGGGCCTGACGTTGGTCCCCCTGCGCATCTACTTCAACGAGCGCGGCATCGCCAAGGTGGCCGTCGCTCTGGCCCGCGGCAAGACCATCGGCGACAAACGCCGCACCCTCCAAACCCGCGAACACAAGAGAGAAATGGACCGGGCCTTGCACCGCAGGCGGTAGCCGGGTTTCGCCCGAATCAATTCGTCGGCCCGACGATCGCCTGAAAGAACAGGTTGGCCACGATCGCGTTGCCCT
>CAYQZH010000119.1:0-12275 GCA_964421865.1 uncultured Phycisphaera sp. | reverse complement strand
ACGACCGCACGCGGACGCTCCAGGTTCCGGTCTGATTGACGGCGATGTTGTCGAGGCGAGCGGTGAAGTCGCACGACGGGACGGTCGAGGCCGTGGTTCCGTCGGGACGGATCAGGTCCAGGCGGACGGGATGATCCGGCCGGTTGTTCACCGTCGGGGTGCTGTAATCCACGGTCACGAACGACCCGGCCGTGGCGTTGAAGGAGTAGAGGTCCACGTCGTCGACCGGATCGATCTCGCCGGCGGTCTCAACGCCAATTTGGATCGGCCCGGGTTCGAGGAGGAAGCTGCGTTGGGCCACGGCCACATCAAGAAGGTCAATATGGGTGTCGGGATGGAAGTTGGCCGTTGAACAACTCGCCACGATGACCGCATTGGGCCCGTCCAAGCATTCCACGAACGCGGCGATGTCGATGGTTGACCCGATGCCGGCCGTCGCGCCGCCTGGGTCCCGTACCTGAACGACTTCGCCGGTCGAAACGGCTGCCGCGAGAACGGCGATGAGAAGACTGACGGAACGCATGGCCTTTTCCTCCTCCCATGAACAGCCCGGTGCGAACGAGTGGAAAGCCGCGGTGGTCGCAGATACACCCGGTTTCGCTCCCCCTCCGCCCTGCGGCTGAGCTGTAAACTGCCCGGGAGATAGTGTACCAAAACGGCGTTCGCAGTCAAGGCCGGCGGCGTGGCGTTGGACTCGATACTTGGGGGGTGTGGCAAGTGATTTTGGCACATCCCGAAAGTTTTAGTGTAACCGAGCTACTTCTTCGTTGGTCTCGCCCCCGCCTCGCGTTCGATCTGCATTGCCAACATCGAGAAGCACCCCACCACACATGCAGGATCGTCGCTAAAGTCGTCCTGCTCGCGGCGGCATAAAATGGCTAAACCGTACAAGCGGCTGAGGAGGGTGATGAAAGGGAATCACCCCGTGGCGCCGGACTGGGCTGTCTTGCGGCGTTCCATGCGGCGGGCGATCCACAACCCGGCCTCGAAGAGGACATACATCGGAACGGCGAGCAGCATTTGGTTGAGGATATCGGCGGAGGGAGTCATCACCGCCGAAGCGACGGCCGTGCCCAGAACGACGTAGCGGCGTCCTCCGGCCATCGTGGCCGTGGAAACCAACCCCGTCCAGGCCAGGAAACAAACCACGATCGGCGTCTCGAACGCAATCCCGAACGCCAGCGAGAGCAGCAAAACAAAAGAGATGTATTGATCCACGGCAAACTGGCTCTGCATGGCCGGGGAGGTTGGGCCGGATTCGAAGGGGATCGACCAAACCCCCTCAGTCGTTTTCAGCATCAGTCGGCGCGTCGCGGCGTTGACCCAAGGCTCCCCGGGTTTTGCATCCGGCGGGTCTTCGCGGCGGACGGGCAGTTGCATATAGGCCGACGTGCCCGTCGTTTCCGCAGATAAGGTCCGTTCGGGCAGCAACACACGCTGAAGGGCGGAGGGTGCAAGATCGGCGACGCCGAACGCCCTATTGAAGGTGATGAAAAACTGGAGCACGAGCGGTAGGACGAGGTAATACAAGAACAACACGCCGACGGCGAAAAGCCCGGACGACGACCATACGAGCGATTTCACGAAGCGTCGCTCCCGGAAGTACAGCCCCGCGGCCACGAAATGCCACATCTGATGAAGAACCCAGGGCATCGCCAGGATCAAGGCGGAAAGCGCGCTCACCTTCAGATACGCGGTGAAGGCGTCCGTGGGGGCCAACACTTGCAGGTTCGGTTGCAGACCGTTGGCGAATTGCACCGTCCACAGGGGACGAAAGATGATCTGAAGAATCTCCCGGCCAAAGCTCAGCGTAAGCACGCCCGCGAGTGCGACCCCGATCAAGGCCCGGACCAGGCAGCGACGCAGCTCGTCCAGATGATCTCCGAATGACATACGCGTCGCTTGGATAGGGTCGTCGTGGCCGATCGCGTCGCTGAAGTGGGGTTGCGTGGGGTCGTCGGCCATCGGGTCGGATTGTAGCCCAAGGCGGACGAGGCGAGAACAGCTTGCTTCATCGCTGGGGCTCCCGGTTCGGATCGGCGGTGCAACATCGGGCGCGCGAATATGGCGTTCTCCACCAGAGAGACGATCCGCTCACGCGCAGGGAAGCCCGCCGGTTCTACGCCGGAGCGCAATGCGTCTGGAGGATTCGCGGCAGCTCGGCGTTGAACCGGGAACGGGGCATGACCTGATCGGCGCCGGCGTCCTTGGCCTGTTGGGCGAGGTCTTGGTCGACGTGGGACACATAGGCGACCACGTACGGCCTGGCCGGGTGACCGTGCACGGTTGCGAGGGCTTGGACCACATCAGGCCCGGCGGTGTTGAGGTCTGCCAACAGCAGGCTTGGTCGCAACCGTTCCAGTTCGCTCCCCAGGGCGTCCAACGCACGAACGACCGTGACTTGGATTCCCAACGCCTGGGCCGTCGAGCGAATCTTGGTCTCAAAGATCAAGTCGTTGAGGAGCGCTACGACCGCGCCCTGGGCGCCAGACTGGTTCATGATTTGCCCGTTGACCGTGTGCGGCGAGGGACGAGGTTTGGCATCAGAGAGAACAACGCTCCTGCCGCCGCCATCAACACCTCGGGCGATCCGCAGTCCCGTGTTCGTACGGCGCCCAGGCTGGTCTGATCGGGCAGGAGCGGTCGGATCGGCTCCAGGATCTCCGGATCCGCTGGGGCATTCGGCAGCGCCGTCGAGGCGTCTCCACTATCGGATGCGGTCGGTGCGCCAATCACCTGTTGCGGCCCGGCCAACGCCGCGGCCGCCGCGATCCAAAGCCCCCACGCTATCCATCTACGCATCATGGCCTCACCGTTCACGTCGCGAGTTGCGATTCAACGCCGTCCTGGGCACCGTGTGTGGATTCTATTCCCGGTAGCCGGGGGAGTCGAGCGGTTGGGAACGGTCTGACACGATTCACGGAATCGCCAAGTGCTTGCTTGCGAGCCGCGCTATGACGATCCTATCGGACGGCTAAGGCGTCGGCGGGCCGGCGAGCGTGGGTCGATGCATGAAATCCTGGTTACCGGCCTGCTGATTCTCTGTTGCCTGATTGGCGTGGCGATGACGACCATCCGGCTGCCCGGCACATGGTTGATCGCCGCGACGGCGTTTGGACACGCGTGGAGCAACGGTTGGGCTCGCTCCGGCGTCACTCTCGTAGCCGTTCTCATCGGCGTCGCCCTGTTCGGCGAGGCTGTGGAAATTCTGGCGTCGGTGGTCACGGCACGGCGGGCCGGCGCCTCCGGCAAAGCGGCCTGGGGCGGAATGCTCGGCGGGATTCTCGGAATGATCTTTCTGTCGTTCCTCGTTCCGGTCCCGATTGTGGGGTCGATGATGGGGGCCGTGGTTGGTTGCTTCGCCGGGGCGACGTTGGTCGAACTGGCCGTCCGCAGACGCGTCACGCACGGGACCAAAGTCGGCTTCTTCGCGGCCATGGGGTTCGTGCTCGGCGCGGTAGCCAAGGTCGTCGTTGCCCTGGTGATGTCAGGAATCCTGCTGCACGCAGCGATGGGGACTGCGCCGCACGCATGACCGGGCCGGCGCCGAGGGGAGGGATGATGTCGTACGAACCCAGCTTGCTATCGGCGGATAGGCTCATGGTTTGAGTAGTCCTGCGTCCCAGTTGACCACGACCGTCGGGGCGGATTGTGCCCGGCCCGCAACGCCCATGATGACCAGGAAACGCTGTCCGTCGGGCGATGCCGTGATTTCCGTGGTACCCGTGGGCAGTTTGAACAGTGCCCGCGAGGCCCCGACTTTGACGGATTCGCCCGGCTCCACGGCCACGGCCATCATCGTGCTCCTGTCCTCGCTGAGATAGAGGATTTCGTCCGCTCGTCGCCACCACACCGAAGAATTGCCGCGATAACTGAGATACCCCTCGTTCGCTCCTTCCGTCGAGATCTGCGTCTTGCTGCCGGGAGTCGAAAACGATTGAACGTACAGTTCCTTTCGCCCGGATTCATTCGAGTGGTACGCGATCCACCGCCCGTCGGGCGAAAGGCTCGCGTCGTTCTCGTCAAATGGCGTCTTCAGGAACGGAACCGGCTTAGGTTCCTCGGTCATCGGGACCAACCACAGGTCGCAATTGGTCTGCGGATTCAGAGATGAGTAAATGAGGAACCGTCCGTCGCGTGAACAGTCCCATAGCCAATTGAAGTTGCCTTCCAGCTTGACGACGAGTTCCTCTTGGTCGCCCCCCGTGCCCGCGATGCGATATAGGTCACCCGAAGGTCCTCGGTTGGAGGTGAACACGATCCAGCGCCCGTCCGGCGACCACCTTGGATTGTTGTTGTAATAGTTCCCGAATGTCAGTTGTGTGGCCACACTTCGTGCGAGATCGATGCGCAGCAGGTCGTCCGCCTCCACCGATCCGCGAAAGATGGCGACGCTGCCTCCATCGGGCGAGATGACGGGACTCTGGTAGCGGGCCTCCGGGAGCGGTATCTGAGCCTCCTGCCTGCCCTCACGGTCGAACCACTCGACTTTCGTGGGAGAAGTCCACCCCGGCGCGGAAACCAACACGCCGTTGGAGGAGACGGACACCGTGTCTGCGCCGGAGAAATTGGATACGACGTTCGACACTTCGGGAATCGGGACAGGTTCGCCGATCAGGGCGAGCCGTTCGGCATCGAACCGCTGGACCATCACCGCGCTTCCCCGCGGAAACACGAGAAGACCCGGCGGAGTGTAGACCGGCGCGCCCCACGCCCTCAAAAGATCGACCGGCTGTCCGCCTTCCAGGCTGCCCAAGCGGACCGGGTATTCCCGCCCCTGGGAAGGCAACGTGACATAGAGGAAGTGTTTTCCGTCGGGCAGAAAACAAGGGAACCGATGGGCGTTCTCACCGCGCGCCGCGTCGAGTTGCGTGACCGGCGTGGGCACGCCGCCGCGGGCGTCAACCCGCTGCAGAATGCCGCCGGAGGCCGGAGCGAAAAGGATGACATCATCCCGGTTCCACGCGCCGCCACGTCCGTCGGGCGCGTCGCACAGGACTTGCGGCGCTCCTGCCGTCGTGGCCACCTTCTTGAGCTTACCGCAGGCAAAGAACGCGATGAACCGGCTGTCCGGCGACCAGAAAGGGGTTTCGCCGCCCTCAGTACCTTGCAACGGTTGGGCCGTTTGGGAGGTTAGGGGGCGCAGCCACAGGCGCTTTGCCCCCTGCGACTCGGAGGCGACGAACACGATCTGTGTGCCGTCCGGTGAAATCGCTACATTAGCCGGGTCCGGATCGAGATCCAGCGGGCCCGTCGGCAACAAGGAGAGCCGGATCGTCCGAACCTCCACAGGCTTTTGCGCGGACCGCGGCGCGAGCCGGACGGCCAGTCCAGCAACAAGGAGCGTGACGAGGGCCCATGCCAGCCACATCAACCGGCCCGGGCGCGCCGCAACAGATGCCCGGCTCGCAACTGTGCCCGTTTCCGCGATCCATCTTAGTTCATCCGCAACGTCCGAAACGCTTTGCCAACGAGCGTCGGGGTCCTTGGCGAGGCACTTGCGTACGAGGCGATCCAGTGCCTTCGGGGTCAGGGGCTGAAGTTCGCTGATCGGTCGCGGCTGAGACGACATGATCGAGGCAATGAGGCTTGCCCGACTCGACCCTTCGAAGGCCCGCTTGCCCGTAGCCGTTTCGTGGAGCACGGCGCCGAACGCAAAGATGTCCGTGCGGGGGTCGGCCTCCTTGCCCTCCAGTTGCTCCGGGGCCATGTATTGGAAGGTGCCCAGGATCGTGCCCGCGCCGGTCAGCGGACCGGTCATGGTCACCGCATTCGGCTCACTTCCGCTCAACGTGATGCTCTTCGCCAATCCGAAGTCCAGTAGTTTCGCGCCCGATTTGGTGAGCATGATGTTGCCGGGCTTCAGATCGCGATGAACCACGCTGTGGCGATGGGCCTGGTCCAGCGCCGAGGCGATTTCGACGCCGTAGCGTAGGACCTGGTCGATCGGCAAGGCCCCCTTCGACAGCCGCTCCGCGAGCGGTTCTCCCTCAAGGTACTCCATCACCAGATAGTCGACGCCGTCGTGCTGGCCGATGTCGTAGAGGGTGCAGATGTTGGGATGCGACAGCTTGGAGATCGCCCTCGCCTCGCGCTCGAATCGCTGCTTGAACTCCGGGCTCCGCGAGAGATGCTGCGGCAACACCTTGATGGCCACTTCGCGGTCGAGGCGCGTGTCCCGCGCGCGGTAGACCTCGCCCATCCCGCCTGCACCGAGGGGCGAGAGGATTTCATAGGGGCCGAGCCGTGCTTTCAGCGTCAGAGCCATGCGAATGGCTATTGTCGATTGATGGAAGCTGATTGTCGAATGAGGTCGCGGAGAGCCGGGGAGCGGAGAACGTGTCATCAACAAAGCGTAGTGCCGAGCCACGTGCCCGGCTTGATCCATGCTTCCCGGACGCCTCTTGCCGCCTTACTTTCCGGCAGCGTCCTCATGTTTTGCTTCGAGCAACGCACGATACTCCTCCGCCTTCGCGGCGTAGCCTTTCCCCGGCTCCGCGGCGTCCCAAGCTTCGTAGAGGCGTCTGATCCGATCCAATGCCTCGCGCTTACGAACCTCAGGCGCCTGCGGATCGCGCCTAATCTGCTCGAAGCCGCCGACCAGCAAGGCTTCCGCTTCGGTCAACTTACCCTGTCTCAGAAGCGTTTCACCCAAAAGGCTCATCGAATTCCCAATGAGCCAATGATGCTGCGGAAGGGACGCTCTGCGATGCTCCAAAGTCTCGCGCACTAGAGGTTCGGCCTCGGCGAACTTCCCGCACTTGACCAACGCTAAGGCGAGATAGTTCTGCGCGACGTGAGTCATCTCATGGTGTGCGGCCTGGCGCTTCGCAAGCAACATTCGCCCCGCCTTCTCGGCGGACTCGCAAACTTGTTGTTGCAATGCCGGAAGGTCACCCTTTTCGCGCACGGAATCGATGAGATTGACGAGCCCCGCGATCAGCGCGTGTTCGGACCCCCAAGCGGCCTCCGACTCCTCTGAAAAAACGAGGGAGATGACCTCATCATAGGTCTGCTTGGTCCGTTCGAATTCGCCCGCCATCCGATACGCGTGAGCCAACGTATCGAGAAAAGACGGATCCTTCCGCCCACTCAATTCCACGGCCTTCTCCGCCACCGGCAACGCCCCCGTGGGGTCGCGAAACTCCTCGGGTTCAATCGTCAGGAGCGCCCAGGCATAGTCGTTCAGGCTTTGCGCGGACGCCTTCGACGACGCCACCATCCGATTCCGAGGTTCAATCTGGCTTTCCTGGTAGTGGCGGGCTCGTTCGACCGCGCCTTGGGCCGCCGCAAAGTGCGTGAGCCACACCAGAGAACCGAGTGTTTCCGGATCATCGTCACCGAGCACTTGACGCTCGACATCCAGCACCGCGAGAACCTGCTGCTCGGCATCGTTCAACCGGCCCGTGCGATCCAAGAGCTCAACGTAGCCTCTGAGTGAGTCGCGCAGTTCTACGCGTCGCGAAGTTAGAATGGGGCGGGAGGCATCGATGGCCTTGCGATAGAGGTCTTCGGCCTCGGAGGTGCCCCCTCGAAGCGCCAGAACGTTCGCCAACGTGCGCATGGTCATGACCGTCGCCGGGTGTTCATGGCCCAGGATTTGGACACCCTTCTCTAAAGCAGCGCGTGCCGTCTCCTCCGCCTTGTCGAGCGTTCCCTGCGCCAGATAAACCAGTGCCAGTTCGTTCTGCATTCTTACCTTGAATTGCGGCGCCAAGTTGGACTCGGCTAACGACTCACTGTACGCCTTTTCCGCCTCGCTAAAACGGCCGAGGTGCCAATACAAGGCTCCCAGATTTCCGCGCGTCCCAACTAGGCGCCAGTCGTCCTTCGAATAGATGCGCATCGCCAGCTCATTGGCTCGGACGAGGAGGGGTTCAGCCTTTTTATAGTCGCCGAGATTATCATACGCGTTCCCCAGAAAGCTCATGGCGTCCACCGTCGTCGGGTCGTCCTCGGCAAACAGGCGTCGCGCGGTCGCAAAGTACTCCTCAATTGCCGCCACAAACTCTTTGTTGTTGTTGACCAGATGATGAGCCAACCCGAGGTCTCGTAGTGTAGACAAGGTCGTTGCATGTTCACTCCCAAGCTTCTCTCGGAAGACGCTGAGGGCCCACTGCAGATGCGGTATAGCCTGTTCGCCAAACCCAAGACTAATGTAGGTCCAGCCGATGGTGGCCCGCACTTGCGCCTGCACCTCGGGCTGGTCGCCCAGTTTCGCTTCCACGGTGCCTGAAGCCTCGTCGAGCACCTCCCTTACGGTTACGTCGCGACCTCGGGCACGCATCGGATCGGCTGATCCGAGCATATTCCGCAAGAAGTCGGTGACGGCCTTGGTTTTCGCGGTCTCGAGCCGGGCATTCGCCTCGCTGTCTTGTGCAACCTGACGGTCCCGCTCCGCCTGATTCTGCGCACTTACAGATAGGTCTCGTGACTCAATCGCGCTTGACCGCGCCTTTTTTGCATCCCAGTAAAGCGATGTGGAGACAACGGTCGACGAAACCAGCACAAAAAAGAGGACCGCGATCGCAGAAACAAGGGCGCGGTTACGACGCACAAGCTTCCTCAGGCGGTACGAAATGGTCGGCGAACCGGCCAAGACGGGCTCGTGGTTCAAATGGCGGGCAACATCGTCGGCGAACGCGGAGGCCGTCGCGTAGCGCCGCGTGCGGTCCTTCTCCAGGGCTTTGAGTGTGATCCAATCCAAGTCGCCGCGCACCTCCCGTCGCAGCGTGCGGAAGTCGGTGTCGTGGCCACGGGCAATGTCTTCCGGCGTTTTTCCGTTTCGACGATTGACCGCTTCCTCGGCCAGGGTGCTCAGCCGCGTGCTGGGCTTGGGCGGTTCCAACTCGCGGATGATCTTGGCCATGGCGTCGAATCCGGCGTTGCGCAGGGTCTTGGGATCGAAGGGAAGAGTGCCGGTCAACAGCTCGTAGAGGATCACGCCCAAGCTGTAGATGTCCGCCCGCGTATCCACGTCCAGCCCGCTCGTGCCCGTCTGTTCCGGGGCCATGTACTCCGGCGTGCCCATCATCCGGCCGACTTCCGTGTAGAGCGTGCGCTCGGTCAGACGACCAAGGGTCGCCTTGGCGATTCCGAAGTCGATGACCTTCGGCGCCGGCCGTCCGTCATTCAAGGCGACTAGAATGTTGCTGGGTTTAAGGTCGCGGTGGATGATCCCTTTCTGGTGGGCGTGCTGCACCACCTGGCAGACATCCATGAACAGCGATAGGCGGTCGGAGATCTTCAGGTGCGTGGTGTCGCAGTACTCGTTGATCGGCAGGCCGGCCACGTGCTCCATCACGAAGTAGGGCCGCCCGGAGTCGGTGGCCCCGGCGTCGAACACCTTGGCCACCCCGGGATGGTCCATCAGGGCCAGCGCTTGCCGCTCGGCTTCGAAGCGGGCCAGCACTTCGCGGCTGTCCATCCCGGCCTTGACGATCTTGAGGGCCACCTTGCGCCGCACGGGCTCGCGCTGGTCGGCCACCCAAACCTCGCCGAACCCGCCCTCGCCGATGCGCTCCAGCAGCCGGTACGGCCCGATCTGCATCCCCGGCATTTCGGTGAACCGCTTCGGTGATCGGTCAGCGCGATGAGCGACGGTGGCGTCGGGGTCACCCTCCACCGCTATATCGCCTGATCTTGCGTTCGGTTCCCCTTTACCGTCGGCCAGAAAACTGCCGGCCTCCGCATCCGCTTTGAGCAGCGCGTCAATCCTGGCGCGCATCGCCAAGTCGGAGCCGCACGCATCCCGAAGGTAGGAGTCTCGCTCTTTTGGATCGGCAATAGTTCGGGCCGCGTTGAAAATCTCTTCCGCACTGCGCTGCTGCAAGCTCATGGCCGTTTCCCGCGCTGACCGAACGCCTCGTACCCCCTTACTTTCCCGCAGCGTCCTCATGTTTTGCTTCGAGTAACGCACGATACTCTTCCGCCTTCGCGGCGTAGCCTTTCCCCGGCTCGGCGGCGTCCCACGCCTCGTAGAGCATGACAATGCGCTCCAGCGCATCGTGGTTGCACCGGCGGGTAACCACGGTGTCGCTGGGAACGTGCATGCCCTCAAAGCCTTCGATGAGCAACGGTTCTGCCTCGGAGAATTTTCTGGCGGCTGCCGCCCTATTACTGTCGGAGAGTGTGGCGGCCTGCCCGGAAAGCGCGCCTCCCAACAGGCTCATCGAGTAAAAGCGCCCTCTCCCAAATTTATACAGTCCAGGGAGTGCGTCGGGAGCGGCAACGCATTCGCGGGCCAGCGTTTCGGCTTCGTCGTAGCGCCTTAGATCGAGCAGAATCATAGCGAGCTGCGCCTTGTTGTTGACAATGTCGGGATGGTCCGCGTTAAGCTTCTTCTGGCGGATCTGGAGGGCCTCGCGCACCAGAGGTTCGGCTTCGGCCGACCTGCCCGTCTCTTGCAGGAGGAACGACAGGCTGTGTAGGATCATCGCGACCTCGGGGTGTTCCTCGCCCAGCACGCGCTTTTCTGATTCAATCACCTTTCGGTAGAGAGGTTCGGCAACCTCGAGTCGCCCCTGATCGTGCAGCGAGCCCGCGTAGATGCTCAGGCTGTGTAAATAGACTGGCGCATCCTGTCCGAAGAGGCGTTCGCGCACCTCCACAGCCTTCTTGGCCAGCGGCTCGGCTTCGGCAGGCCGACCCATTCGCATGAGCAAGAAGGCGAGCCCGCTCATGGTGTCCGCGGTCCGAGCATGCATTTCCCCCAAGTGCCGTCGTTGCATTTCCAGAGCCGTCTGGAAGCTGGTCACAGCTTCAGTCCGCTTCCCAGCGGGCCAAAGCACCCAGGCGAGATTGTTCATGCTGGTGGCTACTTCAGGATCGTCCTCCCCCAGGCGCCGCTTTTGGAGTTCCAATTGCGCCCGGGCCAGCGACTCCGCTTCGTCGTATTGACCCGTCAATCGCAGGGTCTTGGAGAGGTCAAACATCAGCGCCGCAAGCTCAGCGCTCGTCTTGTCGCCGAAGACACGCTGGCGAATTTCAAGTGCGGTCCGCAGGTGTTTTTCGGCCTTGTCATACTCTCCGAGACCGCAATAGGCCTCGCCCATTGTGGAGCAGATCACGGCTTCTACTTCGGGTCGGTGGATCGGGCGGGCCTTGAACCTCGCGTCGAAGTCATCCAGGAGTGCTCGCACCTTATAGTCGGGGTCTTTCAACTCGTATGGATCGGCAGCCCCCAGCATTTCTCGCATCAGATCGATAACTGCTTGCTTTTCGCTCCGTTCGCGCACCGCCCATGCCAAGCCCGCCGACATCCCCACAATCCCCAGCGCCAGCACCCCGGCGATCGTGATCCCCGCGGCCACCCCGACCTTGTGCCGGTGAGCGAACTTTCGCACCTTATATGCGGTACCGGGCGGTGCAGCGATCACCGGCTCCTGCATCAAGTGCCGCTGGACGTCCGCCGCCAGACCACTGGCCGACTCGTAACGCCGCGTGCGGTCCTTTTCCAGGGCTTTGAGCGTGATCCAATCCAAGTCGCCGCGAAGCTCCCGCCGTAGCGTACGGAAGTCGGTATCGTGGGCACGGGCGATATCCTCCGGCGTTTTTCCGTTTCGACGATTGACCGCTTCCTCGGCCAGGGTGCTCAATCGCGTGCTGGGCTTGGGCGGCTCCAATTCGCGGATGATCTTGGCCATGGCGTCGAACCCGGCGTTGCGCAGGGTCTTGGGATCGAACGGCAGCGTCCCGGTGAGCAGCTCGTAGAGGATCACGCCCAGGCTGTAGATGTCCGCCCTCGTGTCGACGTCCAGCCCGCTGGTGCCCGTCTGTTCCGGGGCCATGTACTCCGGCGTACCGATGAGCTTACCCATTTCGGTATACAGCGTACGGTCGGTTAAGCGTCCCATCGTCGCTTTGGCGATGCCGAAGTCGATGACCTTCGGCGCCGGCTTGCCGTCTTGCACCGTTACGAGGATGTTCGATGGTTTCAGGTCGCGGTGGATGATCCCTTTCTGGTGAGCGTGCTGTACCACTTGGCAGACTTCGATGAACAGCGCCAGGCGGTCGGAAATCTTCAGGTGCGTGGTGTCGCAGTACTCGATGATCGGCAGGCCGGCCACGTACTCCATTACAAAGTATGGCCGCCCCGTGTCCGTGGCCCCGGCGTCGAAGACCTTGGCCACTCCGGGATGGTCCATCAAAGCCAGCGCTTGCCGCTCGGCTTCGAAGCGGGCCAGCACTTCGCGGGTGTCCATCCCGGCCTTGACGATCTTGAGGGCCACCTTGCGCCGTACGGGCTCGCGCTGCTCGGCCACCCAGACCTCGCC
>CAYQZH010000118.1:0-12286 GCA_964421865.1 uncultured Phycisphaera sp. | reverse complement strand
CATTAAAGCAAGGCGCGAATCATTCCGTCGAACCATCAGAAATGGCCAGACCCGAAGGACTTTCCGGTTCGCTCGCTACCGTCTTCCAGGCCGCCGCCAACCCCCGCTATCGTTGGCGCACCGTCCGCGGGGTCGCCCAGGACGCCCGCTTGCCGCAAGGGACGGTCGAGGGCGACTTGGAAAAACTCGTTTCGCTGGGCCACCTCAAGAAGATGGGGCCGAAGACCCAAGGCGCCGTGGTCTATGCCGCGTTGGCCAGGGGTTGAAGCTCGTTACCCCGGCATGGTTTGCGCCGACGAGCCGCGCGCGACGGGATAACCAGCGCGTGAAGCCGGCTGCGCGCGGTTCTGGATTGACCCGCAACCCCATTGGGGTTGGGGGTGTTTGCCGACCGCCGACCCAGGGTAGTCCCGGCGCGCCGGGACTCGCCCGACCACGGCCACCATAACCACCCACTCGGTGCCAAGGACGGATCGCCGGCGCGTCAGGTTCGCGGACGACCGGGCAAGAACAAGCGAGCGGCCACCCGGCGGCGGTGCCAACGCGGGAGCGGCGCGATAGGAGAGTGTCTTTCGACGTCGGCTGCAATCGGGATTATCCTCCCAGTTCGCGTCGCCCCACCGCTTGTCCGCAAGCCTACTCCGGTATCTGGGCCGTCTCCCGTACGTACTTCACGATGCGGTCACGGTTCGTCCCAAGGCTTGAGAACTGTTTCTGGCACACATCCGAGAACCGAGCCAAAACCTTGCGATTGATGCCCTCCTGTTCCTCGAAAATAGCGAGCGACTGATGCGACACGCCCCAACGCTCAAACTGTAGAAGTGTGATCGTTGCGTCGCGGCACTTGTCATCATTCGGAACAGCGAAGACGAAGACAGGTCGCGGCAGGTGATTGATTCGACAATCCACCTTGTACTTGCCTTCCGGGTCATGTGCCGCGTCGAAATGGTCGAAGGCCAGCCGACCTTCGGGAACGGTTTGCTTAAAAAGATCGAGGAAATCTTCCCAGAACGCCGACTTGACTCGCTCGCGGCTAAGGAACAGAACATCGGTGACCTTGAGGAGGGCCTGCACAAACGCAAACAAGGCGTCGCCGAATCTTTCGTCCGGTACGCCTAGTTGGAGTTCACCGTCGGCATCTTCCACGCCGAAACTTCCCAGGGCTGACGTGATGATCTTGTTTCGCGTCCCTTGCTGGAGCCACTTCTCCTCCAACTCGTACGTGAGGTGCATGAACGTGTGCCCCTCGTCGCTGAGGACCCAGTTATCGTCCCGGCGATGAAGCACGATGCACAGGTGGTCGCCGTCGTCGAACAGAAACGGCGTAAACACGCGGAAACGATCCAGCCCCTCCGCAGCGATCCGTACCTTACGACCGACCTTCTCCTGAAAATCTCGTTCGACGGCTTCGAGGTTCATCCCGCGCCTCCCCCGTTGAAGTCCATCTGCGTCTGCGGCGTGGGCGGATGCACGAATCCGCCCTCCGTTAGCAGCGTGTCCAAGGCTCCTTCGAGGTTCGAGTATTTATCGGTTACCTCCGCATATCCGTCTTCTCGGTAACCTTCTATTTGATACCGCTCCGTTGCCCGATGCACGTGAAAATCGTAGAAGGCGGTCCCTTCGATCCGATTCGTGTGCTCATGGCTCTTTCCGTTGCACCGCAGCAGCCTGAAAACCTGGTTGGTTTTTGGCACGAGCACGCCCAGGATCACCGAGAAGTCCAGCGGGTTCCGAACCGCCTCCCGAAGAATAACGCGGAATTGCGATCCGGTCTCGCCCTTGACATCGAACTCGCGTTCACGGTGTCCTCGCTTCGACTTCAACGCGGCACGGATCCGCCAGTCCGCTGGCAGGGTCTTGCTCTCCGCAAGCTGCGTCGCAATGTCTTTGTCGGTCAGGAACAGGGCCATACGCTACAACATCCTAGCAGGATGTAGCTCCATGACACGAGCTTCACCCTCGGGCAAGAAGCGGGACGTTCGACAGGCCTGGTACCGACGGCGGACGCTCGACGACTCGCCCGCCAGGTCCGGGAGATGTGGCCCACCGCACCTACCGCGCGGATTCTTTGCGCGAAGCAATTCGTTCCTGGGCGGCTTCGAGGATGAGTTCGAGGAGTTCGGCGTAGCGCAGGCCGCCGAAGGTGGCCATGAAGTTCAGTTTGCCGTCCCAGCACCAACCGGGGTTGGGGTTGACCTCCAGCAGCTTGATCTCCCCGTCGGCGTCGGTGCGGAAGTCGAAACGGGCGTAGTCGCGGCAGTCCAGGCGCTCGAACAATTTGTTGGAGTAGTCGAAGAGGCGACGGCGGACTTCCTCGTCGATACGGGCCTCGTGGTATTTGATCTGTGTCCAATAGGGCGAGTCGGGGATCCACTTGGACTCGTAGCCGAGGATGGGCGGCAGGCCGGGGTCGAGGCCGGTGTAGTCCACCTCCAGCGGCGGGAGGTTGCGGAAGGTGAGGCCGGGGTTGCCGACGATGCTCACGCTGTACTCCGGGCCGGTGAGGAACTCCTGGATCAACACCGATCGGCCGGGAAGCTCCACGCGAAGCTCCTCGAGGTAGCCCCACAGCTCTTCCGGCGAACCGGCGACGGCGTTTTGGCGGATGCCGATGCTGCTGTCGCCGTAGTTGGGCTTGACCAGGGCGGGGAAGGCTGAGGGCAACGTGGCGGCCTGGTCGTCCGGGTCGTAGTAGGTTTCCAGCGGGACGGGAACGTCCAACCCTGCGGCGATGGCGCGGACCAGGGATTTATTGAAGCACAACCCCAAACAGGTCGGCCCCGCGCCGGTGTAAGGAATGCGGAGCATCTCCAGGATGGCCGGGAGGTGCAGCTCCATGAAGGCGTCGTTGTAGAAGCCCTCGTCGCAGAGGTTGAGCACCATCTGCGGCGGGTTGGCCCGGAACTCCGTCACCAACGAGGCGTGGTTGTCGAGGTAGCGGAACTCGTAGCCGGGCAGCTCGGCCAGGGCCTCCTTGAGCCGGCGGGTCGTCTCGATATCCTCCTCGTTGAACTGACCGTTGCGCTTGACCGCGTCGGGCAGGCGCGGATCGCCGAGGACCACGGTGACCTTGGGGAACACGGGGCCTTTTTTCCGCGGAACGGCGGTCCGGCGCGGGGCCTCGGCGGTGAGGAACATGCGGTGGGCGAGCATCCCCAGATCCTGCTTGCGGTCGGAGTCGGTGATGATCCCCTCGTGCATTCGGATCGCGGTGAAACTCACGCGCTCGAGCATCTGGGCGATTTCGCCGCGGGTATAGAGCCGCTCGGCGTAGAACTGGTCGGCGATGACGCCCTTCTCGGCGTGGACGACGACTTCGCGCGAGACCAGGCGGACGTTGTCGGAGGCCAGCGACCGTTCGCGGCAGACGAAGTGGTTCTGGTCGATCCACTCCCAGGACCGCTTCTCGAAGTTGGAGCGCAGCCATTCGCCGTCGGCGAGGTCCATGGCCAGGATTCCGCCGGTCCGCAGGACGCGCTGTGCGCCGAGCAGCACGGCCAGATCATCCTCCTCCCGATCGAAATACCCGAAGGAGTTGCCCAGCAAGGCCACGCAGTGGAACGACTCCTCCGGGAATCGAAACCTCCGTGCGTCGCCCTCGTGGAAGGAGACCGATAATCCTTCCGTTTTGGCGCGCTTGCGGGCCAGGCGGACCAGGTAGCGGGAGCGGTCGAAACCGGTGATCTGCTTGAAGCCCCGCCGGGCGAGCTCCAGGCAGTGCCGCCCCTGGCCGCAGCATAAGTCGAGGATGCGGTCGTTGGGTTCCAACCCGGCGGCGCGGATCAAGAGGTCCACGTCGCGGGCCGTGTTGCGATCGTTCTCGACGACATCCCCGTCCGTTTTCAGGTAGATGGAGTTGAAAAGCGTTCGCCACCAATCCGAGGGAAGGTGGCGTTCAAGGTCCGGGATCGGTCCAACCGTTTTGGGGACGGCGCCGGCGGTCACCGCCGTCTTAGCCATTTTCGTTCTCTCCGCGTCGCGCCAGCCGGGCGACGCCTTCGCCCTCCGTGCCGGCCGTTCAATAGTATACGTTGTAGAGGGACCGCGCGGGGATTCAAGGTCGCGGCGGGAAATTTTTTTTCGCGGCGGTCGGCGACGGGACGGCAACCGCGGTTGTGTCGGAGCGGCGAACGACCACGCGGACCCTGGTGGGGACGCGGCGCGCGGCGCGATCCGCGGGAGAACTCACATGGGCGGCACGGCTCAGCGGTGGTCGCGCGATGCCGGCGGCTTCGGGAGGAGGGCCTCAATCGTCTCCAGCCGCGCCTTAAGGTTGGCGTTTTCGGTCCTGAGCGCGTCGATCTGGCGCTGCTGGTCCTTGACGGCCTCGACGGTGAGGGCGGTCATGCCGCGCTCGGTGACGTACTTGTAGCCGCCTGGAGATGCGTCCACCCACTCAGGGAGGACTTCCTCGACCTCTTGGGCGATCAGTCCCATGTGGCGTCCGGGCGCGGCCAGGCCGGTTTGCAGGCCCTCTTCCGTGCACTCGAAAGTTACGCCCCGCAGGCTGAGCAGCCGGGCGAGCGCGCCTTGCAGCGGTTGGATGTTTTTCTTCAGGCGCCGATCCGATAACGAAGACCACGATCCGCCGCCGGGTTTGGCCGCCATTCCGTTCACCGCCAGCGCAAATCCGCTCGCGTTATTGGTATTGATGCCCACGCCGGAGTTTTCCAAATCCACGGTCAGGATCGACGTACCCGAACGAAGAAAATGGAACGCATTGCCGGCGGTGTCCTGGAACTGCAAGCCCCAGTTCGAGAAGGTCGGCGAGTGGGCAAGCACCATGCGGTTGGCGTTCTCCACACCGGAAGCGTACATGTGGATCATCGGGGCGTTGGGCGCAGCGCTCGCAGGAAAGGTGACGCTGGCCTGATCGTCGGTGAAGGTGACGTCGCCGTCCGTCCCCGAGACCTGGAACTTGTCCAAGTCGCCGACCGTCAGGGACGCTGCTGGCGTGGTGTCGCCGATGCCGATATTGCCGCTGAAGTAGCCGCGGCCACTGAAGTACCCTGCATAGCCGCTGGGGCTGAGCGCCTCCCCGAAGACGCCGTAATTGGCGCCGGACGGGTTCGATGCGACGCCCTTCACGCCTGCGCCGTTGGTGCTGAAGCTTTCGCCTCGGACGCCAATCGCGGCTCCGGCGGCGTTGTTCGCCTCGCCCACCACACCGCACAATGTGTCGACCGTCGCATTCGTGCTGCCGAACACACCGAAGCTCACGTCGCTTTCACCCCAGATCGCCGCGCCGTGCGTGGGGGTCACCCCAACTCCGACTCCCTGCACGCCGCGAATAGCTGCTCGTCCGAACTCTGCACCCGGAAGAACCGCCGTCAAGCGTGAAGTCGGCTCCGATGTCCCGATCCCGACGTTGCCATCGGCTGTAATGCGCATCCGCTCGTTCCGACCATCGGAGTTGAAGACGACATCCGTGCCCGTCCCGCTTTCGAGCGTAAATGCGTGCGCATCGCTCGAATTGTCAAACAGGTAGTGCGCCGACGGGCCGCCGTTGTGGATCGAGAAAAACGCATCTCCGGCTCCATTCCCTACAACCCGGACGCCGTTGCGCCCCGAAAACGCGACATCCAGCTTGAAGAAGGGACTATCGGTGCCGATTCCGACGTCGGTCGAGAAATAGCTCCGCCCCAAGAAATAACCCGCGTATCCGTCGGCGGCATTCGATCGCCCCTTGACGCCGATTCCGCCTGTCGCCGAACTGGTCGCCAGTCCGTAGATGCCCGCTTCATCTACCGCATCCGTCAATCCGAAAACACCGATTCCATCCGCGCTGCCCCCGAACACCCCCGCCGGCGGTGTCGGTATGCCGTTCAAAGTTCCTTGCTCGCCATAAACGCCGAACCCGAATGGACTGACCGCCCGTGCGTACACACCGTAGGTCCTGCCCGTGGTCGTGGGCGTATAACCAAGCACGCCGGTGTCGGGTCCGGCGCCGACGACTCCGGCCCCGGGACGATAGTACAACGTGTTCCCAACCGCGGCGGACAGACCCGTTCCCTCCGGACTGCTTGCGTTGGCGAGCATGCCCCACGCGTTGCCGGTTACGGCGGTCGCCAATCCGGTGACTCCGGCGGAACCGAGAAGGCTCTGAGTCACTTCCCCCTGCACGCCCGTGGGGGAACCGGCCGCCCCGCTGTGCGTCCCGCGGATGGCGGCGGAATCAAAAGTCGTGCTATCCGTGGCGGCTTCAACAACCGGCGCGCTGCTGCTGGACAACGAGAGCGGCGGGCGAACGGCCAGGGCGTAGGGAGTCGCCGTGATGGCTTGCCGCGGAGCCAGTGGCGTGCCGTCCACGGAGATCTCCAACCAGCGTTCCTCGCCATCGAAGGCCTCGGCCCCGAAATCCAGTTCGACGTTGAACAGCCCGTTGACCACCTCGACGCCGCTCAGGTTGACCGCGGAACCGATGAGATTGCCCTCGCTTGCGGCGTCGAACAACACGAACTCAAAGTCCGCCGAGCCGGAGTACGGCACGCCGCCCTGTTTGAGTTGCCCTTGATAGGTGAATGCCGCTCCCACGGGCGAACCGGCGAAGGCCGCACCGACCCCGATCGTGACGGCCAGCACCGCAGTTCGCCCCAGGCACACTCCTCGTTTCATTCGCCGTTCGCTCCCTTCTTTCGTAGTTGCTCGATCGCCGCTTCGATGCCTCGAAGTCGTTCCCTCAGTTCCGCAATCTCCGCGTCTTTTTCGGAACGGGGAGCTTCGAGGTCCGTCGCGTGCCGTCCACGATGCGCCGCGAGTTCGGTCGTCAGCCGCTCGATGGTCGCTTGTTGTTCCTGGATCGCCTTGACCAACACGGGGACCAGCGTCGTGTAGGTCATGGCCCATGGGGTGTTGGGGTCCGCATCGCGGCGAACGGCCTCGGGCACAACCGGCTCGACCTCTTGGGCGATGAGTCCGAGTTGGGTGCGGTCATCCTCCTGCCCGACCCAGCGAAACGACACCGGGTGCAGCGCCAGCACGGCGGACAATCCGTAGTTCAACTCCTGGATGTCGCGCTTCAGGCGTCGATCCGAGGTCTGGATGAATGGGTTCGCCGCCCACACCTCCTGCCAACGGCTGTTACTATCACCAAGGGTAAAGGTGTCATCGCTCCAGGGATCGACATCCCCAACCCTTATTTGCCGGCGGGACCTGCTAATACGGAGCATCGCCTGGCCCGCATCATCCACAATATCCATAAAGCCCGCCCATCCAGCGCCGGCGATGCGGATCTGCGGGATTGAGTTCGCCCCCCAATCCAGCACTAGGTTGGTGGACGCATCGGCCGGGTTTCGAGCCCGAATGGCGCCGTTGGCCGTGATTTCCCCGGCGACGTGCAGAGTGGCCTGCGGGCTGTTGGTTCCGATGCCGACGGCTCCGGCGCTGGTAAGCGCCACGCGGTCGGCGCCGTTGATGAAAAAGCGGAGATCGTTGCTGTTGCCGGGCGAGTAGAGCACGTTCTCGACGGTGGAGTTGGAGACGAAGGAGATGCCCGCCTGATTGTCCGCGGACTCGACCCGAATTCGGGCCAGGCCCGAAGCTTCGAACACGTGCAGTTTGGCCTGTGGGCTTGCCGCTCCCAGGCCGAGCCTGCCCGTACCGGTAATCCGCATGTGCTCCGTGAAAGAGGATCCGTTGATGGCGCCGGTGCCGAATCGTAGGACATCGCCGACGGCGCCGTCGGACCAGAGGATGGTAGGGTCGTTGGCGCCGTCGCTGAAGCCGGACCAGAGCTGAACCCATGTGTCGGCATTGGCATTGGCGGCACGCACACGGCTGGGGCTCGACGAGGAAGCGCTTCGCGCGTCGACTTCGGTCTCGGGCTGGGAAGTTAGGATGCCAAGTTTTCCGTCGTTGGCGATGCGCAACAGGCTAACCTCCCCCGGGCGCTGAAAGTCGAAGCCGTTCCCCGATCCGACGCCGCTGCCGCCCCAGCGAATGCGGGGCACGTCGTTCAACCAGGACAGTCTCACCACGGCGCTGAGGTTGTTGGGATTGCGAGCGGCGATCCCGTTGGGACCATCAAACCGCGCGTCGCCGGCCACGTGCAGCTTTTCTCCAGCCGTGGGATTCGTTCCGATGCCGACGTTCCCCTCCCCATCCACCCCCAGCGCATCCCTCGGACTCCCGTCCGCGGCGTCGAGCGAATGACCCGCTGGAGCGCTGAACGCGTGGATCGCATAGGGCGCGGGCGTGATGGGTTGGCGCGGGCTCAGCGTCGTGTAATCCGGACCCGGGAAGAGGAAGCAGTCGCTGAGCGCACCACCCGGTCGAACTGCGACGTCGAGTTCATAGGCGACTCCATTGTCGAAAGCCGACCCGAAATCGAGGGACACTTCGAAAAGCCCGTTGACCACGAGCACGTTGTCGACGCATTGCTCCTCCGAGATGAGACTGCGTAACAATCGAAACCGAAAGTCGAACTCACCGTTCGCGGGTACGCCGTCCTGCTTGAGTTGCCCTTGATAGGTAAACGCCGTGCTCGCGGCGGCAGCCACGGATCCATTTCCGCTCCCGACCCACAGGGCGATCACACACAGCAAACACCAACGACGCGATGATGACACGTTCCTCTCCTTGATTTAGGTGCGCAGAAGATTCAGAATCCCCACTCCGGCCAGCGATCTGGTCGCTTTCCCCGAGACGACCCATTATAACAGCTTTTCGCGGTAAATGGAACGACCCGCGAGCGCAGGACGGCGCAACCAAACCGCTTCCTTGCCCATCCAATGAAGCAATTATGGGTCGATGAAGTGCACGGAGGCCGGAGCGACCCGCCGGCGTACGCCCGTGCCCAACGCGATGGCCGCTAGGGTCCGACGACGACGCTCCCTCCGGTGGTTCGAAGGATCATCGGGCGGTTGGCGACGAAGCCCTGGGAATAGGTGCCGGCGTCAATATGGATGGTCCCGCCCGGAATCACGACCTCGACCCCCTCCAGCACCGAATTGTACGGGAAAAGACTCGAACCGGTTTCGACGCCGGTGTTGTTCGCCCAATCGACGTACACGGGGTCTTTGCCGGATCGGAGGCACGAGGCGTCCACCGACTGGCGGATACGCGTCACGACCCGCTCATGAAATCTCAGATCTTTTCCACCAGTACCGACGCATTCAGTTCTATCGCAGTAGCTCATGAGAGTGCCTTGCTGGCATTGGAAAGTGCCAGTCCAACAGTCGTCGAACGATTGCCCACAGTAATCGATCGGTGGATTGTAGCAGTGCGTGTGCGGCGAACCGAACTGGTGTCCCATTTCATGGGCCACGAGCTTTATATCAAAAGTGTCCACGGGGCCGCTATCGTTCGCCGGAAGCGGGCGCGGAAAGGCGCCGATGATCCCGGAACTAACGCCGTAACCGTACGTGTCATCACACAGCACATTAACGTTTGCAAGGCCCGCCCGGCCCGGTTGGCCCGAAAGGAGATGAACGATGTCTCGCTGAACCGAACTCATGTTGACGATCCAATGCGATCTGAGCTCGGACAGGAGCACTTGCACGTTGTCGACCGTGTAAGGGTCGTTCGATGTAGACCAGACGCGGAGGTACGGAACGTACAGTCTAACCTGTAAATCGCGTTCGTAGATACTGCTGATCGCCCCGAGCAACTCAATGGCATAGACCGCAGCATCGGCCAGATTGTCGAACAACTGACCGTATTCGTAGTCGCAATCGATCGCCACGAAGGCAGCCCGCCAGGAATATGTACCCAGAGCCTCAGCCTCCATCGGCATCGCCACCTTGTCGGCTACGGACGACGTTAGGCATTGGAACGGGCTTTCAGCACTCCCGGCGCCAATAGCAGACTGCTCGTAAACAAGTTGGCTTCCGCCCGCAACGCCGTTTTTGCGACCCCGCCCGGACGTCAGGACGTATTCCTTCCCGCCCCTCCGGACGAATCCGTTGCTCCCCGAAGGGGACAAACCAAGGAACACCTCCGAATCCTCTTCCCCGACGACATGCCCGCGGAACAAGGTGACCTCGGGGTGGGGCATTGGCAGATCGCCATTGGCCGTGCCGATGACCATTCGCGTCGTTGACGTCGTCACGCTGAACTGTTCCAGGTCCAGATCAACGGTGTCGTGACCTCCTAGAGGAAACTGTTTGAGGCGAAAACGAGAATGCGGGCGCATCTGCCGGTACACTTCATCATCGATTTGCACAACGGCAGCGCCGTTCGCAGCGGTGTCTTTTGTGATCCGTATGAGGGCTGCCGACTCCGCGGGCGCTCGATCTTGAGCGAACGCAGCGGGTAACTGCAATCCGATAAGAGCGACCGCAGCCGTGACGACCCCATGAATCATTGACCGGTCGGTGTTGCGATAAGCCATGGCGGTTTCTTTCCCAAACTCCATCATTGCAAGCTCACCAGCACCAGCACCAATCCGGCGCCATCTTCCAGCGAAGTCATCGCTTTCCCGATGACGGCGCCCGCCGCCCGATCTCGATCCGTGACTTTCATGGCGTGCCCCGGCCGGGCCGATGTGGTCAACAAGTCGCCGGGACGGATCGCACCCTTCGATGCGTCGCAAAGACAATAGACGCGCCCGCTCAGCGCGACCGGAAGCTCTCCATCCGCCCGCGTCCCCGATTGGCCCATAATCATCCCGGGACGGACGCCTCCGGCGCCGCTGAGGATGCCGGCCACCGCGTTGTCGTACGCCTTGCTGCTGACAAGTAATCTGCCCGGTCGCTCGGTGTCGATCGAGACGACCATTCCCGGCTGCGGTGTAATCGGCTCGCCTTGAGACTCGTCTCCCTCAGACGGCTTCGGCGAGGAAACATCGAAACCTTCGGAGAGATCGGCGCCACCGGCGACTTCCAGGACGGCGACCTTCGTGTATCCGTGCTGCGAAACGCTGAAGACCCTCATGCCGGTGTCCGCGTTGTGCGCGACGATGAAAGGCCCATCGCTATTATCCCGCTGAAGCCAAAGGACCTCGCCAGTCGAATCGTTCTCGACGTGCATGGTCGCATATGAACCCTGGCTCTTGATGTAGGCGGCCATGCCCGCACTCGGCTGGGTGTTCTCGACGCGGAGTGTGGCCTGCTCGCGGAAGGACCCGTTGCCTAGCGCGGCGACGGCCGTTTCGCCGGTCGACAGGACGTCAAACCTCGCCGCCGGCGCCGATGTCCCGATCCCCACCCGCCCGTCACTGAACGCGAAACGATTGGCCCTGAAGTTCAGGTTGTCGTCGGAATCCTCCTCCAGGAAAGCGAAGTCGCCGTCCCCGAAGTTCAACCGAGCGCCCCACCCGTATCCACCCAACGGGCCGATCAAACGTAGCGTCGCCCGGTCCGCCGATCCGACGGTGAGGGCGTGCGACGGAAGGAGTGTGCCGATCCCGACCTTCTGGGCATCGTTCACGAAAACGCCGCGGGTCTGCAAGGCATACGGGGCCGGCGTCAACGGTTCACGCGGCGCCAGCGGGGTAAACCCTCCAACTCCGGTCGGACAGCGCACGGCGACCTCCAGCCAACGAGCTTCGCCGGGAAACGACGCGGCGCCGAAGTCGATCGTCGCCTCGAACAGACCGTTGACGACGGTGACGCCCGGGGCGGAGAACGTTCCGCCGATTTGCGATCCGCCGCCCTGTGCGGTCCAGAGACCAAACTGAAAATCGCAGCTCCCGCTCACGGGCACGCCGCCTTGCTTGAGCCGCCCTTGATAGGTGAACGCCGTGCTCATGGAATCGCCCAGGGAAACGCCTCCCATTGCGACGGACCATGCGATTCCACAATAAAGACTTCCGCGATGAGCCAGTGACATGTCCCTCTCCTTGATTTCGGTCTGCAAAAGACTCCGGCAGCAACCTCCCGCCGGTGAGTTGGTCGATCCCCCCAGAAGCCCTATTCTAACAGCTATTCACCGCCGCCGCAACCGGCATGGCGGGCGCGAAACTCGTGAGTTATGGGCCGTGCGGCGAACGATTGCCTCCAACCGGCGCCTGTCCACGCGGCCTCTTGCTGAACCGATGGCACACCGATTGCCACAACCGTCGGTGCGGGCCGAGGGGACATCGCGCAGGAAAGCGGCACCCGAATGAAAACGATCATCGAACCGTTCCGCATCAAAGTCGTCGAGCCCATCCGCCTCACCACCCGCGAGCAACGCGAGGAGATCATTCGCCGCGCGGGGTTCAACGTTTTCCACATCCGGGCCGAGGACGTGCTCATCGACCTGCTCACCGACAGCGGTACGGGGGCGATGAGCAGCGAGCAGTGGGCGGGGATCATGCGCGGCGACGAGTCCTACGCCGGGGCCTCCAGCTTCTTCCGCCTCTACG
>CAYQZH010000117.1:0-12409 GCA_964421865.1 uncultured Phycisphaera sp. | reverse complement strand
CAATCGTGCGACCCGGGCCTACGAGGATACTTCCCTTGTCGAGAATGCCGCCCTCCTTTTCGACCACCAAGTCGCCGAACAAACCGGTCTGTGTGACCTCCAGCGTGGCCCCGTCGAGGACGCGGAGCGTATCGATCCTGGCGTCAACGTTGGCGATGATCACCGTTCCAGGATTCTGGATGGTTACGCTGTACGTCGTTTCCGCGGTGTTGTCCGGGTAGATTTCGGCGGGAAGCTCAAAGTTCTCCCCGCAGCTCCAGAAATTGCTTCCGCCGCAGCCGCCGCCGCCCCCGCAGTTGACACACACGCCGGGCGAGGTGCCCGCCGGAGCAAGCGAAGCACTCGCGTCACCTGAGCAGCCGTCGGGGATGCCGTCGAGGTTGCAGTCGTCGCACCCGGGGTAGTCGGGGCTCTCGGGGGTGCATAACGCGATGTCGCAACTGTCGGCCACGCCGTTGGCATTGCAATCGGGGTCGCACAAGAGGGAGCAGAAATAGTGTTTGCACGGGTTGAGTTCCCCAAGGTCCACGTAGCTAAAGTTCCCCGTGAAGTCCCCCATGCCCAGGTAGACTCCGGTCCAAGTGCCGATCTCGGAAAACTGCGCAACCTGCCCCGTTCCTTGAAACGTGCCGTCGAGGGTGGTCCCGGAGACCAAACCGGGCCCTCCGTAAGGCTGCGCGAAGTGAATGTTGGTTGGACTATAGAAGCCCACATACCAATACGCCACCCCGGAGAGGTTGTCGGTCAGATGGACGGTTACGGTGATAGAGGCCGGACCACCCGTTACGTCCACCGTCGTGGGACTGGTGGAGATGTCCAGCAGGACGGGCGGGGTGACATCTTGTTGGGTTGAGGTAACCTCAAACGACAACGGAAAACCGGCAGCCGCAAGGTCCACATTGGTATAGTTGCCCGTGGAGTCCCCCACGACCAGGTAGACTCCGGTCCACGTGCCTATCTCGGCAAACTGCGCAACCTGCCCCGTTCCTTCAAACGTGCCGTCGAGGGTGGTCCCGGAGACCAAACCGGGCCCTCCGTAAGCCTGCGCGTAGTGAATGTTGGTGGGACTATAGAAGGTCATATACCACCACGCCACCCCGGAGAGGTTGTCGGTCAGATGAACAGTCACGGTGATCGGCGCGGGACCGGTGGTTACGTCCACCGTCGTCGGACTGGTGGAGATGTCCAGCAGGACGGGCGGGGTGACATCTTGTTGGGTTGAGGTAACCTCAAACGACAACGGAAAACCGGCAGCCGCAAGGTCCACATTGGTATAGTTGCCCGTGGAGTCCCCCACGACCAGGTAGACTCCGGTCCACGTGCCTATCTCGGCAAACTGCGCAACCTGCCCCGTTCCTTCAAACGTGCCGTCGAGGGTGGTCCCGGAGACCAAACCGGGCCCTCCGTAAGCCTGCGCGTAGTGAATGTTGGTGGGACTATAGAAGGTCATATACCACCACGCCACCCCGGAGAGGTTGTCGGTCAGATGAACAGTCACGGTGATCGGCGCGGGACCTCCGTCGACGTCCACCGTGGGGGGACTTACGGAGATACTCACCAGCGACGGGGGAGTGACGTCCTCCAGCGCCTCGCATTCGTCGGGTATGGCGTTGCCGTTGGCGTTGCGGCTGCCGGAGATGACTTCGATGTTGTCCACCTGCCAGCCGACAAGACCGCTCACGCCGCCGTCGCTGGTGAACCGGAAAGTAAGGACGATCACCTGGCCGTTGAAGGGCGTCAAGTCGACGCGTCGCGTCCGCCAGACGCCGATCTGACCGTCCTCCGAGGCAACCCGTTGGCCGTTGACCCAAACCTCGGCGAAGTCGTAGCCCGCCTCGGTATCGACAAAGGAGCAGTAGCGCAGCTCGGCCGGCGCTTTCGCCAGCAAGATCGGCGGAGATACGAGTTCTCCGACCTCGTTGTCGCCGTAGGTGCACGAAACCGCGTTGCCGGCATAGGCCGAAGTGGTCCCACCGCAAGTAGGGGTAGGGGGCACCATGCAGAAAGGGGTGACCTGGAAAATGCCGGAGGCCGTCCAATTCGGCGGCAGCCCGGCTTCAAAGTTCATGCTTAGAATCACCCCACCGCCCGCCGCGTCGCAAACATCCAACCAGCCGTTGTCGTTGCAGTCAGAGGTCAACTCGCAAATGTCCTGGACGGTATTGTTGTTGCAGTCCATTGGCGATTCGCAGGAATCGGGAACGCCGTTCCCGTTGCAGTCCGGCGCCCCGCCTGTAATTTCGCATCCGTCGCTGATTCCATCGCCGTCGCAGTCCTCGCACTCGTCGGGAACGCCGTTGAGGTCGCAGTCCAGGCTCGTCGCGCTGCTGATGTCGCACCCGTCGGGCACGGAGTTGCAATTGCAGTCGTAGCTTGTCCCGAAGGGGATCAGGTCAAGGTTGTCCCAGCGAGAGTTGCCGTTGCAGTCCACCTCACACTCGTCGGGTATGTTGTTCGTAGGGTTCAGGTCAAGGCTGGCCCCGGAGCTGATATCGCAACTGTCGGGTAGCTGGTTGAGGTTGCAATCCGTGCTCCAACCGGGAACGAAGTCAAAGCCGGTCGGAAAGTTCAGCCCGTGATCGTTGCCGCCGATGTGCGTTCGCCGGTGGTTGCCGGTGCAGACGTCGTACTCAAACATGCGGGCGTCGGTCAGATGGGACTCGCCGACGTCCGCCGCGCTCGTCAGCGGCGAGGAACTGTAGGGCGTCCCCGTGCGGGTCACATAGACATTGCCGTTGGGACCGATGCGGATGCCCCAAGGACTGTCCTGAGTGATGGCCGTCGCGGTGCCGACCTTGGCCCACTTGCCCAGCGGTGCGCCGGTCTTGCCGTTAAACTCCAGGACTTCGTCGGTTCCAAAGCTGGCCACCAGGAGATTCCCATCGGACTTGAACACTAGGCCGCGCGGCTGGCTGAGGCCCCCGTTCCTGGTGGCGCGCACAAACTTCCGCACGAATGCGCCGCTGCCGCCGTTGTACTCCAGGACTTCGTTGGTGGCGCTGGTGACGAAGAGGTTGCCGTTGGGGCCGAAGGTCAACCCGAACGGACCCGCCAGCCCGCCCGAACCGGGGGCGACAAACGCCCCGAGCGGTATGTCGGGTATGATGGCATAGGCCAACACGCTGTTTGTGTCTCGACTGCACACAAGCAGCCCGATCGGGGGAAGGAGCGGGGCGAGGATCAAGCCCGTGGGATAGTCCAACCCGCCGTTTCCCGAAGAAACGAAGTCGCCGACGTAGAAACCGTTCTGATCGAACTCCACGATACGGTCGTCCAAGGCGCTGGTGACAAGGATATGCCCGTCGGACCTGACGATCAGGTCCTGACCCTGATGGATCATCAGCGGCGGCGGCAGCGGGCTCGACTTATTCACCAACACGCCCGTGGAGGAGAAGAACTCACGGGCAGGGGAGAAGTCCAGACCGCTCGCCACCCAAACGTTGTGCGCCCCGCCCAGTTCGACGAGATCGGGCGCGGGATTGGCGTCGCAATTCTGACAGGCGTCCAGTCTGGCGTTGCGGTCCACGTCCAGCGTCATGTTGAGGTTGATCTCCGTGTAATCGGAGACGCTGTTGCCGTTGCAATCCTGTTCGCAACTATCCGGGATTCCATCGCCGTAGGCATCCAGACTCGGATTGAGCTGAATGTCAAGATTGTCGGGCGTGGAATTGGCGTTGCAGTCCGGTTCGCACTCGTCGGGGATGCCGTTGACGTTGACGTCGTTGCTTGCACCGGCGATGTCCGCCGGGTCGAGCGTGCCATTGGGTTGGCAGTCCTCGCATTCGTCCGGCACGTTGTTGCCGTTGACGTCGGCGCTGAAGAGCGTTGCGATATCCGTTGCGTCCTCCACGCTGTTGAGGTTGCAGTCGTCGGCGATGCAGACCCTCGAGAAAATGTGGTTTCTCATCTCCGTGCGGTTGGCGGTGTGGAAGAAGTTGTCACTGTTGGCATTCATGCCGCTCCAGGTCTGGCTGCAGTAGGACATGATCGAGCCGCGCCGGGGCGTCGTGGTGGGGTTCTGGCAAGTATCCAGCCCCAGATCGTGGGTGTGGTGCGCGCCGCAGCTATGACCGAACTCGTGGGCGGTGACGTCGATGTCCCACGAGTAGGGACTGGGCTTGGAGGGGTCGGGGAAGAAACCCAGGGCGTAGCCGGCCACGCCGTAACCGAAGGAGGCGCATATCGACGACAGATACGCCGCCCCGCCGTAGGGGAAGTCCCGTCGCCCGGAGAAGAACTGGGCGTTGTCACGGGCCACCCCCCCCATGGTGGCGGTCCACTCCGAGTAGAATTCGGAAAGCGGATCCGGACCGTTGACGATGTCGTTGGGGTCGGTCCAGATGCGCACGAAGACGACCTGAATGCGCGTGTCCACGTCCCGCATGTAGATGTCGCTCATCGCCCCGTACATCAGGAATACATAGGTGCTAGCGTCGATCGAGTTGCCGAACAGCGAGAAGTATTCGTAGTCGGTCTCGATGGCGAGTTCGAGATGCTGGAGTCCCACTCTCGGCAGGGGACCGGCGACCGTCCCATCCTGCTCGGGCGCCGCAGCACGGACCTCGTCGGGTAGGAACGGACGATCGCCCTCCACCCCGCAGAGCGGCACGCCGGTGGGAAGGCCGCCGGCACCGTGTGCCTCGAAGACTGAAAGCTGCCCCGAGGGTAACGGTCGGCCATATCGATCCTTCGTCGAAATCCAGTACCGCCCGGCCCCGGGGCCGAAATCAATAGACCCGGTGGACAGGCGGTCGCTGAACGCCAAGAACACATGCGACCCCGCACGCCCGCTCACCTGGCCGCGGAAGAAGGCGATCGCGGTCGGATCGAAGTTGAGCGGTTCGTCGGGTTGCCCTTTATGACCGATGACCACGCGGGTGCGCGGCCCGGCCACGTGAAACGGCTCCAACTCGAGATCCACCGCCGCGTCGCGCCGTAGCGGGAAGGCCTTGACCACGACCTTACCCGGTTGCCTCGCCACGAGCCGGACCTGGTCAACATCGTAACCGACAGTAAGCAGCTCCGCGTCGGATGCGCCGACCGTGAACGGTTGAAGCACGCGGAGCGGACGCGGCGCGTCGGTAGTCTCCCCAGTTGTGTTGAAAAAGGACGTAGGGTCGATCATCGGCAGAGCGTTGATGGGCGCGAGGAACGAAGCGCTTACCGCTTCCGCGGGCCGTGGAACTCCAACCATGGGCGGAGGCGGTGGGGCTAAAGACCCCGCCTCCTCGGGTTCAAGCGGACCGCTTGCGGCCGGTGCGATGATCCCGCCGTCTTGCGAGGCTCGGTCCTTACTTGGCTGGGAATCGCCGCCGGGACCGGGACCGGCTGCCGACACAAAGCTCGTGCCTAGAACCGTGATTGCCGCCACCACCTGTGCAAGTCGCATGTCTTTCCTCCTGCAGGGCTCGGTTGGTTCTCCCGAACGCCCGCCTGCCTTGCCGCCTGCGTTGAAGGGTAACAAGAATGGCCCGGGTGGCCTATGGCCCAATGCCCGATCCGACCCTATTCCGATAACGCGGCATTCTAACGAGTGCCGACCGATGGTGCAATGGAAAAGTGCTACTTTGCGCGGAATTATTGACGAGGTTTAGCGGATCGGTGGCTTCCATCGCCCGTCCCCGTGCACCGGCAACGGCCCACGGCCCCCTCCGCCGTAGGCGGATTGGGGTTCGGACCGGGTCGATCGCTCTCACCTGGCCCCGCCGCCGGCCGGGTCAAGAACGCGGTTGTGCCCCAAGAAAAGTGGCTTCGTTTGGGTTCCTTTTCCGCGTGTTCGCCTGCGATATTCGCCCAAGGCGGTCCAGAAGATCACGCAATTTATCCAAGGGATACACCGTGGCCGGGTCGCTCTTGGCGTTGGGCGGGTCATCGTGGACTTCCATGAACAGCGCGTCCGCGCTGGCGGCGACGGCGGCGGCCGCCAGCGTGCCGACGTATTGACGCTCTCCTCCGCTCATGCTTCCCGCCGCACCGGGCTGCTGGCAACTGTGGGTCGCGTCGAAGACGACGGGGGCGAAGGCCTGCATCCGCGGGATCGCGGTCATATCGTTGACCAGCCGGTGGTACCCGAAGAACGTGCCCCGTTCGGTGAAGAGGAAGTTGTCGCATCCCGACTCGCGCAGCTTCGTGGCGACGTTGCTCATCTCCTCCGGTGCCATGAACTGGCCCTTCTTGACGTTCACGCAACGCCCGGTCGCAGCCGCAGCGGCGAGCAGATCGGTCTGGCGGCACAAGAACGCCGGGATTTGCAAGCAATCCAGTACCTCGCCGGCTGGAGCGGCCTGGTCCGGCTCGTGAATGTCGGAAAGCACGGGCACGCCGATTTGCTTCCGCACCAGACCGAGGATGCGCAGCCCCTCCTTCAACCCCGGCCCGCGAAAACTGCGGATGCTCGAGCGATTGGCCTTGTCGAAACTCGCCTTAAAGATGAACGGTACCTGCAACGAATCACAAATGGTGCGAATCGCCTCGGCCAGCCGCAACGTGTGTTCCTGGGATTCGATCACACACGGCCCGGCGATCAACCCCAGCGGCGCTCCCGACCCGATCCGAACCCGCCCGATCTGTGCACTCTTGTCCGACATTCGTGGGTCAAGATTACCCGCGCTCTGACGCGTTGTCGAACCCGCACTACCGATACTTGGCCGCGATGGGCATTCGCCGACCGGTGCCGAATGCTCGACTCGTGACTTTCAATCCGATCGGCGCCTGTTTGCGTTTGTGCTCCGCCGATTCGACCATCCGCGCGACGCGTTCCACCGTCGGCCGGTCGAAGCCCAAGGCGACGATGTCGTCCACGGCCCGGTCCCGCTCCACGTATTGTTCCAAAATCGCGTCAAGGACGTCGTACGGCGGCAGGGTGTCCTGATCGGTCTGATTCTCCCGCAGCTCGGCCGAGGGAGGTTTTTCGAGGGTCCGCGCCGGAATCAACGCTCGTCCGGCGAAACGGTTGACCATGCGGGAAAGCTCATAGACCACGGTCTTGGGAACGTCGCTGAGGACGGCCAGTCCCCCGCACATGTCGCCGTAAAGCGTGCAATACCCCACGGCCAGTTCGCTCTTGTTGCCGGTGGTCAGAAGGAGCCAACCGAACTTGTTCGACAGCGCCATCAGCAGAATGCCGCGAATGCGGGCCTGTATGTTCTCTTCCGCGACGCCCGGCGGACGATCGGCGAAAAACGGCCTGACCGATTCCTCGAACGAGCGGTGCACGTCCTCGATCGGGACGGTCCGCAACTCGATCCCCAGATTCGCCGCCAGTTCCCGCGCGTCCGCGAGACTGTGCCCACTGCTGAAACGCGACGGCATGGCCACACCGTGCACGTGCTCGGCGCCCACCGCCTCCACCGCCAGCACCGCGGTCAACGCCGAGTCGATCCCCCCGGAAAGCCCCACCACGACGTCGCTGAAACCGCATTTGACCAGATAGTCGCGGATGCCCAACACCAAGGCCGGGCGGATGCCCTCAATCCGAGCGGGACAAGGTTCGACCCGCTGCGGCGACGAGGAATCCAAGTCGACGATCAGCAAGTCCTCGGCGAAGGGTTTCGCTCGTGCGACGACCCGACCGTCGGCGTCGAAAACCTCGCTGCCGCCGTCGAAGATCAGATCATCATTGCCGCCGACCTGATTCACGTAGATCAGCGGCACGTGGTGTTCACGGACCTGTCCCGCGAAAAGCGTTTCCCGGTCGTTCTGAATGCCCGCTCGATAGGGCGAGGCCGACAGATTGATGAGCAGCGTCGCCCCCGCGGCGACCGTCTTGGCCACGGGGTCCACCCCGTACACCCTGCGACCCTCGAACTGATGGTTGTTCCAAAGGTCTTCGCAGATCGTCAGGCCGACGCACCGCGTGTGGCCGCGATCGCGCAGGGTCAGCGCCCGAACCTGCGTACCGCAGTTGAAGTAGCGCGACTCATCGAAGACATCGTAGGTCGGCAGCAGCATTTTCGCGTACCACGTTTCGAGGCGACCGTCGCGGCAGACGGCGGCGGCGTTGAAAATGCCCTTGCCGGCGGCGGTGGGATCGGGCTGCACGTACCCGACCACGCCGGTGATGTCGGTGCAGCGTAACGCGATCCGCTCCAACGCGGCCACGTTCTTGCGCACCAAATCCGTCCGCAGCACCAAGTCCTTGGGCGGATAACCGAACACGGCCAGCTCCGGCGTGATGACCACATCGGCGCCGGCGGACCGCGCCGTCTCGATGGAGTCGATGATCCGCGAGCTATTGCCCTCGATGTCGCCGACTGTGGGATTGATCTGCGCCAGTGCGATTTTCATGGTTTCGCCGTCGTCCGCAAATATAACCATCGGGTCCGACACGTGACGGCATTGTAGTCGCGACGCCGTGCTTCGGGAAAACGGCGCCTTGGGGCTCTTTCCAACGGACGTGCACGGAGTAAACTACCTTCGGCATCTCGCCTTCCGGAGAGCAGAGCATGGAGCCCGAACGCCCAGTCGGCCCTGGACAACAGGATCCGTCCACCGAAACAGTGGATGCGACGCGGACATCCCCGATGTTACCCGACCGCATCGGGCGCTATCACATCAAACGGATCATCGCCTCGGGCGGAATGGGGACGGTCTACGAGGCCACTCAGGACAACCCGCGGCGGGTCGTGGCCGTCAAGGTGATGAAGCAAGGCATCGCCTCCAAATCCGCCCTGCGGCGCTTCGAGTACGAAGGGCAGATCCTTGGTCGCCTGCGCCACCCCGGCATCGCCCAGATCTATGAAGCGGGCACGCACACCGATACGAGCCGCGACCGCAAGGGAGCGGAAAGTTTTTCCGTCCCCTACTTCGCCATGGAGTACATCCCCAACGCCAAACTCATCACCAAGTATGCTGACGAAAAGAAGCTCGGCACGCGGCAGCGGATGGAACTGTTCGCCAAAGTCTGCGACGCCATCCACCACGGCCACCAGAAGGGCATCATCCACCGCGACCTCAAGCCCAGCAACATTCTCGTGGACTCGACCGGCCAGGTGAAGATCATCGACTTCGGCGTGGCCAGATGTACCGACAGCGATCTGGCCGTCACCACGCTGCAGACCGACGTGGGCCAACTCATCGGCACGTTGCAGTACATGTCCCCTGAACAGTGCGAGGGCGACCCGCACGACATCGACACCCGCAGCGACGTCTACGCCCTCGGCGTGGTCTTCTACCAACTGCTCTGCGGCAAGCTGCCCTACGACGTGACCCGCATGGCCATGCACCAGGCCACCCGCGCCATCCGCGAACTACATCCCACCAAGCTCAGTACGTTAAACCATACCCTCCGCGGCGACGTGGAAACCATCGCCCTCAAGGCCTTGGAAAAAGAGCGCGAGCGGCGTTACCAGTCCGCCGCCGATTTCGGTCTCGACATTCACCGCTATCTAACCGGCGAAGCCATCCTCGCCCGCCGCGCAAGCATCGTCTACCAACTCCGCCTCTTCGCCCGGCGGAACAAGGCCCTATTCGCGTCCCTCGCCGCCGTGTTCATCGTTCTTGTCGCAGGAATCATCGTCAGCACTTCTCTCTACTTCCGCGCGGAGTCCGCCCGCCAGCGCGCGATCCTCGCGGAACAGGATCAGGGCCGCGAGCGCGTTCGCGCCGAGGTCGCTGCTCTCGCCGAAGCAGAGCAACGCAAGCAAGCCGAGACGTCAGCCGTGCAGGCGCGTCGCGAGCAAGTAAAGGCCGAGCGTATCTCCGCGTTCATGTCCGACATTCTCAAGGGCGCGGGGCCCTCCGTGACGCTGGGGCGCGATGCCACGATGCTGAAGGAAATGCTGAATGCGGCCGCGAAACGAATCCACGAGGGAGAACTGAAGGATGCCCCGGAGGCTGAAGTTCAGCTTCGGGGAACCATTGGTGTGACCTTCCAAGAACTGGGAGCATACGACCGGGCCCGCGAGATGATCGAGCCTACGATTGAACAGGGTCGACGGCTCTTCGGCGAAGAGCACACGGAAGTGGCCACCAGTCTGCACAACTTCGCCGCGCTCCTCGAAACCCAGGACAACTCCCCCGAGGCTGAGCGGCTGGAGCGGGAAGCCCTGGCGATGCGTCGCAAGCTCTTGGGTGAGGAGCACCCGGACGTTGCTGAGAGTTTGTACAACCTGTCCTTGGCCATTTGCAACCAGGCTAACTACGCGGAGGCGGAGCGGCTGCAACGGGAAGCCCTGGCGATGCGTCGCAAGCTCCACGGCGAGGAGCACCCGGAGGTGGCAAAGAGTTTAAGCAACCTCGCCGCGTTCCTCGAACGCTACGGCAAATACCCCGAGTCTGAACGGCTGCAACGAGAAGCCCTGGCGATGCAGCGCAAACTCCTTGGCGAGGAGCACCCCGACTTGCTCAGAAGCTTGGACTACCTTGCTTATGTCCTTCATTGCCAGGGCAAGTACCTCGAGGCGGAACGCGTGCGCCGCGAAATTCTGGCGTTGGACCGCAAGCTCTTCGGTGAGGAGCACGCGAACGTGGCGAGTACTCTGGACAGCATCGGGCGCGCCCTTACGTATCAGGGTAAATATGCCGAGGGGGAGCAGACGCTTCGAGAGGCGCTGGCCATGCGCCGCAAACTCTTCGGCGAGGAGCATGTGTCCGTATCGCATAGTTTAACCAACATCGGGCGCGTGCTTAATAACCAGGGCAAATACCCCGAGGCGGAGCGGCTTTGTCGTGAAGCGCTGGCCATGCGCCGCAAACTCCTGGGCGAAGAGCATATGTGGGTGGCGCACAGTGTCTGGATCCTGGCACCAATTCTAGAAAACCAGGGGAACTACGCCGAGGCGGAGCAGTTCGCTCGCCAAGCGCTGGCATTAGACCTCAAGAAGTACGGCGAGGGGGACCCGAATGTGGGGTTATGTCTGAACACGTTGGCCCATATCCTCGAGAATCAGAGTCGTTACGAGGAAGCGGAGGCGGCAGCGCGAGAATGTCTGCGGATATTTGACGCCAAGGGGACAGCTGGCGTGCCTTACGTGCAGTTCCAGGCGACCGGGGTACTTGGCGCGGCTCTTGTCGGCCTTGAGCGTTTCGCTGAGGCCGACCCGCTGCTCCTTGCGGCCCACGAGGGATTGAAGGACCGCACGGACGTGTCACCCAATCACAAGCGCGAACCTGCTGAATGGCTCGTCAAGCTCTACGAATCCTGGGACGCCGCCGAACCGGGCAAGGGCTACGCCGCAAAGGCCGCCGAATGGCGTGGGAAGCTCGACGAAACGTCAAAAAGTCCAAACGTCGAAACGCCGAAATAGGGAACATCAGAAAGTCAAAACGTCGAAACCGTGACCGGGCACGACGACGGCTTGACGTGTAATACATTTGGATGTAGCCTGTATTACAGTAAACCCATTGGGGGACCTTGCGGGAGGAATAGGATGCGCAGCGTGCGGTTGGACGATGAGTTGGAGCAACGCCTTGCGGAAGCGGCATCGGTTGCGGGACAGCCGGTCTCCGCGCTGATCCGTGAGGCCGTCCAACAGAAATGCGACGAAGTATTGGGCGATCGGCTAGACGTTCAGCTAGCTGACGTAATCGGCATGATCTCGGGTCGGGGCCGTTCGCGGGCGTCGTTTCAGACCGGTCGGGCCTTTACTCGCTTGCTTCTTCGAAAAAGGAAGACGCGGCGGTGACGCTGGTCGACGCCGGACCGCTGGTCGCCATCCTTGATCGCAACGACATGGGACATCGCCGGTGCGTCAAGATTGTCGCCTCGTTGCCCGCCCCGCTCGTAACCACATGGCCGGCCTTTACCGAGGCGATGTACCTTGTCGGTCAGCGGGGCGGGTGGACCGCGCAGGACGGCTTGTGGCGGCTCGTCCTTCGCGGAACTCTTGCTGTTCATTCGCTGGAGAGCGGACCGCTGCGTCGAGCGCGCGAATTGATGCGGCGTTATCGCGACCTGCCGATGGACTTGGCCGACGCAACGCTGGTTGCATTCGCGGAAGCCCATCGCATCACACAGGTGTTCACGCTCGATAAGGATTTTCGCGTGTATCGTCTACACGGTCGGAAAGCATTCGAAATCGTGCCCTGACGATTGCCACGACACTCGAGGCGCCGCCCAAGGGCGAGCCGGCGGTGGTCTCGCAGCCACGAGCTTTTCAATATTTGCCATCGGCGAACCCTCGTCTCGCGGTCGCACGAATTCCGGGACGCCGCCGAGCCGGGCAAGGGCTACGCCGAAAAGGCCACCGAGTGGCGGGCGAAGCTTCCCGGTGAAAACCCACACCCATGAACAGCACACGTCAACCCGAAAACGATCCGCGCCTCTCCGATCGGCTCTGCGGCTCCAGTGGCGGCAGTACGCCCGGCTCTGCGTAGCGCTCCTGACCGGCTTGGGGATCGCGGTGCTACGCTTCCTCCCGCGCACGAAAAGGCGCGACCGCCGGTGAGGCTAAGTCGCGCCGTTCGTTAA
>CAYQZH010000116.1:770-12430 GCA_964421865.1 uncultured Phycisphaera sp. | reverse complement strand
CCGACCTCCTTTTGAACCTTGGCCATCTCGCCGCGGATGCGGGCGACTTCGGACAAGCCGAGTTCGTGGACTTCATCGGCGTTTACCTTGACTGTCGCATTCAGGTAGGCGAGTTCTTCGTACATCTTGTCGCCGGTGGGGACGGCCCCAATGCCGACGGTGGGGCGACACGCGGGCAGGTATTCGCTTTCGACGAACTGAAGCAATTTCCGATAGGCGGGCACCACGTCCGACCGGATCGCTTCAGCGATCTCCTGTGTGACCGTCTGCCGATCGGCCTCGCTCAACGTGTCGCCCTTCTGCAGGGGTTTGTAAAACTCGCTCTGTGCTGGGTCAACGACGATATGCGTGCGAATCTGCGGGACGACTTTCTCGATGGTGACGCGGGGCGACACGATCTTCAGCGACATGCCTTTGCGCATATTGGCGATTAAGTCATCGGCCTGCTTGGGGAACGCCCGCAGTCGGGCGGCGTACTTGTGGAAGTCGTCGATGTTGCGGAATGGCTGGGAGACGAGGATCAGCGGGAAGCGCAGTTGCGGTCCGCCCAGCGGTTCCAATGGAAGAAATTGGCCATGCAACGCGGCATACTCATATAAGCCGTCGCGAATGGAGCGTTCCAACAAGTCGCGCGTCAACCCGTCGGGGGGCGAGAGACGATCGGCGGGGAGGGCGCGCACATCCGTGAGCAAGCCCTGTAACTTGCCGGTCCACTGCTTCTGCGCGTCCTCGCTGAGGTCGTCCAATCGGTCGTTGAAACGATAGTCGCCGATGTCGGTCGCTCGCGTGGGGGAGCGCTCCATGGTCGCATCCCAGTAGCGATCGGCGACCGCCTTCAGGGCTGGATCGGTCTGTGCAAACGTACGGGAACTGATGGCCATGACGCATACCGCGAGCGTCCGCAGACGCCGACCGAAACAAGACATACGTGACTCCCATGAGGTTGAGGAATCCGTGCGCGAGGCTCAACGGGCATGGATAACCCGGCGCGATGCGGAAGTCAACGGGGGAGTGCCGGGCCCGTCGCTTGGGCTCGCGGCTCGGATAGAATGTCGGCGTGATCGACGTCGATGAGGCCCAACGGATCGTCTTGGCCCATGCCCGTCCGCTGGGGACGGTCGAGGCGCCGCTGGCCGAGGCGCTGTACCGGACGCTGGCTGCGCCCATCCGATGCGACTTGGATGATCCGCCGTTCGATCGGTCGGTGATGGACGGGTACGCGGTCCGCGCGGCCGATGCCGCACGGGCTCCGGTGACGCTCAGGGTCGTCGGGCATGTGGCCGCCGGGACCGTCGTCGATCGTCCCCTGGGGTCGGGCGAGGCGATGCAGATCAACACCGGTGCCCCGATCCTACATGGGGCCGACGCCGTGGTCCGCGTCGAGCAGACGGAGCGCACACCATCGGGCGAGGGAGTGGTCATCAAGGAATCGGTCGCGCCGGGCCAGTTTGTGACGCCCAGGGCAAGCTACGCGGCAGCGGGTCAGACGGTCTTGGAGGCAGGCGCGCTGCTGACGCCGGCGAACATCGGCGTGGCTGCGACGGCCGGGGCCGCGAGAGTCAACCTGTATCGTCGTCCGACGGTCGCCGTCCTCGCCACCGGCGATGAATTGGTCGATATCGACCAGGTCCCGACGGCTGCAAAGATTCGCAACTCCAACCCGTATGTCCTTCGGGCGCTGATCGAATCGGCGCATAGCGAAGCGGTTGTGTTGCCCGTCGCCCGCGACAACCGGGACGAACTTCGGCGGGGGATCACCCGTGGGTTGCGCTGCGACGTCCTCTGCCTCACCGGCGGCGTGTCGATGGGCACGCTCGACCTGGTGCCCGATCTGTTGCGGGAGCTGGGTGCGACCTTCCACGTTCACAAGATGGCGATCAGGCCGGGGCGGCCGACCATCTTCGCTACCATGCCCGACGGGAAGTCGGTCTTCGCCTTGCCCGGCAATCCGGTCAGCGCGTTCGTGGGGTTCGAGTTGCTGATGCGGCCCGCGCTCGCCGCCCTCCAGGGGCGACCCGCCGTCCCGCCGCTGCTCCGCGCCGTGCTCCAGGGTTCGATCGCCGCAACGTCGAACCGCCGCAGCTACATCCCGGCCCGCGCGAAGGTCAATGAAGGTGGCGAATGGGAAGTTCGCACGTTATCCTGGCATGGATCCGGGGACTCGCTGGGGATGGCGACGGCGAACGCGTTGATCATGCGACCTCCCCAGGCTGAGGCCGTGAACAGCGGCGACGCGGTTTCGATGCTCCTGCTCGATCGCATGTGAATCGAGCGGTTGCGGCGACACAGATGCCCAAGGATGGACGTCCGTTGAACCGAATCCAAGAATCGACGACGCCGAAACCGAAACGGAATCGCCCACCCGCCGACCTTGCGCCCGGATTGGCCATCGAGACGCACCGCGGCGTTGCGTTGCTTGCCCTGTTCAGCGCCCTGTTGCAGAGCGTCATCTTCGCCCCGATCTCGATTTGGCCTGTGGCGTTCGTTTGCCTGGTGCCTTGGCTGATCCTGACGGCGAGGACGACCCAAGCCCCGCGGGTCTACTTCTACAGCTACGTGCTGGGCTTGGCCTCTTTCCTAATCAACATGCGTTGGCTGTACGTCGCCACCGGATGGGGATACCTCGCTCTGGCGCTCTATCAGGCCGCGTACTTCCCGCTGGTGGCGTGTCCGGTACGTCACGCAGTTCGACGGCGGCATTGGCCGCTGGCGGTGGCATTTCCGCTGATTTGGACCGGCAGCGAAATGCTCCGGGCCGTCGTCATCTCCGGGTTTCCGTGGTTCTGTCTGTCGCACAGTCTCTACGGCGTGCTGACCTTGATCCAAGTTAGTGATCTGGTCGGGGCGTACGGGGTGAGCTTCGTCGTGGCCGCGGTCAATGGGGCGATCGCCGACGTGATCCTGGTCAGGCTCAGTGCACGCAGTGGAGCAGCGGCGCCTGCACGGCCCGCTCGATTCAGCGTGGTGTTCGCGGTCGTATGGGTTGCCGCGACGGTGATCTATGGTCAGGTTCAATTGCATCGCGGGACGACGACGGAGGGTCCGAAGGTCGCCGTGATTCAGGGGGACTACCTGGTCACCGTGGACGGGAACGACGCCACGGATCGCGAGAAAATGCGGACCTACTTTTCGATGATCGAGGCGGCGGCCAAGGAGCAAGCGGACCTGTTCCTCCTGCCTGAGACTCCGTGGATCATGTACCTCAATCCCGAAGCGCGGGATTTTTTTCAAATATCGCGGGAGAGCTTCGCTCGTTTCCAGCGCTACGCCACGCGGAACAACGCCTATCTCGTGACCGGGAGTGCATCGTTGGTCCAGACGCCATACGACCTACTCACCCAAGAGCGTCGATACAACTCGGCGACGGTGTTCCGCCCGGACGGATCGGAGCCGGGGCGCTATGACAAGATTCATTTGGTGTATTTCGGAGAGGTCGTTCCCTTCCGATTCGGCCGCCTAAGGTCCGCGTATTTTTGGCTGAACCGGCTCATGCCTTTCAGCGGCGGCGACAACGACTTCGAGTACTCGCTGTTTCCCGGCGACGCGTTCCGAAGTTTCACCATGACCGCGGCGTCGCAGCCGGGTCGATCCTACCGATTCGGCGTTCCGATCTGCTACGAGGACGTGATGCCCTACGTCAGCCGGGAGTTCGTCTCCGGCGGATCGAACAAGAAACGGGTGGACTTTCTGCTCAACATCAGCAACGACGGGTGGTACGGTCACGGAACGCAGCAGCCGCAACACTTGGCGATCTGCGTTTTCCGGGCGGTGGAGAATCGAGTGGGCATCGCCCGGGCCGTTACGACCGGCGTCTCCGCCTTCATCGATCCGTCGGGCCGCGTTCACGATCGCGTGCAAGCCGACCCGTCGCATCGTTGGCCCGGCGAATCCGGCTACGCGACGGCGCGGATCAGCGTGGATTCGCGGTATTCCCTCTATTCCCGTTATGGCGATTGGTTTGCTTGGGGCTGTGCGCTGGTGTGGCTCCTGGCCTACATTGACTATTGGATCGCGCGGGCGCGGGCGCTCGCCGCGGAATGAGCCGGGACCTCGTTGGGGATTGTCGATTGTCGAATGTCGATTGCCGAATGACCGGAGGAGGCTGCGGACACCGCTTTTCACGCGGAGCGGCGGTGGCGATTGTCCTCGCCGGGTGCGCACAGCCGAGAGTTGACCGCGCGACGAACAACGGGGTCGACCTGCGTCGCCGGGCGATGGAGTGTCTGAAGGCGGCCGTCGCGTACCGATACAACCCCGTCGTCCGGGTTGAGGCGGTCGAGGCTCTGAAAGGAAGCGCCGGCGCGGAAGGGTTGCCCTGGATTCGCTCGGCGCTGTTGGATGACCACCCGGCCGTGCGGTTCGCGGCTTGCGTCGCGGTCGGAGAAGTCCGGGATGCCGGGGCCGAGGCGGGGGTGGCCAAGGGTTTGAAGGATGCCGACGCCGCCGTCCGCGTCGCGGCCCTATTCGCCCGACATCGCCTTGGGCATACGCAGCGCACCGGCGACCTGGCGGGTTATCTCCTCAATGACCCCGACGCGACGGTGCGACGAAACGCGGCTCTGGTGTTGGGCCTACTCGGTGAACGGGGCGCGGTCAAGATTCTCGCCAAGGGGATGAAGGACGCCGATGGGGGAGTGCGCGACCATGCCCTGGAGGCAATGGCGCGTCTGGGCAACCCCGAGGCGCGGCAGGAATTGACCTTCATGACCGGTGCCGGGGTCGGATCGGACGAGGTGTTCGCCATCAACGCTCTCACCGCCACCGGCGACCCGGCTTATGCGGAGACGTTCCACTATAAGCTCGCGACGGCGACGCACCTGGAGACGCGACTGGCGGCGGCGCGCGGGCTGGGGTTGCTGCATTCGGATGGTCGGACGAGCCGACCGGGGGTCAGACGACGCGACCGAGGAGGGAGCGTCCGGGAGGATCCGGGGTTCGAGGTTGCGATGCGGGCCTTGCGGCAGGGCCCGCCTCGGCGCGATGATCCCCAGGACCCCGTGGAAGGACAGGCACTGCGGACACAACAACTGGCCGCCGCGGCATTGGGAGCCATCGGACGCGCGGATGCGCTGCCGGCGCTGACGGAGGTCATGGAGAAGTCCGACGACCCGCGGGTGCAGGTGTCGGCGGCGAGGGCGATTCTCGACGTCCTCGACGCGGAGCGGACGAAGGGACTTCCCTTTGCGGGAGGGCGTGGCCGGCGGGAGCGGTAGGGTCAGACGCTCCACGCGACCCTCGGACGGGCCGACCGAGGAGGGAGGGTCCGGGCGGGAGCGCGGAGACCTAGTGCTCTGTCGCAGCCAATTCTCGGGTTCGGTGTTTTGTGGCACAGCGGCCCTCCGCTGTGCCCTATGGCCCAGCCGGGGGCTGGCTGGGCCACACCTACTCGCAGAATCAGGTGCGATGGGACACTAGGAGAGAGGGTCCACGATGCGCTGGCTGACATTCGCCGTCCTGGCCGTCATGGCGCTGACGTTGCAAGCGGCGGCGGCCCCGCGCCTCGAACTGTTCGCCGCTCGACCGGACTTCTTGTTGATCGTGGTCCTCTTTCTGTCCCTGTATGCGCCGCCGAACGATGCCATCGCTGCGGCGTGGATTCTCGGGGCTTGCGCCGACCTGATGACCATCGAACGTTTCGGCCTCATCGCCTTGTCCTACGGACTGACGGCCATGAGCGTCACGTCCGTCCGCGAGTATTTATTCCGATACCGTTTGGTCACGCAGGCGGTCGTCACTTTCGCGGCCGGTCTACTGGTTCGGACGGCGTGGATGGTTTATTACCACGGGCTATACGGAGCAACGGTCCCGTGGTTCACGGACTGGGTCGTTGGCGCTGTCCTTGCATCCATCTACACGACCGCCTTGGCGCCTCCGACATTCCGCGCGTTGTTGCCGATGTCTCGATCATTGGGAATCACCCGTCCGCGTCCCGGCTACGCGGGTTCGTCGGCCTTGGACCGCGCTCATGTTTGAGAACCGATTGCGAATCTTGCTCGGCGTGCTCGGCGTGGCCGCCTTGATTCTGCTGGCGCGGTTGGGACAGTTGCAGATCGTCAACGCCGACTACTACCGCCAGCGCGCCGAGCGCTGCCTCGTTCTTACGCCTACCCAACTCCCGTTCGTGCGCGGCAGTATTCACGATCGCAACGGCGAAGTCCTGGTGAGCGACGAGCCATGCTGGGACCTCACCATCGACTACGGCGTGATCGCCGCGGACAGCGAGGACGCCCCCTCCGTGATCCTACGTGAGATCAAGCGATGGAAACGCCGGGGACGCTATTCGATCGCGGTTCCTGACGAGCAGGTTCAAGACGCCTTTCGCCAAGAGATCGCGGCCATGTGGGAGGAACTGGCCGCGCTCACGACATCCTCGAACGCGCCGCTGTCGGTCTTCTCGCTTCGCGCCCGCGCCCGTGACATCTACGACCACATCGCGGGCATCCGTGCGGGAGTCGCCGCGCGTCGTGGCTTTGATGCTCCGGTGGCGGAGGAGGGGCAGCCGCACGCGATCCTGACCGGCCTCGACGCCGACCAACAGATCATCGCCCGTGAGATGTTCGCCCGCTATCCGTGGGTCCATGTCGAGGCCTCGTCATCGCGTAGGTTCGCCGTCGATGCCGAACCCTTCGCCCACGTGCTCGGGCGCCTGGGCCGGGTCGATGCCAAGGTGGTCGAGGCGGACCCCGACGCGGAAGACCCGTTCGCAAGCTACCGGGCGGACGAGCGGATCGGAACCAGCGGCGTGGAGTACGCCGCGGAACGCACGCTGCGGGGGCGGCGCGGACAGATCACCGTGGATCGGGACAACTCGGTGATCGAAGACATCGAGGCCGAGAATGGCCGGGACTTGACCTTGACCCTCCACGGACCCTTGCAGAAGCGTCTTTACCGCCTCCTCGGGAACGCCGTCCATCAGCATCCCAATTCATCCGGCGGCGCGATCGTGGTGCTCGACGTGCGCACGCGCAATGTTCTGGCGCTCGTTTCGTACCCCTCGTACGATCCGAATCACTTCGAGGAACTCTACCCTGATCTCCGCGACGACACGGACCAAATGCCGTTGTTGTTCCGGGCCGTGACGTGTCGCTATCCGCCCGGCTCGACCATCAAACCGTTGGTGTGCCTCGCGGGGCTGATGAACGGGCGGATCACGCTGGACACCCACGAGGTATGCACGGGGTATTTGTCCGAGGAGCACCGCGACCGGTGGCGCTGCTGGGAAGTGAAAGGCACCAGCCTGCGAAAGGCGCACGGCTCGATCGACGTAGTCGAGGCGCTGACCGGAAGCTGCAACGTCTTCATGTACCGGGTGGGCGAGCGGCTCGGCGTCGACCGGCTCTGCAACGCGTTCGACATGGCCGGTATGGGCCGTGGGTCGGGGATCGGGCTGCGTGAGGATGAGCGCGGGATCAACCCCACGCCCGGTTGGCTCATGGCCAACAAGCACATGTCGGTCACGCCGGGGACGGCCCGGTTGTTCGCCATCGGACAGGGTGAACTGGCGATGACGCCGGTGCAGGTCGCGAACCTGATGGCCACCTACGCCAGCGGACGGTACCGCCCGGTGACGTTGATTCAGACGACGACGCCCACGCCGGAATGGAAGTTGCCCGCGACCCCGGAACACTTGGCGGCGATCCGGCGGGGAGTCTACGGCGTGGTGAACGACCCGCAGGGGACGGCCTACAAATACGCTCATTTTCAGCATGATCGCTATGCGCTCTGCGGCAAGACCGGCAGCGCGACGGCGCATCCTTGGCCCACGTCCTACCGTGTTCCGTTTGTCGACGAATTCGGCGTCGCGGGCGTGGTCGTGGTTCGTGAGGCGGCCAAGGAGCCGGCGATGGAGCGTTTCCGCCATGAGCATCCTTCGTGGACCTTCGATCCCGCCCGTGTCGAAGTGGCGAGCCGTTGGCCGACGCATCCGCCCCCGGACGGGGAGCACCACTCGCACGCGTGGTTCGGCGGCTTTCTTCAGCCGCTCGACGGGCATCACCAGCCCGACTGGTCGCGCGAGGCGCCGGTCGCGTTCGCGGTCTTGGTGGAGTTCGGAGGAAGCGGCGGACAGACCTCCGGGCCTCTGGCGACCCAGGTCGCCGCCGAACTGTTGGACGCACTCGGACCCGAACTCGATGCCCGGACGCTCAACGAGGTCCATTGATCGGCACGTGCACTTGTGAGACGAGCTGCCTTTGACTTGACCAACCCCGGCTGGGCGATCGCGGCGGCGATTGCGGTCCTGACCGCGGCGGGGATCGCGTGCATCTATGTGACCGACACGCACTACGCGAGCGGCAACGACGGCCCGTTCAACGCCGCGAAACAGGCCGTCCGCGTGTTCATCGGTCTCGTTCTGGCGGGCGTCGTGCTCAAGATCGGGTATCAGCATCTCGGGCGGTATGCCTTCGCGGTCTTTCTCCTGAGCCTAGTCGGGTTGATCCCGCTCGTCGTCGCCAAGGTTCTGCATTCCGGTCTCGGCGGGTTCACCACGCCGCGCAACGGCGCTTACCGCTGGATCCAGCTTCCCGGCGTGCTGCTTCAACCTTCCGAGTATATGAAAATCGCCTATGTGCTCGCGTTGGCATGGTACTTGCGATTTCGCAAGAACGTCGGCGGGTTCGGCGGCGCGCTCCTGCCGGTCCTTGTCTCGGCGGCGCCGATCGCCCTGATCCTTCTCGAACCGGACCTGGGCACCGCCATGCTGCTCGTTCCGGTTCTGTTCACGATGCTGTTCCTGGCCGGCGCGAAGAAACGTTATCTTGCGGTGTTCGTTCTGATGGGGCTGATCGCCGCGCCGGTGGCGTGGGTGCACATGGAGAGTTACCAACGGCTTCGCGTAACCGCAGTTCTGTTGCAGTCCGACGAGCTTCGCAGGGCGGTGGTCCAGGATCCCGAGGCCTACGCGGGACTCGCCACCAAGCGCCAAGCGTTGGAATGGGCGGCAAGCTCGGGCTATCAGCTCGTCCATTCCAAGAACGCCATCGGCAGCGGCGGGGTTTCGGGGAACGGTTGGAGCCGCGGCGTCTACGTCGAGAACACCATCCTCCCCGATCGACACAATGACTTCATCTTCGCCATCGTCGCCCATCAATGGGGGCTGATCGGGTGCGCGGCGATGCTGGCGTGCTTCGCCGTCATCGCCGTGGCCGGGGTGCGGATCGCCTCCGTTACGGCGGAGCCGTTCGCGCGTCTGCTGGCCGTGGGGCTGGTGACCCTCATCACCTCGCAAGCGATCGTCAACATCGGCATGACCATGGGGCTTCTGCCCGTGACGGGCATGACCCTGCCGTTCGTTTCCTACGGCGGCAGCAGCCTGCTGTGCAACTTCGTGGCCGCCGCTTTGCTCATCAGCGTCTCCCAACACCGTCCGTTTCTTCTCACGAGCCGCCCGCTGGAGTTCACCCGCGAGCAAACGGAACTCGTCCAAGCGACGACCTATGTGGATGCGGCGTCTGACACCCCCGCGTACACCGGAGCATCTACGGTCGTGGGTCGTTGAGTGGCGCGTCGGTCAACCGCAGGCGGAAGAGGAGATCGTCGCCCGAACGTTCGACGGTCGCGGACTTTGGATTCGCCGAAGCAACGAGCGCGGCCAGAGAACGGTGCTGACATTCGCCGCCGATCAGTCTGGGTGCGACGAACATCCAGACTTCATCAACGAGTTGGGCGTTCAGCATTGCACTCAAGACCGTCGGGCCGCCCTCAACAAGAAGGTTGGTCACGTCGCGCTCGGCCAGGCGCCTCAGACAATCGCCGAGAGCCAATCGTCCCCGTCGCGCCTTACACACGACAAGCTCGACACCCTTGCGAATCAGCGTCCGGGCCTTCACCGTCCTTGCGGCACGAGCTGTCGTGAATAGGAGCGTCGGTGTCGCTTTCGCCGTTGCCACAACTTTGGCACTCACGGGAATGCGCAGTCGGGCGTCGAGCACCACGCGGATCGCCCGCCGCGGCAAAGGAACCCCGCGCGCCGTCAACAGCGGATCATCGGCGAGCACGGTCCCCGCGCCGACGAGGACCGCGTCGACGCGGGCCCGCAAGCGATGCACGCGGCGCCGCGAGGCCGCACACGATATCCACCGCGCGTGTCCGGGCGGCGACACGAGCCGTCCGTCGAGGCTTTGGGCCCATTTGGCGATGACATACGGACGGTGAAGTCGAACGCGGGTCAGAAACGGGGCGAGAACTTCCGCGGCCTCATCGGCCAGCACTCCCGTGTGAACCACGATCCCGGCCGCACGGAGGCCTCGTATCCCCGCGCCGTTCACCATCGGATTCGGGTCGCGAAGGGGCGTCACGACGCGGGCCACGCCCCCTCGGATCAACGCATCCGTGCAGGGCGGCGTCTTGCCGTGGTGGCAGCAAGGTTCGAGCGACACGTACACCGTCGCGCCGCGGGGGCTCCGCGTGCAGGACCTAAGGGCCACGATCTCGGCGTGTGGGCCGCCGAAGCGACGATGATAGCCTTTGCCGATGATGTCCGCCGCAGGCGGATCGCGGACAATGACGCAGCCCACCATGGGGTTAGGCTCGACGCGGCCCGCGCCTTTTTTCGCAAGGGCCAACGCCAGACGCATCATGCTCTCGTCAAGTTCGGTCGTCCTCCGGGCGACGCGCGGGGAATGCGGGTGGCTTCGTTTGGCTTTGATTTGGCTTCGTTTCCGCGGCGGCATTTTTCATAACCATAAATAACACAAAGACTTAGCGATTTTTAACTGGCTTCGTTTGGTAATCCGCGTATTTCTCGCATTCTCCACTTTTCTCGCGGTGCGCGCACCGTCTCCCATCCTAACAACTTGACAGGCGCTCGCTCCAGGGAGGCGACGCGAGCGATCAAGACGTGGGGTCGCCTCGGCAATTGAAGCCAAAACACCCTTGGCTTATAACCCTCAAACCAACCCTCGCCCCAACGCTCACGGGCGTTGGGGCTTACGCATTCGCGTCCTTTCGGGGGCGTCTGAAGGCAGGGCCGATCATGAGCAGCGACGAACCGTCGAAGGAAACGCTGTCCATCCGACACGGGTCCGACATTACCCCTGGCGGCGGCGGACCACCCGCGCAGGCCGCGGCCGCGATGCCGGCCCCGCGTGAGATCGGCCCGTACAAACTTCTTGATGTGCTCGGCGAGGGCGGCATGGGGATCGTCTACCTTGCGGAGCAGACCAAACCGATCCACCGACGCGTGGCGCTCAAGATCATCAAGTTGGGCATGGACACCAAACAGGTAATCGCCCGCTTCGAGACGGAGCGCGAGGCGCTGGCCCTGATGAATCACCCCAACGTGGCCAAGGTCTTCGACGCCGGGGCCACCGAAACAGGGCGACCCTTCTTTGTGATGGAGTTCGTCGCGGGGATCCCCATCACCGAGTATTGCGACAAGCACCGACTTACGACCGAGGAGCGATTAAAGCTCTTCATGCAGGTTTGCCATGCCGTGCAACACGCCCACCAAAAGGGAATCATCCATCGTGATATCAAACCGTCGAATGTGTTGGTCACGGTGGACCCTTCGGCGCTTTCGCCGGGCAGCCCCGCCGCTGTTCCCCAAGACAAGGGAGGGCTAGGCGGCGTCTTCGTCAAGGTCATCGACTTCGGTGTGGCCAAGGCCACGCAACATCGGCTGACCGAGCGGACGCTTTTTACCGAGCAGGGACAACTCA
>CAYQZH010000116.1:526-760 GCA_964421865.1 uncultured Phycisphaera sp. | reverse complement strand
TTACATGAGTCCCGAGCAGGCCGAGATGACCGCCTTGGACATCGACACGCGCACGGACATCTATTCGCTAGGCGTTCTGCTCTACGAACTGCTCGTCGGGGCGATGCCGTTCGATACAAAAACACTACTGCAACTCGGGTTCGCCGAAATCCAGCGTGTCATCCGCGAGGTCGATCCCTTCAGACCCAGCACCAAGCTGAGTAGTCTCGGTAACGCGTCGACCGCGATTGCCCA
>CAYQZH010000116.1:0-516 GCA_964421865.1 uncultured Phycisphaera sp. | reverse complement strand
AGTTCGCGGCGACCTGGACTGGATCACCATGAAGGCCATGGAAAAGGACCGCACACGCCGCTACACCACGGCTTCTGCTCTTGCCGACGATATTATCCGCCATCTCAACAATGAGCCGGTGCAGGCGGGCCCGCCAGACCGCTTGTACCGCCTGCGGAAGTTCGTCCGGCGGAATCGGGTCCCGGTGATCGCCGGTTGCGGCATTATCGCCGCCCTGCTCGCTGGTCTTGTGAGCACCTTACGCCAATACTCAAAGGCGGAAGCGGCTCGCCAAGAGGCCATACAGGGTCAAGAATACGCTTCAGCTTTGCAACGCACCGCCGACTCTCGGCGGGCCGAGGCTGAGGCCATGAACCGCTTTTTCAACGATTCGTTTCGAGCGATCGATCCCTCAGTTGCACGCGGACACGAATTAACGGCGAAGGAGCTTCTCGACCAAGCCGCAGCCAAGCTCAGCGGAGCCTTCCCTGGGCAGCCGCTTACCGAGGCAGCGTTGCATTCCACGATTGGAGGCAC
>CAYQZH010000115.1:0-12479 GCA_964421865.1 uncultured Phycisphaera sp. | reverse complement strand
CGCCGTCTGGCGCGACGCTACGGGGCGCCCTACACGCTCAACGAAGTCGTCCTGGTGTATTTTTCCGTAGCAGTAGCAGCACAGGATACCCTAACAAAGACCGTACCTCCGCTCCGAGCTCTGGGAACCCGTCCGCAGACCGGTCTACGGCTCACCCTATCGCCCATCGCCCAATCGCTTCGCTCCTACGGTTGAGCGATGGGCGACAGGGTCCCGAGCCGCAGACCTTCAGACTCGAAGTGCGGAAATATTGCTCTGCAATTGCTGCTCTTGTTACGGAAAAAATGTTGCCGCTTTCCCGGAAAGGAACACCAGTGCTTGGCCACATGCCCCAGCAGCGACGAGCCGATGGTGCAGACCCGATTCGTCACCGTGGGTTTGGAACGGCACAACACCCAGCCGGTGGCGATGTGCAGGAAGGTGAGGAACGTCGGGCGGGTCAACGCCGCCCCCAACCGTTGACCAAGGGCCTCCCAGCCCGTTACCAAGGTGGCATCCATGCCGACCTCCTCCGCGGGTGTGGTAACCCCTACACCATTGGAAGGTCGGCATGGCTCTTGGTGAAGATCCTCCGCTCATGGCTCAAAAACGGCTACAGTCCACATGATTGCGCACGATCTCTATTTCCTATACTTGTCCGTTGGGGTGTGGTTAATCTGCGGGCCTGGCGGGATTGCGTCAGAGCCAACGAAGATTGAACCCGTGATCTTGTACGGCCCGTCGGGGCCTTCGCCGGCGATCAACGAATCGGCAATCGCGTTTACGGGTCTTTTCGGCGTTCCGGTTGAGGTGCGGTCGGGGCCTACGGAACTGTGGATGGAACAAACCGTCCAGGATGCGGACCTGATTTACAGCAGCGCGGAATTCATGATGTCGGCGTTTTTGCGAACCGAGGCACTTCACCTCGACCCTGACACGGTGACTGGCCTTTACATCCGGCCTTCTGTGATCCTGGTTCGACCTAATCACCCCAAAGGGATTACCGATTTCCCCGACGTCCTCAAGCCCGAGGTTCGGGTCATGGTGGTCGAAGGTCCTGGACAAACGGGTCTGTGGGAGGACATGGCCGGGAAGCTCGGAGATGTCACGACTCTCCGCAAGCTGCGCGCCAACATCGTGTACCTCGCGCCGACGAGCGACGATGCTATGAAGGCATGGAAGGAACGTACGGATATCGATGCATGGATCACGTGGAATATCTGGTACATGCCAATTCGAGACCGGGCCAAACTCATTCCGGTCGGCCGCGAACATCGTGTCTACCGTCAGTGCAGTATTGCGCTAACGGAGCGCGGCAAAGGCAAGCCGGTCGCCCGCCAGTTCGTCGATTTCCTGACGTCCGTGGAAGGAGCAAGGATCTTCCAGTCTTGGGGATGGCTAACACCATCTTCGGATTCCCGACCGCTCACGGTCAACAGCGATATTTGGGCCGTTTGCCCTATTGACAGCGACGAGTGGAAAGATGGGTAGGGGCGGGGGCTGCTCGACCTCAAGGGGTTGCTCGCCGACTACGAGCGCTTGGGCATCCCCTCCCGGGAAGTTCATATCAGCGCTGTGTTTCACGGCAAGGCCGCCTACTGGCTTTTGCGTGATGCGGCCTACGCCCGAACGCCAAGAGGATCGCTTAACAACCCCAACGCGCCGCTGGTGCGGGAGTTACAGTCCCTGGGTGTCAGCGTCGAGCTCTGTGCGAAGGCGATGGAGGAGCAGGGCTGGACCAAGGAAGACGTGCTGCCCGGGGTTCACGTGATTCCCGGCGCGACTCCCCGCCTGATTGATCTCCAACAACAGGGATACGCGTACCTGCGGTTTTAGCCCGGTGGCGGTTGTTGGTTTAGGAAGCTGGCATGGTCTCACCGAATTCCAAAGTAATTCTGGAAAGAGATCGCTTGCAAACCCTGCTGGACGCGATTCGGGTCAGGGGATTCCGTATTCTTGGTCCGACTGTGCGCGATGAGGCCATCATCTATGATGACATTTCCCGCGTTGAAGATTTGCCGATCGGTTGGACGGACGAACAGGAAGCAGGCCAGTATCGCCTTTGCAAGCGGTCCGACCGGGCGGTCTTTGGATTCATCAATGGACCGCATTCCTCGAAGCAGTTCTTGTTTCTGCCGCAGGAGATGATTTGGAAGGCTGTTCGGGAGGGAAACGGTTTTCGGTTTGTGGAAACGCCGTGGGACAACGCTCCGCTAGCGTTTTTCGGTGTGAGGTCGTGCGATCTGCACGCTATCAGCATCCAGGACAAGGTGTTCATGCCGGTGGATCCCAGGTACCGGGCGCGGCGTGAGAAGGCGTTGATTGTTGCCGTGCAATGCGGACTCGCGGGGAAGACGTGCTTCTGCGCCTCAATGGGAACAGGCCCCCGTGCGACCGGGAATTTTGATCTCGCTTTGACCGAGATTATCGAGAGACACCGTCACTATTTCGTCGCTGAGATTGGCGCCGCGCGGGGTGCCGAGATCATGGAGCTCGTCCCGCATCAAGGTGCCACCGCGTCCGATCTAGAGAAAGCGGAGGCGGGCACTAAGTGTGCGCTTTCTCAGATGGGTCGGACGATGGAGGTCTCCGACGTGAAGGACCTTCTGTATCGCAACTACGAACATCCGCAGTGGGACGTTGTAGCGAGGCGCTGTTTGACGTGTGCGAACTGCACGCTTGTGTGTCCGACGTGCCTCTGCGGAAGGTTGGAGGACACCACGGATCTGTCCGGCGATCACAGCGAACGCCGGCGGCGGTGGGATTCGTGTTTCAACCTGGAACATTCTTACCTTCACGGGGGGAACACGCGGCCTTCGCCGAAGGCGCGATATCGCCAATGGATGACGCACAAGCTGGCGACGTGGCAGGAGCAGTCCGGCACATCGGGTTGCGTCAGGTATGGTCGGTGCATTACCTGGTGCCCGGTGGGCATCGACATAACCGCAGAGGTGCGGGCAATCCGGGAAAGCGAGAGCAGGCCTGGAAACGATTGATGCCATCATCGCCGAGCACCCCTTTTTCAAGGGGCTTGACCCGAGTGTCCTAAAGATCGCCGCCGGATGCGGATCGAACGTCCGCGTCAACGCCGGTGAATATCTGTTCCACGAAGGCGACGAAGCCGATCGGTTTTACGCCGTTCGGCACGGCATGGTGGCGCTCGAAATCTATGTTCCGCAGCGAGGACAGGTGACTGTCCAGACGGTTGGGGCGGGGGACCTGGTCGGATGGTCGTGGTTGTTTCCGCCTTACGTCTGCCAGTTCAGCGCGCGGGCGATCGAGATGGTGCGGGCCACGTCCTTCGACGGGGCATGCCTGCGGAAGAAATGCGATGAGGACACGGCGATGGGCTATGAGCTGATGAAACGACTGGGGCAGGTGATTTCACAACGGCTTGAGGCAACGCGCCTGCAGCTTTTGGACATTTATGGACCCGCTGTGCACACAAAGTGAGTCGGTCCTGACGCCGCGGTTGTTTCGGGTGACCCGCCATCGGCGGGAGCTCCATGATACCGTGACGCTGGAACTGGAGTCCGGCGAGGGATCGCCGCTGTCTTTCTGCGCCGGCCAGTTCAACATGCTTTACGTGTTTGGGATCGGGGAGGCCCCGATTTCGATCAGTGGGAGTTCGCATGAGCCGGGTCCCCTGGTGCACACCGTCCGTTCGGCTGGCGCGGTGACCAAGGCCATCTGCGGCCTGAAGCGGGGTCAGTCGCTGGGGGTGCGCGGTCCGTTCGGCAAGGGATGGCCCCTGGAGGCTGCGATCGGCCAGGATTTGGTACTCATCGCGGTGGGCATCGGTCTGGCGCCTCTTCGTCCAGCGGTGCGGCAACTAGTCGCGCAACGTGCGCGGTATGGGAAAGTGAGTCTTCTGGTCGGTGCGCGCACCCCGGAAGATCTGCTGTATCCCGCGGAGCTTAGGGAGTGGCGTTCTCGATTCGACCTACAGATCCTCATCACGGTGGATAGCGCCGGGGCCGATTGGCGAAGTCATGTCGGGGTGGTGACGATGCTGATCCCCGGGGCGGAATTCGAGGGGGGAGAGACCGTGGCGATGATCTGCGGTCCGGAAGGGATGATGCGTTTCTGCGTGACAGAGTTGCGAAAGCGCGGCGTGGTCGCGGAGAACACCTATATATCCTTGGAGCGGAACATGAAATGCGCGGTGGGGTATTGCGGTCACTGCCAGTTTGGTCAGACGTTCGTGTGCAAGGACGGGCCTGTGTTTCCGCTGGCGCGCATTGAGCCGTTTTTCCGCATTCGAGAGGTGTAGCATGGCGCGGAAGCGCAAGCTGGCGGTTTGGAAGTTCGCCTCGCGCGACGGGTGCCAGCTGAGTTTGTGGGACTGCGAGGACGAACTGCTCGCGATCGGCGAAGCGATGGAGATCGCCAATTTCGCCGAGGTCTCGCGGGCCGTCGTCAAGGGTCCCTACGACATCTCTTGGGTCGAAGGCTCCATCACCACGCCGCACGACGCGGAGCGGATCCACGGCGTGCGAAGGGCCTCGAAAGTTCTGATTACAATCGGCGCGTGCGCCCCCGCCGGAGGCATCCAGGCGCTTCGCAACTTCAAGGACGTCAATCGGTTCGTGTCTCTGGTGTACGCGACGCCCAGTTACATCGAGACGCTGGGTAAGTCCTCGCCGATCGCGGATCACGTTCCGGTGGACTTCGAGCTGCGCGGATGTCCGGTCAACAAGCGACAGCTTCTGGAAGTCCTGAACGCCTTTCTCCACGGGCGGTCGCCGAACATCTCCGCTCACAGCGTCTGTATGGAGTGCAAACTTTGCGGCACGGTGTGCCTCATGGTTTCCCAGGGTGTGCCGTGCCTGGGCCCGATCACTCATGCGGGGTGTGGGGCGATTTGTCCGTCGTATCAGCGGGGTTGCTATGGCTGTTTCGGGCCGAGTGAGTCGCCGAACGTTCGTTCCCTCAGCGACGCCTGGCTCAGCGCCGGCGCTGCTTCCGCGGAAGTCGTCCGAGTGCCTCAGACCTTCAATGTCGCGGCGTTTCCGTTCGCCGCCGGCGCGGCTGCGCTTGCGGCGCGGAGGTGACCGATGCCGGCAGAGACCACGCGTACGATCAAAGTCGACTACCTCGCTCGGGTCGAGGGAGAAGGCGCGCTGACCATCAAGCTCGAGGGCGACCGCGCTACGAAAGTCGAGCTTCGTCTCTTCGAGCCGCCGCGTTTTTTTGAGGCTTTCCTGCGCGGGCGGTCGCAGACGGAAGCGCCGGACATCACGGCGCGCATCTGCGGGATTTGTCCGGTCGCCTACCAGAGAAGTGCCTGCCACGCGATCGAGAGCGGCCTCGGCATCACGGTCGACGGTCCTCTCCGGACGTTGCGCCGTTTGCTGTATTGCGGGGAATGGCTCGAATCGCACGTTCTGCACATGTTTCTGCTGCATGCGCCGGATTTTCTGGGCTATGACGACGCCCTGGCGACGGCCAAAGATCATCCGGAGATCGTGAAGCGCGCCCTGCGGATGAAGAAGGCCGGCAACGCCGTCGTGGCGATGCTCGGCGGTCGGGAGATTCACCCGATAAATGTTCGCATCGGCGGTTTCTACCGCGTGCCCGCGCGCTCCGAGCTCCACCAACTCACCGAGGAGCTGAAGTGGGGACGGGATGCGGCGATGGAAAGTGTTGCCTGGATGGCCGGGTTTGATTTCCCGGATTTCGAACGCGATTATGAGTTCGTCGCTTTGCGGCACCCGGACGAATACCCGCTCACCGAAGGGCGGTTGGTCTCCAACAAGGGGCTCGACATCGCCGTGCAGGACTACGACGACCACTTCACGGAAGAGCATGTGGCCCGCTCCACGGCGCTGCACTCGACGCGCAAGGAGGGCGGCGAGTACCAGTGCGGCCCGTTGGCCCGGGTCAATCTGAACTTTGACCGGCTTTCCGCCGGCGCCCGGCAGGTCGCCACGTCGATCGGCTTCACGGTTCCGTGCATGAACCCCTTTAAGAGCTTGCTGGCGCGGGCACTCGAAACCATTCACGCTTTCGAACAGGCGGTCGAGATCCTCAACGGGTACGAGCCGCCCGCGCGCCCCAAGGTGGACGTCCCGACGAAGGCCGCAACGGGCTTCGGCTGCACCGAGGCACCGCGTGGCATTTTCTTCCACCGCTACCGGTTGGACGCCGAGGGGATCATTCAGGACGCCAAGATCGTGCCGCCCACCGCGCAGAATCAAAAGTCCATGGAGAGTGACCTGCGTCAACTCGCGTCGCGCCTCGCCAAACTGTCGCTGGACCAGGCCGCTCTCCTCGCGGAGCACGCGGTGAGAAACTCTGCCCCGTGCATTTCGTGCTCGACGCATTTCCTTCGCCTCAACATCGAGCGGGAGGACGAAGCATGACTCGGCGAGTCATCGGCCTGGGTTCCTTGGGGGGTGGAGATGATGGCGTGGGTTTCGAGGTATCTCGACGCCTCCGCGAGATCGGCGTACCCACGGACGTGGACGTCTTGGACTGTCGGGCACCGGACCGCCTTTCCTGGTTGTTGGAGGGCGTCGCCGCTCGCCCCGAACCGGGATCCTTGCTTCAAACAACGCCAGAAGAAATCGCAAGCGGCGATGTCGCGCCGTTGTCGAGCCACGGACTGGGGATCGGACAGGCCCTCGCTCTGGGGCGGAGTGTTTCTCCCCACGGTTTCTGCGAAAAAGTTCATCTTCTTGCCGTGGTGATTGATCCGCAAAACGTCCAAGGGGACGAGCTGTCACTGGCAGTCGCCGAGGCCGTCCCTCGCGCCGTGGCAAGGGTCCTCCAACTGCTGGAGACGTAGCCGTGCACGAATCGGCCATCGGCCAGCGCGTTCTCGCCGTGGTGCTCGACCGAGCGACCGCGGAATGAGCGTCACGTGTCGTCGCGGTCCGTGGGCGGGTGGCTGAGTCCGAAAGACTATCCAACGAGAGCCTCGCCTTCCATTTCGCCGCCCATGCGCTGGGGACGATCGCGGAAGGCGCCACGTTAGAGCTGGATCTCTCGCTCGTGCGCGTTCGGTGCGATGCCTGCGGGACAACGTACGTTCCCGAACACCATGCGCGGATCTGCCCGCATTGCAACAGCACGGACGGCCGGCTCACGGGTGAAGAAGGCGTCTGGATCGAGGGCATCGATGTCCGGTGATTCACAAACTCAACGCCGCCTCGGTTTGGTGGTGCATGGAGTCGTTCAGGGCGTCGGGTTCCGACCGTTCGTCCATCGCGCGGCGCGGTCGCGGGACCTGAGTGGGTCCGTCCGCGACACCGCGCAGGGCGTGCGTATCGAGGTGCAGGGGCACGATGCGGAGTGGGCGAGGTTCGTAGACACGATCCTCCGCCGACACCCTCCACATGCGACAATCGATCGGTTGGAAACGGAAGAGCTTGCCGTTTGACCGGAGAACCCCTTCCGAATCTTGGACAGCGAGTCCGATTCCGCGTCGAAGCCGACCATTCCTCCCGACCTCGCAGTCTGTTCCGAGTGCCTGAAAGAAGTGACCACCCCCGGCGAGCGCCGGTACCCATACCCCTTCACCAACTGCACCCACTGCGGACCACGGTACTCCATCGTCGAAGGGTCGCCTTATGACCGTGAGAGAACCTCGATGAGGGCGTTTCCGTTGTGCCCTGCCTGTCGCGCGGAGTATGAGGACCCATCGGACCGTCGATTCCGTGCTCAGCCCATCGCCTGCCCGACGTGCGGGCCGCAACTGACGCTCTTGAACGCCGGCGGCAACGTGATCGCGACGAAGGGTGCGGCGTTGGACGTCGCCTGCGAGTGGATTCGCAACGGTCAGATTGTCGCGCTCAAGGGCTTGGGCGGCTTCCAACTCGTGGTCGACGCCGCACAGGATGAAGCGGTCCTGCGTCTTCGCGCACGGAAGCGGCGCGAGGAGAAGCCCTTCGCCCTTATGCTCGCGTCTCTGGAAGCGGCCCGGCGGTACTGTGCGATCTCCGACGACGAGGCCGCCGTACTCACGTCGCCGGCCTGCCCCATCGTTCTCCTTCAGCGACGCGTCGCATTGGAGAGCGGGAAGCTACCTGCTATCGTTCCGGCGGTCGCGCCGGGCAACCCTCGCCTTGGGGTGATGCTGCCCTACTCGCCGCTCCATCATTTGATGATGCGCGAGCCGCTGCGCCCCATCGTCTGTGCCAGCGGCAACATCTCGGAAGGGCCGATGTGCCTCGAGATCGACGAGGCGAAGAAGCACCTGGCAGGAATCGCGGAAGCGTTCTTGACGCACCATCGTCCGATCGTTCGGCAGGTCGACGACTCCATAGTCCGCGTCGGACCCGACGGTCCGCGGCTGCTGCGTCGCGCACGCGGATACGCTCCGATGGCGTTTGAGCTTGGGGGCGACGGCCCCCCGATCCTGGCGGTAGGCGGGCACCTCAAGAACACGGTTGCCTTGCGAATCGGGCCGCAGGTCGTACTCAGTCAACATGTCGGCGACCTGGATTGCGCCGAGGGCCGGGCCCTCTTCGCGCGGACGATCACCGATCTCCTCACGTTCCACGGCGTCACCCCCGCTCTCGTCGCCGGTGACGCCCACCCTGACTACGCGTCGACCCAGTACGCCGTTCAATATTCCGCTGCCACCGGCATTCCGCTGATCCGCGTGCAACACCACCATGCCCACGTTCTCTCGGTCATGGCGGAACATCGACTCGACGGCCATGTGCTGGGCCTGGCCTGGGATGGGAGCGGGTTCGGCGCCGACGGGACCGTCTGGGGTGGCGCGGTACTGCTCTGCGACGCGCACGAGTACCGCCGCGTTGCACACCTGCGGCCGTTTCGTCTCCCTGGCGGCGAACAGGCGGTGCGCGAGCGGCGCCGCGCGGCGCTGGGACTGCTCTACGAAATCATGGGTGATTCCGCGATGGAACTCGTCGGACGTTGGTTTTCGCCGACGGAACGGCGTGTGCTTTCGGCGGCGCTGCGTCGCGGGGTCATGTGCCCAGTCACGACAAGTATGGGGCGGCTCTTCGACGCCCTCGCGTGCCTTGCAGGCCTGTGCGCAAGGAGCAGCTATGAGGGGCAGGCCGCGATGGCACTTGAGTATGCGGCCGATCCGCAGACGCCCGATCGCGAGTACTCTCTGCCGCTTTCGAGCGGGGATCCTGCCGTCGCGGACTGGGAACCGATGGTACGGCGGATGGTGGCGGACCTCCGGGACGGCGTGCCGGTGGGAGTGGTGGCGGCGAGCTTTCACGCGGCATTGGGGACCTTCGCCGTCGAAGCCGCCCAGAGAGCGGCGCTTCCGCGAGTCGTCCTCAGCGGTGGGTGTTTTCAGAACGCCTTGCTCGAGGACCTGGTTCGCTCGCGTTTGGAAGACGCCGGCTTCCAAGTCTTCGAGAGTCGTCTCGTCCCCGCAAACGACGGCGGACTGGCCCTCGGGCAGATTCTGGCGGCGTCCGCTCAAGCCCGGACGTCGCCGCGTGTGCAGGAGACCTCGAATGTGTCTGGGCGTGCCGGGTAGAATCAGCTCCTTGTGCGAAGGACAGTTGCGCACAGGCAAGGTCGACTTCGGCGGCGTCAGCAAGGACCTGTGCCTGGCATTCGTCTCCGAGGATCAGGTCGGCGACCATGTCATTGTTCACGTCGGCTTCGCCATCAGTCGCATCGATGAGGAGCAGGCGCGCACGACTTTGGCGTATCTGGACCAAGTCGGCGAACTCGCGGAGCTTCGGAGACCGGGGGCACCATGAAGTACGTCGATGAATACCGCCAAGCGCGGCGAGTGCGGGCTCTGGCCGCCGCGATCCACGCCGGAACCGCCCGCGACTAGCGGATCATGGAGGTCTGCGGCGGGCAGACCCACACCATCGTGCGCTTCGGGCTCGATCAGCCCCTTCCGAAAAGAATCACGTTGATCCACGGGCCGGGGTGCCCGGTTTGTGTCACCCCGCTCGAATTGATCGACCGCGCGCTGGCGATCGCGTCGCGACCTGAGGTGACCTTCTGCTCGTTTGGCGACATGCTGCGCGTCCCCGGGTCGACCACGGACCTGCTCACGGTTAAATCCGCGGGAGGCGATGTTCGGATCGTGTATTCACCGTTGGATGCCCTGGCGCTGGCCCGCGCGCGTCCCGACCGGGAAGGGGTGTTCTTCGCGGTGGGTTTCGAAACCACCGCGCCCGCGAACGCGATGGCCGTCGTGCAGGCCTACAAGGAAGGCGTGACCAATTTTTCAGTGCTCGTCTCTCACGTGACCGTGCCGCCCGCGCTCAAGACCATTCTGTCCAGTGACGGAAATCTCGTGCAGGGGTTTCTTGCCGCCGGGCATGTCTGCACGGTGATGGGCTATGAAGAGTATCATCGCCTCGCCGCGAAGTTTCACGTGCCGATCGTTGTCACCGGATTTGAACCGCTGGACATCCTGGAGGGCGTTCGCCTCTGCGTGAGACAGCTCGAGGAAGGTCGAGCCGTGGTGGAGAACCCATACGCCCGCTCGGTCCGACCCGAGGGAAATGCGACGGCTCGTGCCCTGATCGACGAGGTCTTTGAGACGGTCGATCGTCCTTGGCGAGGAATCGGCGTGATCCCCGCCAGCGGCTACCGCCTAAGATCTCGATTTCGGGCCCATGCCGCGGAATTGAAGTTCGCAGGCGAGAAGGTCGTTGCGGTCGAGCCCGAAGAGTGCATCAGCGGGTCCATCCTTCAGGGGCGGCGGACGCCGCACGACTGCCCGGCGTTCGGCACGCGATGCACGCCCGAATCGCCTCTCGGCGCGACCATGGTGTCATCGGAAGGTGCGTGCGCGGCCTACTATCGTTACGCGCGATTCGCGACGGCGCCGTCAAGCTGCAACGTGCGTGAGTTGGGAGCCGCGACATGAAAGCCGAGGCTCTCTCACTGAGCTGCCCCACTCCACTCGGGCGTCACGTGACGGTGCAGATGGCTCACGGCGGCGGTGGCCGCCTCATGCGCGACCTGATTGAGCGGTTGTTCCTCCCGACCTTCCGCAGTCCGGCGGCAGCCGAGCGCCACGACAGCGCCGCGGTCACTTTGGGCGACCAACGCATCGCCTTCACCACCGACAGCTACGTCGTGCGGCCGCTCTTCTTCCCCGGCGGGGACATCGGAAAGCTCGCCGTGTATGGCACGGTCAACGACCCGGCCATGTCCGGGGCGGACCCCGCGTACCTCAGCGCCGGCTTCATCCTAGAAGAAGGACTTCCGTTTGAGACGCTGACCAAAATCGTACGCTCGATGGCGGACGCCGCGTCCGATTGCGGCGTTGCGCTAGTCACCGGTGACACGAAGGTGGTCGACAAGGGCAAGGGCGACGGGGGGTTCATCAACACCGTGGGGATCAGTTCGATTCCCTCGGGCGGGCAGATCCGTCCTTCGCGAGTGCGTCCCGGCGATGCAATCATCCTTTCCGGCGACGTCGGCCGCCACGGCGTCGCCATCCTATCCGTCCGCGAAGGGCTGGAATTCGACACAGCAATCGAGAGCGACTGTGCCTCGCTCTCTTCGCTCGTCCAAACGGTTCTCGCAACCGGCACGGATGTCCATTGTCTTCGTGATCTGACGCGCGGAGGACTTGCCTCCGCGCTGGACGAGATCGCCACGGATGCCGGCGTCGACCTCGAGATCGACGGGGCGGCGATTCCGGTCCAACCGTCCGTCGCCGGAGCCTACGAGATCCTGGGTTTGGATCCGCTCTACGTAGCCAACGAAGGTCGTCTTGTGGCCTTCGTCCCGCGCGAATGCGCCGATCGCGTTCTCGCGGCCATGCGCAACAATGCCGTGGCCCGTGACGCGGCCGTCATCGGCCGCGTCACCGCAACCGGTTCAGCGCGCGTCGTCGCCCGCGGACCCTTTGGCCCCGCCCGATGGCTCGATCTGCTCTCCGGCGAGCAGCTTCCTCCCATCTGTTGAAAAACGGCCGTATTTCCGGGCTCTCGAACCGAACGCACGGTTTTGGCGCCCGCAATAGGCGGTTTTGGACTGACCTTCTGCCTATCAAGGGGGCACGAGTGAACACATCGGCCCCTTTGGTGCAAGCCTTGACAAAACCGCAGTCCCGTATCGTGGACGCGGTGTTCACACGTATTCGGTGACGTTTTCGATTCCCCCTCTCCGCGATATCACAGGGCAAGGCAGCGCCCTCCCACCACTACTGGCGGCGATAGGCAAGTGGTCGCCCGCGGATTCTGGCCCGGTCCCTGGATAAAAGACCCCGTCCTGGATTGCGCGGCGTCCGCATACCGGCCGCCCCGTGTTTATGCCGACCGTTGCGCTCTTGGACAACCGCAACAACGCGCGCTCAACAGGGTTGTGTTTGAAAAGCACCGGGCAGGATTATCGACGATCTTCATCCTCTTGCCATCACCTCGGACGCTGAAATCTAAACCCGTAGCAGCCGTATGCGGAACCGGTTCAACCATAAACTCAGCACAGCGGGGAACCCAGAAGAACCTTCGGTGACTGAAACACGACATGGGGTTGGGCTGCTCCCCAAAAGCTGATGCAGTCGGTAGGAGAGTCTAACCGCCCCCGGG
>CAYQZH010000114.1:0-12552 GCA_964421865.1 uncultured Phycisphaera sp. | reverse complement strand
GAGGAGCACCTTTACTCGACGAGGCCGTTTGTCTCACTTTGATTGAAACAAATCAGACGTAGTAGGGTGTTCCGTCTGCCGGAACCGACGCCACTGTGACCAAAAGTGCGATGACAACGAACAAGTGAGTCGGCTTCATGACAGGTCTCCATGGGTGGACGCGCTGCGGAGAACGGGCGGACGCGCGGCCGCCCAACCTTGGGTCGGGTCTCGGACCAATGTCTCCCCGCGCCCCTCCCGTGTCAAGGTACGTGCGGCGGATTTGCGGGTTTTCTTTTCGCCGCCCCACATTGGCTGGCTATAATTGGGACACGAGCCTGAAGGGTGCATTATGCGGACGCGATTCGCTGCTTCCTTCATCCTTTCACTGCAACCCCTAGCCCTTGTGGCTGTGTCCTCTGGTCAGCACATCATCTATGCGGACCGGAACGCAGGCGGTCAGAACGACGGCACGAGCTGGTCCGACGCCTACGCCGACCTCCACGACGCGTTGGCGCTCGCCCTCGAGGGCGATGAACTCTGGATCGCCGCGGGGACCTACAGACCCGACCGCGGCAGCGGCGACCGAGCGATGTTTTTTTTCGTTCCTGCGGGGGTCGCCTTGTACGGTGGGTTTGCGGGTTGGGAAGAATGTCTCGACGAGCGCGATTGGATCGCCCACGAGACCATCCTCAGCGGCGATTTGAACGCAGATGACGGACCACGCGACTGCGCGGAAGTGAGCGATTGCTGTCGGGAGCACGATTATCCCGGTTGCGACGATCCGCTTTGCCAGGAATTGGTATGCGACGGGGCCTTAGATAGATGCTGCCAACCGAAGCCTCCCCAACCCGAACGACCGGATTGGGACTTCCAATGTGCTGATGCCGCAAAGGTCGCTTGCTGTCATCTTGCGAGTTGGCGAGCTTGCGAAAACAGCATCGCCGTAGTTCGCCTCGGCGAAGGCGAAGCGACCACGGTGATGGACGGATTGATTCTCGACGGCGCATACGCGATACATGACGGTTCCGCCGTCATCGGCGGTGGCGTTCTTGGTACACCGACACCTCCGTTCATATTCCACGACCTCCGCCTCGTGAACACAGTCGTCCGCGATAACTTTCCTCGAGGCGTGCGCGGTGGCGCGACGACCTTTGACGGATGCACTTTCATAGGCAACGGGTCGGCAATCGAAGCGTCAATCGCGGACGTTAGAAAATGCGCCTTTTTCGGCAACCGTGTAGGAGTGGGCATGGGAGCTGGGTTCATCGAGGATTGCCTGTTCGCCGAAAACATATCTGGCCCCACCGTTTCGGCCGACGGCGACCTGACGATCCAGAACACGCTTTTCCTCGACAACAAAGAGGGCGTCACAGGTGTGGCCCTTTACGACTCCAACGCCCGAATCACCGATTCCATGTTCGTCGGTAATTTCGGCGGGGCGATGATCGACGCATTGAACTCCGCCGTATCCTTGGACCGCTGCATGTTCGTGGACAATCATGGTCCGGCGTTGAGCGGCATATTTGTAAATGCGGCGGTCCGTAACAGCGTATTTACCGGCACGGTCGTCCTGGGGGGTGGCGGAACGATCGCACTTTCTCACGCCGCGCTACGAGTTGAGAACTGCACCTTCTATGCCAACGGGCACGACGACCCCGCGCCGGCGGGGATCGCGATTTACGGTGACGGTTCCCGTGCATTGGTTCGCAATAGCATCCTCCGTGGGCGCCCTGACGACATCTTCGACCCTGAGTACTATCTTCTTCAACCCCAGTCAGGCGCTACAGTGGAGGTCTCGCACACGTTGCTCGAAGGCTGGACGGGGCTGTATGGAGGGATTGGCAACAGCGGCGCCGATCCAATGTTCGTGGATCCCGTCGGTCCGGACGGCGTGCCAGGCACGGAGGACGACGACCTTCGTCTGTTGCCAGGCTCGCCGGCCATCAACGCGGGCGACCCGGATGCGAGCCGCCTGACTCCCACCGACCTCGACGGCCACGCGCGGGTGTTGTGCGGCCGGGTGGACATCGGGGCCTACGAGTTCGGCATCGGCGATTACAACTGCGATCAGACGGTTGACTTGACCGACTTCGCGAATTGGTCCGCCTGCATGACCGGGCCGTTGCCCTCGAACGCCGTTGATTCGACAATCGACAATCAACAATCGACAATCGGTTGTGAGGCCTTCGACTTCAACTCCGACTCCGCCGTGGACCTCCTCGACTTCGCCGGCTTTCTGAGCGCCCTCGTTGAGAAGTAGCGTCCGGAGATTTTTTTGCGTCCCCGACCCCTTTGCCACGACAGAGAAGGGATACCTGTGCGGGCTACCTGCCTCCGTGCCCTCGTCCGAGGGTGGTGACGGCGACGACATTGCTGGTGCGAGAATCCATCCTGGTGCGAGAATCCATTCTCGCACCGACCGCGTCGGCCCTCGCGGACGTCTCCTCATTCCGCAGCCGGACCTTCATTCCAACCACCGGCTTGGCCAGTGGGGACACGATGATCCGGTCCCCGGCGGCGAGTTCGCAGACCTGCGCGTCGCCGCGCCCGCGGTAATCGACGAGAACCGAATCGCCCAAGGACCGCAACAGGGGAACCGTCCGTTGTCCCAGTCGCCCGGTCGTCCCATCGGAACCGGCGTCCGGCTCGAATACGTAGACCCATCGACGGTCGTAGATCGCGTGCCGTGGGACCAACAACGCATCGACCAACGGCTCGGCGGGCAGCTCGGTCTTGCAGTACATCCCGATCGACAGCCGCGGTGGGGACTCGCCGCTCCCGCTCGCCATCGTCGCCACCATGTCCACCTGCCGTACTTCGATCACCATCCGCGCGGTTCGCGTGGCCTCATCCACCCGCTCGAACCGCGTGACTCGTCCCTCCCAACTCAGCGCCGTTCCATGCACGGACCACTGGACCTTCACCGTCGGGGAATCCTCACCCGCGGTCTTTCCCAAAGCTTCCGGGCGAATCGCGTCGTCGAGCCAGCGAAGCTCCCGCGGATCGATGCCTACGGAAATCTCGAAGGCCTCCATGTCCGTCAGCGTGGCGATGGAGAGGTGGGCCGTGACCACCTGCGACCTATACGCCGAGACCGTCTCGACCCGCGCCTCAAACGGGCAAACGATCTTGGTGTTCTCCAGGTCGTGCTGGGCCTGGGCAAGCCGCGCGCGGGCTGCATCAAGCTGCGCCTGCGTCTCGAGCTTCACGTGCGGGATCATGGAACGCTGGCTCGTCAGATCGACCACCACGCCTTTTTGTCGCAGATACTTCTGGTTGGCCATGTCCACGTCACGCTGCGTGCCGACCTTCTCGATCTCGTACAGTTCCTTCGAGGTCCGGTAATCCTCCTCGTCGATCCTCAGCATGGCCTCGGCGTTGGCGATCCGAGCATCGGTGTTGACCAGCTCCTGGTCGTGCCGCTCGAGCGCCGCTTCGAGCGCACGGGCTTCCGCCTCGGCCTGCCGCACCCGGGCCTCGTACACGGTCGGCTCTATTTCAAACAGCAGCGCACCCTTGGGGATCACCTTCCCCTGGGCGAGGTCGGCGTGAACTTGGGTCAGGCGACCGCTGACCTGGGGGATGATGTTGATCTGGTGCTTCGGCTGAACCGTGCCGTGGCCGATCACCGGAGTCCGCTCCAAATGGGCGTCAACCGGGAGTACCGCGACCTCGAGGACGCGGTCGGCAGTCAGGCGCTTGGCAGGGGCGGGCTTGGTGTACACCAGCCACGCGTACCCCCCTCCGCCCGCGGCGAGGAAGCCGACGGCCAAGCATAGATTGATGATCCGACGCTTTCGTTCCATCCGTTTCGTGCCTCTTTCGTTAAAGGTAAGGTCGGGGGCCCCGACGGTAGCGTTCGATAATCGGAGCCGCCTTGCCGGTCAGGCCGACGCCGCACGCGCCGCCTATCCCCCAACCGCAGATGGTGTGACCGCGCCGATCCACCGATGAGGCAAGGTGGAGCGTATCTTCCGGACTGGCAGCCGCCTTGTCAACGCCGATTCCGCCCAGGTTGCTTCCCTTCTTCGGTCCCAACCCGCCGCGGGCTCAGTCGATGGCCGGTAACCCCCGACCTGGAGACGGACGGGCTGCTGTTATATCGGACGAAATAGATGGTCGGGATATGTTTCATTTATTGGTATATAACCACATATATACTGCAATTATCGGCTTGCTGTTTGGGTGGTCGCCGGTTGCAGCCGTCGTCGCCGGCGGGGATGATGCTGCCCCTCAGCCGCGCCATAAACCCGAATGTGTGGAGCCTCCGTGCCGACCAGTCCAACGACCGCTGAACCCATCCAAGCGGTCCCACCCGCTGCTGGTGCGAGAAGCCCCTCTCGCACCGCGGGGACAACCGACAGTGGCGCGAGAACCCCCGATACTGGTGAGAGAATCCCTTCTCGCACCATCTTCATAATCGGCCCGCCGCGGTCGGGGACGACGCTGTTGAGTTACTTGTTGGCCGGTGGGGAGGGGGTGCTGTCGCTTAGCGAGCCGTTTCGGCTGCACCAGGTGTTCCCCAACTGGGGTTTGCGCTGGACGTTTTGGCGGCTCCAACGGTCCGCCGGGCTGCTTCGGATGCCCCCGCCGGCGCACAGCCATGAGGCCGACTTCCTCGGTTACATGCGTGACCTAACCGTCGCCAACAACCTGTCGTACCTAGTCATCAAGGAGACCTATCGCTCGGACCGCGAGTGGGCCAATGTCGGGTTGCTCGATTGGTTCATCAAGACCGACGAGCCGGTGGTCGCGATCATCCGCCACCCCTACGACGCGGCCGTCTCGACGCTGCGGATGTTCCGCTTGTGGCGGGGAATCGTCGGCAAGCTGGTCCGACCCATCGTGCCCGACCTGCCGCTCTTCTCCGGCGACCGGGAGATTGTCGAATACTTCGCCGAGAGCTGGCTGAGCTTCACGGCCTGGTGCGGGATCAACCGGCTTCATGTGACCCGATACGAGGACCTGGTGCGCGAGCCGGATCAGCGGTTGCGCGAAATCTGCGACCGCTGCGGGCTGCCTTTCGATGAGCGAATGCTCGACCATCGCCACCCCCGAGGCCCCTTCGGCGGGATCGGCGATCCGGGCGTCATGGCCCGCCCGGCCAAGCCGGTGACCGCCCGATCCGTCGGGCGAACACGCGAACTGCCCGGCGTGCTCCGCACGACGATCGCGGATCGCTGCTCGCCCGTGGCGCGAGAGTTCGATTACACTCTTTGACGGTTTCTGAATGACGCCCAAGCAGGCTCTTACCTTTGTGAAGACCAACGGCGTGGTTCTCGAATCGGGGCGCGGGTCCGTTCCGAATCTCGCGGAGGCCGTCGCCGGGGAGGCGATTCGCGGAAGCTGGTGGGGGCATCCCAAGGGCAACGACATCTTCCTGTGTTCGCGCACCGTCCGTGAATCACCCGATGTCCTGGTGTGTCGTCTGGTCGGCGGCAAAGTAACTTACATTCATCGGCGGCTGTGGCCGGCGCTGGTACGGCTGGCGGAGGAGTTCAATACCGCTCGGCTTGCGGCCGTCCAGGAGGTCCATACTCCCTCAGGGAAACACGAGGTCAATGCGACCCCCTTTCCGGACTGGGTTCCCGAAAAGGTCATGCGCGCCGCCAGGCAACTAAGCCGCGAGCAGGCCGCTCGGCTTTTGCAGGTCGCATCTTCTGCGAGGCCGAGCCCGAGAAGGTGAAGGCGCCGCCTCCGCAACGCCAAAGGCGTTTCGTCCTCCAACCCAGGGTTGTCCGCCACTGCGGACTACCCTGGGAAAACTTACCCGAATTGCGCGACGAGGAAGCCGGATCTGGCGTTCAACGGCAGGCTCCTCGCCAGGATCTTCGTTCAGGCTTGGAGCCGAGTCGCCGTGCCGATAGAATCCTGGGAGGCAATTCAGTGATCACACGCAGGTCAGCCTTGCTCCTCGTACTCGCGTCTTGCCCAGGCTGCGCTTTCGAGGAGAGGAGCCAAAGCTCGATTACAGAGGCGCTCCAGGCGGCGCCCTCGCGATCAGCTAGGCTCAAGAAAAACTCCCCCAGCACGATACCGCTGCATGAAGCGGCAAGGCAGGGGCAAACCAAGGACGCAGAGTCACTTCTCGCAACTGGAGCCGATGTGAACGCCACAGATGCGTTGGGTAATACGGCTTTGCATTTGGCGGCGGGGGAAGGGCACATAGAAATGGTTCGGTTGCTTTTGGCCCACAAAGCCGATGTTCATTCCAGGGATTGGCTCAACTTCACGCCTTTATTGATCGCCGCGGTAAGAGGACGCCCTGAGATTGTGAGGATTCTCTTGGACCAGGGAGCGGATGCGAATGTCGCTTCCGGCGGTCACGGTCCTACGCCACTACTCATTGCAGCTATGAGAGGCGACAAGGAAACCGCAGAGTTCTTGTTGGCCGGTGGAGCCAATGTTGATGCCACGGATCAGAATGGATTGACGCCCCTGTGGATAGCGTCGGCCCTGGGCCACGAAAGCATCGTCCGGCTGTTGCTTTCCAACGACTCCAACGTCAACGCAAAGAACAATCAGGATACGTCGGCACTTCATGCGTCGGTTTGTCCGTTTGACGCCGACGCTTTTGAAGAGGGCCTCAAGCACGCCTTGGCGGAGTTCGCGGATGCAAGGGGTTTCCCTGTCGCGTACGTAAAGGATGTCGCCCAACTCTTCACTCAAGAGTATATGAAGGACCAGGGCCATGCAAATGTCGTAAGGTTATTGCTCGCTCACGAAGTGGAGATTGACGCGCAAGACCAAAATGGGGCAACGTCCCTGAACCTGGCGGCGTGTTGTGGACAAAAAGAAATGGTTGAGCTTCTCTTGGCCAAGGGCGCCAAAGTTGATGTCAAAGACAAAGAAGGCTTTACGCCGCTGAATTCCGCAGCGGAACAAGGCTGTTGGGACATTGTAAGCCGACTTCTTGCAAGCGGAGCGATGCTCGATGCACACGCGGATGACGGCAGATATCCAATACACAGTGCTGCGCAGAGCGGCTATGCCGAAGTAGTCGACTTACTTCTCTCTAAAGGCGCAAACGTCAACTCGACCGAGCACAATGGCGCTACACCTCTTCAATTTGCGGCGACGAACGGACACGAACCTGTTATTAAGATTCTCTTGGAGCAGGGAGCGGAGGTACATGCCAAAGACAGCTCCGGCAGGACTGCCCTGCATTATGCCGCTACTCTCTCGCAAACAGTGGTTGACGATCTTCAAGCAATCGGGCATTTTTCGACCGGTCCCGACAAACGGCGGCCCAGATTGGGCACGTCGCACGGCGCCATTGCAACCCTACTTCTGGATCATGGCGCCCATCCAGATGCGCGAGACAATCTCGGTTCGACCGCATTGAAACTCGCGGCTGGATTCCGGAACGTTGCGGTGGTGAAGGTATTGCTCGCCAGGGGCGGCAATCCCAGTGAACCTGATAATCAAGGCGAAACGCCTTTGCATGCGGCTGCACGGCGCGGCAATAAGGCAGTGGTCGAACTGCTCATCGCCCACAATGTAGACGTCAACGTCAAGGATCAAGGCGGCACCAGGCCATTACACTGCGCGGCGCGCACGTTGCAGGCAAGGAGCGTCATGTTGCGCCCACCATCGGGTTCGGAGCACGCGGCGATCGCGGAGTTGCTGCTGCGGCACAAAGCACAGGTCGACCCAATTAACCAGGATGGGTTTACGCCCTTGATGAGCGCAGCTCAGGTTGGAAACGAGGGAGTAGCCAAGGTGCTGCTGTCCAACGGAGCTGATGTTGAACTCAAGAACATGAGGGGCCTTACGGCGCTGCATCAAGCCTCCGAGTTCGGCCGGACTGCTGTCGTGCGAGCACTCCTTTCACACAAAGCAAGCGTCGAAGCGAAGGACAATGATGGCAGAACTCCGTTGCATTTAGCCGCCCAGGCCCATTGGGGAGCGCCCGGCCCGCCGCTCCCACCCGATGCCGACCACGTCGGGGTCGCCGCCCTGCTTCTTGCCGGTGGAGCGGATGTCAACGCCCGACCAGCGAAATTTGGAACACCCCTCCACATCGCGGCGATGAGCGGACGGAAAGACGTCGCCGAACTGCTGCTAGGGTGGGGAGCGAATGTATATATCAGGGACGTAACCGGCCGAACACCGCTCGGTATGGCGGTCAGTATGGGCCATTCAGATATCGCCGAACTCATCAGAAGACACGGGGGAAAAGAGTGACCGGAGACCGTAATTGGGCGGAGGGTGATTTGAGATCCCTGCGGCTGGTGCGAGAATCCGCTCTCGCACCCACTCTGGCGGGAATCCCTTCCCGCGATCTCGCAGGATCGGAATCCTGCGACCGGTGCGTGCGAGATCGTCCGCCTGGGGCGGATCGCACGAGCGGTGTAAAGGAACAGGTACGAGGGGGACGTTCTACTTTTTTCGGCTGGTTGGCGGGCCGCGTGCCGCACCCTCTCCCTCGCCCGAAAGGAGCCGTCGTCCCGCCGGGCCGGGGTTCCGGCATTTCCCCGCCCCGTCGTCTCTTACGGCTGGTGCGAGTCCGCCTTTGGCGGATTCTCGCACCCACTCTGGCGGGAGTCCTTTCCCGCGATCTCGCAGGATCGGAATCTTGCGAACGGTGCGTGCGAGAGAGTCCGCCTGCGGCGGATCGCACGTGCGGACGTTCCATCGACAATCGCAAATCGCCAATCCCCTTCGACGCGCCGGGACCGGGCGTTTACCGCGTCCATACTTCGACGCGCGTGTTCGAGTTGATGGGCACCTCGACATTCACGACTATCTGACGGGGATTGCCGAGATTCATGTTGATCTCGGCGGGATAGACCACGCGATCGCCGTTGTCCGGCGTGAGCACCACGTCGATCGGAACAACGCCCGTAAAGTGACGCGCTTGCACCTTCACCGTCCGACTGGAAGACGATCCAAACGGAAGCAATACCGTCACGGGATTGGGTGCGCCCTCCGCGATGATCTGGCCAGCCGCCTCCAGGATGTCCAGGCGAGGAACCACGTCGGGAAAAATGAACATCGTAGAACCGACGCTGGTGGTCGAGGAATTCGGCGAAAAGCTGAGTTGAAGGGCGGTACGGTCGATGGAGTCGACGCGGATTCTGCCGAAGCCGGCCGCATGGCACTCCCCGCTGGCGATGCTGATCGTTCCGTTTCCGGCCACGACCGGGGACAGGAGGCGAATCGCCCCGCCGCTACCCTCATTAATCTGACATCCTCCGGGGCGGCCGCCTAACGCGACGACATTGCCCGGACTCGGTATGTCGATGCGGGTGTTCGACGCAATAAGAATCGCCCCGCCCCCGCCTCCGCCTCCGATGCCGGGTTGTCCGGCGGTGCCGCCACCGCCCGATCCGCCCACCATCGGAATCAGCGACGGACTTCCGTACACATGTCCATTGGTCAACCGATCTGTAAAGTTAACCGGGCCATAAGCGGCCAAGCCGGCCTGGACCGTCGAGGTTTGTCCGAGTCCAGCGCCGGGGCCATGTCCGGCCCCAGGAGGTACCGCCGGGCCAAACCCGGGCATCCCACCGTCGAACCCGCCGGGACCACCCCGACCGCCCACGGGGGGATTACTGGTACCGCCGCTGCCGGTTACGTCAATCGACCCCCTCACCAACACATTCCCGGTCGCCAGCAGGTAGACCGGTGTGTTCAGGGGGTTCCGGTTGAACTTGAGAATGCCGTTCGTCCCAACCGTGACCGTCGTCGCATTGATAATGCCGTCCGGCGGGAGGTTCACCGTCAACGTCGCGTTATCCGCCACATTGATCGGCCCGTCGCTCCCGTCGCTCCCAAAGTCGAACAATTGAGCGCGTGCGCTGGAGGAACCGCCGGCCAAAACCAGCGCGACGGACACGAACATGAGTCGCTTGTACATTTCAGTCTCTCCCTTTCAATCGAACTGCCGGAGCGTTGACTCGCTCCGCGCATCCAACCCCGTTTCCCACGCGTGCCTTAACAGGCTCGCGTCGCACCCGACTCCTCGCCTCCGTCTACGGCGGGTTATCGAAATCCACCGCCACCGGTGGGTTGGCCACCGTCGTATTGGGCGGAAACACATCAGGTTTACTGACCCCGGGCAGCACGAGTGCTACCGGAGGCATGGCGAGCGTCACGTTCATCGCCAGGTCCAGATCACCCGACCCGGGCAGCACGAGCGCTACCGGCGGCATGGCGAGCGTTACGTTCATCGGCAGCTCGTCCAAGTCACCCTCTCCGGGGAGGACGATCGCGGTCGGCGGCCGCGCGATCGTGACGTTGGCCGGCGATCCGCTTGAATCCCCCGGCCCCGGTAGAACCAGCGCGACCAACGGCAAAGCCGTCGTAACGTTGCTCGGGATTCCGCCCGAATCACCCAAGCCGGGAAGGCCCAGACTCACGGGCGGACGGGCTGCCAGAGTGCCGAACAGCGAAACGCAAGCGAATTCGCTCGCCGGCGCCACGGCACTCCTCGCTTCGACGACAACTTCGGAAGCCGCATGCAGATCCAGCGGAGACGGCGGCGAATAGAGCCCGTTCGCGTCAATCGTGCCGAGACTCTCTCCGGGTTCACTGCCCGGCACGCGCCGCACGGACCAGTTGACGGACTGGTTGCCCGATTCAAGGACCGCCGCGTCGAAGTCCACCCTTTGCGAATGCGTAATCAAGACCCGAGCGGGAAAGACCAAGATGCGAGCGCGTAAGACGAAAGTTCGTCCCGCGAAGTCCCTCAGATCGACGACGCCGTTGCCGTCGAAATCGAACAGGGCGCAGTCGATACCGGGCTGCACCGTGGCCGGATAACCAAAACATAGCTGGAACTTCGAAAAGTCCTGGATGTGGACGATCGAGCTACAGCCGCCGGCGTCGGCGCGAGCCGCACGAGCAAGCAGTCCGTCACCGGCGAGCGCGGAGCCGAAGACTACCAGCGGAATTCCCCACAAACTTGGAAGCTTCAAGAAGTTCCCCTATTCGCCCAAACCGGCCAGTTTACCAGAAAGCGTCCACGCTGTCAAGACCGCACCAGCGCACCAGAAAATCGGGGGTAGATGACACTTCCTGCGGGTTGAATTGGGGGTGGTCGGGTAGGGCGGGCTGGACCCGCCGCCGGCGGCTGGTGCGAGAATCCGCTCTCGCACCCACTCTGGCGGGAATCCCTTTCCGCGATCTCGCAGGATCGGATCTTGCGAACCGTGCGTGCGAGATAGGGATCTCGCACGAGCGGACCCATGGCCTTGCCGCGGTGACAACGGCGACATAAGCTGGGGCGGACGCTACGGGGAACGACACTGGGCTGAGCGCGGATGAATCCCGAGACCCTACGCGAGCAACTCCGCAAGCAGCCGTTCAAGCCGTTCCGGATTCAACTCACGAACGGTCAATCCTATGTGATCGGGCATCCCGACTTCGCCTGGCTCAAGCGGACGAGCATCCTCATCGGCCTATCCTCCGGCGACGATGACATCCCGGATGAGCACACCGAGTGCGACCTTCTGCACGTCGTCGCCATTGAGCCGGCCAATGGCCCGCGACGCCGAAACGACGCACGGCGAAAGAAGCGTCCACGCTAGCCTGTCCAGGAACACGGCGCGTCGGAAACTACGATGGGGCTGATCGACTCCCATGCTCATCTCACGTACCCCGAATTCGACGGGCGGATGGACGAAGTGCTCGCCCGATGCACCGAGGCCGGCGTTGAGCGGGTCATCACCATCGGTACGAGTTTGTCCGACGCGCGAAGGGCGGTCGCGTTATCCGTGCAGTACCCCACTCGCATCCACGCCGCAGTCGGGTTTCATCCTCATGAGGCCGACAAGGTCACCGAGGCGGACCTGACACCGATGGCCGAGCTATGGAGGCATGAAAGGGTCGTCGCCTTCGGCGAGATGGGGCTGGACTTCCATTACGATTTCGCGGACCGCGCGAACCAGAAAAAAGTGTTTGCGAGGCAGCTTGAGCTCGCCGGCGACCGCGAAAAGCCGCTCATCATCCATTGCCGGGAGGCCCTCGACCACGCGGCGCCGATGCTCCTCGACCACGGGTTTGCCCATCGGCCCGTGGTGTTCCACTGTTTCACGGGGACGCGGGCGGAGGCCGATCGAATCGCGGAGCACGGGTGGCGACTCTCGTTCACGGGAATCGTCACGTTCCCGAAGTCGGATGAGTTGCGGCAGATCGCGAAGAGCTATCCGTCCGATCAGTTGATGGTCGAGACGGACTCGCCGTATCTGTCGCCGGTACCGGTGCGCGGGCGTCGTCCGAATGAGCCGGCGCACGTCGCCCACGTCGCCCGGATTCTGGCCGAGCTTCGCGGGGTCGCGTTCGACGAATTGGTCGAGCAAACGGCTGCGAATACGGAGCGGTTCTTCCGCCTTGCATGCCGCGGCTGGGTTAGGATCGCCCTCGCGGGGTTCGGTTCTGCGAGAGCACTGCTCACAGAGCAGGGGCACGCGGTCTGGGGCGGAGCGGGGGAGGACTATAGAAGCGTTCCGCGCAACAGCAACGCGGCGATCGTGAAGTAAATGATGATGCCGGTGACGTCCACCAGCGTGGCCACGAGCGGCGCGGACATCACCGCGGGGTCCAACCGCAAACGCCGCAGGAGAA
>CAYQZH010000113.1:0-12578 GCA_964421865.1 uncultured Phycisphaera sp. | reverse complement strand
GGCGCTACGTTTTTCGACCGCCCAGCGCTACCTATTTCGACCGGCGTTTACAACAACTGCTCTCTCCCGAATCCGGGCCAGATTGACTGCCAGCCTAACGGCATCGGCGACGTCTGCGATATCGCGTAAGGTACGTCTCAGGACGTGGACCCCATGAACGGCGACCCTGACGAATGTGAGGTGCTGCCGCCGGGGGACATCCTCCTGCACTTCGACGGGAATCTGCAGGGAGCTGACGGGGAATCTCCGACGCAAGCCTCGGGCGTGAGCTTCGACACAGGTGTTCTCGGCCAAGGAGCGGCGTTCCCCGCGTCCAATAAATTGTTCTACCAGACAGCCGGCAACGTCAACGATCAGGAGGGAACCCTCGAGTTCTGGATCAACCCGGATTGGAACGGCAACGAGGGTCGGAATCATACCATCCTCATCAGCGGAGGCTGGGGTGGGATGGCGTTTCAAAAGGACGGAGCCGCCAACCTAAAAAGCATCTTCAACTTATGGGGAGCCGGTGGTCCGCCCGGGGCGGGCGTGTATACGAGCGTCGCCGAATGGCAGGCGGGGACCTGGCATCACGTGGCGTTCACATGGGGCGATACAGCCAAGTCGCTCAAGGCGTACGTGGACGGACTCTTGCGCGCGTCGACCACGATTACCATTGACCTTCCTCCGGTGAGCAACGCCACGTTTCAGGTGGGCGCCGACGCAGGCGTGCACTCCGTGAACGCCGTCCTCGATGAGCTGCACATCAGCGACATCGAGCGCACGGCCTCCGAAATCCAGGACAGCTACAGGGCGGGTCTGACGTCCCCGGGCGACATCGTCTGGAATAGCGATCCTGTCAGCCCCGATCGCACCACTCGGTCGCTGAGGCTCAAGGTCACGTCGGCGGCGACCGGAACGCCTCCGCAGGACGCCATTAGGGTGACGATGGTCGAGTTGCAGCACCCCAACCCCAGGAATGCGACGCAGTTCCCGCCGCCCAACGCTTCGAGTTCCTCCACCTTCGACACCAACAGCAACGGTGTCTGCTCGGGCGCCACGGCAACTCCGAACTATAACGGACACCCCTGCAACACGGACGTAGATTGCGTCTCCGCGGGAGGCACAACCAACGGTGTTTGTATTGGTAATCCCGCGGCGCCCCTCGTCGCGTGCACGGCCACGAACGAGTCCGTTCCACCGAACGCAAGCGCGGGCAAGGCGGCTGCGCCCGCTGGGTGGGCAAGCCGGGAACGTTCCTTGAATCCCAGAACAACCAGACCCTCGGCAACTACCGAGCGGCACGACTGCAGTGCACCCCGTTCTACCACGACTGGGTGACCGAGACCGCGACCCAGCCGGTCACGGTGGTGGGCGCGGAAATCATGCCCAGCTCAAAATACAGCGTGCGGACCTACGGTTCGTCCTGTGCGGGCAGTGATCCGGCCTTGTGCGCGGACGTCGGGACTCCGGTGACGATGTTGACACGTCGTCACGGCGACCTAGCCTTCGAGTTTAACCCGCCGGCAACTACGAAGCAGCCGAACGCCACCGACGTGTCGAAGGTTGTCGACTCGTTCAAGCACTTGGCGAGCGGTCTCCCCAAGGCGGTTGGGAAGATTATCCCGAACCTGCCGGAGGAGAACAATGACGTCGACGCCACGGACATTTCCACCGTGGTGGACGCGTTCAAAGGGTTCCCCTATAAGCTCGGCGGTCCGTGCCCGTGTCCGTCGAAGGTCACCTGTGGCGCTCTAGCGTGTCCCTTGGGGACTGATGATGTGTGCCTCGCCTGGGCGCTACCGGGCCTGGGCCTCGAGGCCAAGTGCATCAAGACGTGCACGAACGGCCCCAACAACGGCGAGCCGTGTAAAAACGGTAAACACTGCGGCAATACCTGTGCGTCGGGACCGAAGGCGGGGCAACTTTGCGACACCGCCAGCGCCGCCCTTGATTGCAATCCTGGCATTGTATGCACGATCGCCGGCGTCTGCGGCCGTTACGGCGTGGGTGGTTCCAACGCCGGCGGCGCGTGCGACGCCGACGCCAAGTGCCGCGTGTGCGTCGGCGGCACGAACCCCCCCGGAAGGCTTTGCACGAGTGATGCGCCGTGTCTGGCGGATGGTGGAACCTGCCCCGCTGGCGGAACGTGCAGTACCGGCACAGGTGCCGGCAGTCCGCTCTGCCGAGACCAGTGCGGACGCTGTACGCCGTAGGCCCGGAACGCCCCGTCGAAACACCGGGCCCCTCGATTCGCGGACGCTGGTTCCACCCTTGTCCTGAGCCTCGAAGGATCCGTGACCGTCGTCGGCGCTTGTATCGACAATCGAAACTCGCCGATCTACAATCGGGCATCCGGAGACCCCCTATGACTGAGGACTTCGTCATTGGACCCAAGCTGGGCGAGCTGGTGGAGCGCGTCGTCGCCAGCTACCACGCCGACGCGCGCACGCAGCACATCGACCGCGTCTACCTGCCCTCACGTCCCGAGATCATCCAGCTGGTCCGTGAACTGCTCGAGCTGTTGTATCCGGGCTTCCTCGGTCGCCAGCGTTTGACGCGTCACAACGTCGCCTTCCACGTGGGCGACCTGCTCCCGCGGATCGGCGAGGCCGCCTTCCGGCAGATTCAGATGTGCCTCTGCTACGTCGATGAGCTCGCCCATCCAGGCCGCCTCAACGAGCGACCGGCGGATAAAAGAGCTCGCGAGGTGACTTTGGCGTTCCTAGAGGGGATCCCCGCAATCCGTGAGAAACTGGCCGGCGACGTCCAGGCCGCCTACGACGGCGACCCGGCGGCCCTCAATCTCGACGAGGTTATCCTCGCCTATCCCGGACTGCTCGCCATCAGCGTCCAACGCCTCGCCCACACTCTGTACGATCTCGAGGTGCCGCTGATGCCGCGGATCATGTCCGAATGGGCCCACGCCCAGACCGGCATCGACATCCACCCCGGCGCCCGCATCGGACGAAACTTCTTCATCGACCACGGTACCGGCGTGGTCATCGGAGAGACCACCGACATCGGCGACAACGTGAAAATCTATCAGGGCGTGACGCTCGGCGCCCTTTCCTTCCCCAAGGACGAGCGGGGCCGGGTGATCCGCAAAACCAAGCGCCACCCGACCGTGAACGACAACGTGACCCTCTACGCCAACGCCATCATTCTTGGCGGCGATACGGTCATCGGCGAGAACTCGGTGATCGGCGGCTCGGTCTTCGTGACCTCCAGCGTCCCGCCCAACTCCGTGGTCACCTTCAAACCGCCCGAACTCCGTCTAAAGACCAAGGGCGAGACGGACGGCCGGGCTGACCCGCCGCCCCCCAAACCCGAATCCACGCCCGAGCCCGATTTCATGCCGGACTACGTGATCTGATCTCCCTCTCCCCCGAATGGTGAGGGTCAGGGTCAACGCGTCGGCGTGGAGGTTATTGCCGGACAATGGACAATCACGCATCATATCGCCGTGCGGACTGTATCGGCCATTATCAAGAAGCGAGCCAAGGAGTCCATCGGCGAGCGCATTCGTCGTCGACGAAAGGAGCTGGGCCTAACTCAGGCAGGCTTGGCGGCGACGGCCGGGGTCAATCAGGGGTACATCTCCGAGATTGAGCGAGATCAGGTGAAACCCCGCCGGCGCACGCTCGACGCCCTGGCCGGGGCGCTGGACATGCCTCAAGGTGTACTGATCGGCGGCGGGGCCGAGCACGACTCGCCGCAGCCCCTGGAAACCCGTGAGCTTCCTCTCTTTGGTTCCATCCCCGCCGGACCGCCATCGGAGTCCCAGGAACAACTCGAAATGTTCCCGGTGCTGCGCCATCAATGGTCGCCGGACCATTTCTGTCTGCGACTCTCATTTGACAGCATGGAGCCGACGCTTAAGCCCGGCGATATCGTGCTCGTCCACTACCGCCCCGAGGTGGAGGCCGAACTCGTCCAAGGGCGGATCTGCGCCTGCCTGGTCGATGGCCAGCCGACCCTCAAACGCGTCACCGTCGAGTGGCGCGGCGACGGGCGGATCATCATCCTCCGCGGCGATAACCCCCGCGTCGCGCCCGTTCTCATCGACCGCTCCCATGACTTTTCCATCCAGGGCATCGTCATTCGCCTCGTCGGCCGCGAGCTCTAGAACAAGGAATTGTGAATGCGGAATTGTGAATGCGGAATTGTTGTCACCCTGAGCGAAGCGAAGGGTCTGTTCTCGCGATTGAGATGCTTCGCTTCGCTCAGCATGACACCGCGCATTCCGCCTTCACCATTCCGCATTCCGTGGCGGGCTCGGCGAAGCCGGGACTACGCAACCGCCGGTTCGATGACGGCGCTCATGCTTCCCTGACACCGGGGGATGCGCCAGTCGCGGCCGAAGGCGTGAATCTGGTCCCGCTTCAACTCCGCCCGCTCCAGCGTCGTCGTGTCGAGGATCACGCGGTCGCTGTGATCCACCTCGTAGGCGAGCTGAAAGGCGCGCTCGGGAGCGCAGCCGAACAGCTTACGCAGCATCTCGATCACGTAGTCGTAGGTGTGATCGTCGTCGTCCAACAAAATCACGTGATAGGGCGGCTGCTGTTTCGGGCGATGCTCGATCCCGGGCGTCGACCGCGTTTGTTGCACGGCGCTCGGTTGCGTGCCGGTGGTCATGCCTCGACTTTCTAACAGAATCCCGGTGAGGATTCAACGCCCCTCATGCGCCGCGGAGCACGGGGAGCGATCGCGCGATCCGGCGGGTCGGCGGGGCCTCCGCACCCCCACGGCAGGCCTCCGCGACCGTCCCATGCAAGGTCAACGCGGTGGCCGCGGTAATGCGGATCGTCACCAACGAGCCGATCAAGTTCGGACTGCCGGGGAACACGACGATCTGGTCGGTGCGGGTCCTACCCACAAGTTGATCGAATGGCCGCCAGCCTACCTCCTGCCCGCGAGTCTGTTCCGCCTCCTGAGCCTTCAGTGCCGCTTTGCTGTAGCCCTCGACCAGGACCTCGACCGTCGATCCGATCAGGCGCTGGTTGGCCGACGAGGCGATCCCCTCCTGCAGGGACAGCAATGCCACGTTCCGCCGACGCTTCACGTCCTCCGGTACGTCGTCGGTCTCGCGCTTGTGGGCGACCGTGCCGGGCCGGGGCGAATACTTGAACACGAAGATGTTCTTGAAGCGGCATCGCTCGATCATCTTCAACGTCTCCACATGGTCCGGCTCGGTCTCCCCGCAGAAGCCGACGATGAAATCGCCGGCGATGGCGATCCCCGGAACATATTCGCGTGCCCGGTCGATCAACTCGACATACTGCGAAGCCGTGTACTGCCGCCGCATCCGCTTGAGCACCGCGTCGCTGCCGCTCTGCGCCGGGATGTGCAAATACTCGCAAACTTGGGGGATGTCGCGCATGGCCTCCAGGATGTCGTCGGAAAAGTCGCCCGGATAGTTGGTCACGAAGCGGACCCGTTCGATGCCCGCAACGGCGCTTACTCGTTCCAGCAACTCCGCGAAACGGACCTCGCGCCCGTTCTCCTCGCTGACGTAGCTGTTCACCGTCTGCCCGAGGAGGGTGATCTCCTTTGCGCCGCGGTCGGCCAACATCCTGGCTTCGTTGACGATATGCGACGCCGGGCGGCTCCGCTCCGGGCCGCGAGTGAACGGAACCACGCAGAACGTGCAGAACTTGTCGCATCCGCGCTGCACGCGAATGTACGACTGGAGAACGCTCTCACCCGGCCCCGGCTCACGCGCCAAGTCCAGGGCCTCGACGGAATCGTATTCCAACGCCCGCTGCAGCGGCGTGCTTTTGCGAGAGTGCGATTGGGCCAAGGCGACGGCCCGCATCCGTCCCGCGCGAACCTCTTCGATCAGGGCCGGGACCTTGTTCAACTCGCCCGGTCCGCAGACCAGGTCCACGTGGGGCATCTTGGCGAAGAGGCCGTCGGGATCGCGCTCGGCCATGCAGCCGATGACGCCGATTACCATGTCGCGGTTAGTTTGTTTCGGTTTCTTGAGCGCTCCCAGACGCGAGAGGACTTTCTGTTCCGCGTGTTCGCGGACGGAACAAGTATTCAGAAGGACGACGTCGGCCCGCGACATATCCTCGGTCGGGTGGTACCCCAGGGCGCGAAGCTGTCCGAGGACGAGCTCGCTGTCGAGCACGTTCATCTGGCAACCCATCGTTTCGAGGTACACGGTCTTGGCGTCGCTAGACATCGTGATGGACATTGTATCCGCAGGAGAAACTACCGCAATACCGGCCCGGCGCGGCGTTGCGGGAACGCCTTGACCCGCCCCGCCCGTGTGCTATCCTGCGCCACCGGGTTGCGAATGCAGGGCGGCTCCCGGCGTCGCCAATAGCTTGCCCGATTGGACGGACCCCGTGAAGATCCGACTTCATCCCCATGCCAAGGCGAGGTTGGCGGAGCGCGGCGCCTCGGAGGTCGAGGTTATCTCGGCTGTCGAGAGCGGCGAGCGTTTTCCGGCCAAGTTGGGTCGGTATGGTTTTCGACGCAATTTCGCGTATAATGATGTTTGGCGAGACCGCCGTTACTCCACCAAGCAAGTGGAGGCGATCGCCGTCGAGGAGGACGGCTGGCTGGTGATCACTGTGTTGGTTCGGTTCTTCTAGGAACATCCTCATGAAGCTGACCTACGACCCGCGTTACAACATTGCGTATATCGCGTTGCGCGACAAGACCGAGCAGGTGGAGACCGTTCGCGTCAGCGACGAGTTGAATATCGACCTTGCCCCCGACGGGACCGTGTACGGCATCGAGCTTCTAAACGCCAACGACCAGCTTCAAATGCACGACGGCGAGCAACTGACGGTCGTCAACGAGGCCTCCGGGCGTTCGTCAGCGATCAAACTGCCCGTTTGAGATCGCAAATGCTTCGCATGGCGCGCAAACGAAGAGAAGACGCCCGCGAGACGCAGAACCTCGTGGTCCTTCGAGCAGCGGTGTTGGCGGACAAAGGCGGGCCCGGACTGACGGTCGACGAGCTCAAAGCGCGCTTGGGTCTTAGCCAGGAGCGTTCAAGGAGAAGGCCGGTCAAACGCGCAAAGTAGCTACCACTCCGACGTCAGAGAAGCATACGGCGTGTCCGAACGAATAAGCCGGTCTAGGGTGGGTCATCGACCCACCTGTCTTAGTCACGTAGCCGCACCGTTGGATCTGCGGTCCATCCTACGTGCGGTTGAGCCAGGATTCGAAGGCCTCGAAGGAATACGCCCGACCAAGGAAGTCCCTCACCAGTTCGGCAGCCTTCTTGGAACCGCCGGGTTCGAGAATCGTCTCGCGGTAGCGCCGCGCCGTCTTCCCATTCAGCATTCCATCCTTCTCGAATTTGCTGAGGAGGTCCTTGGCAATGACCAGTGACCACATATAGGTGTAGTAAATCGCGGAATACCCGTCCAGGTGGCCGAAGCTGCACTGGAAGTGCGTGCCGTCCACGTAGTCGAACGGACTGTACTTGTCCTGCAACTCCATCATCAGCCTGGTTGTGTCCAGGCCATCCGGCGAACGGTTGTAATAATTGAGCGACACTGCGGCGTAGAACATTTGATGCGCGGCGTAGAGTCCCTTGCCGAAGTCGCGCGCCCGGCGGAGTTTGGCGACCAGCTCGGCGGGGATCGGCTCGCCCGTCTGATAGTGCTTGGCGAAGACGCGGAGGGCGTCGAGGTTGTAGCACCACTCCTCCAGAATCTGCGACGGGGCCTCCACGAAGTCCCACTCCGTACTGATGCCGCTGTTGCCGATCCACGGCTGGCGTCCGGCGAAAAGGGCGTGCAGCAAATGGCCGAACTCGTGGAAGAATGTGACGACCTCGTTGTGCTCCATCAAGGCTACGCCGTCGGCACTGTCACGTGGGTTGGGGAAATTGCAGACCAGCACGGCCTGGGGAAGCCGAAGCCCGGCGACGCCTGTCCGATAATCGAACTGCGCCGCGTGTCCATATTTATTGTCACGGGGAAATAGATCGAGGTAAAATCGCCCAATGCACTGCGACCCGTCATAGATATCCCACGCGGTAACATCGGGATGCCAGAGTTTCAACCCCTCCACCTGGCGGTACGTGACGCCGAACAGTTTCCCAGTCAGTTCGAACAGTCCGCGTTGCACATCAGGGAAGTTGAAATAGGGTCGCAAGGACTGCGAATCGAAGGCGTACTGTTCAGACTTGACGAGTTCTTCGTAGTAGCTCTTCTCCCAATCCTCGGCTTTGGTTGCGCCGGGCACGTCCTTGCGCTTGCGTTCGAGCAGCAGGTTGTAGTCGCGTTCCACGGCCTTTTGGCTCGCCTCCGCGATTTTCTCGATAAAGGACCGAGCGTTGGACGCCGTGCCGATCATCTTGTCTTCAGTGATGTACTCCGCCCAGTTCGCGTAGCCGAGCGTCTGGGCGAGTTCATACCGCTTGCGCAGAAGGCTCTGCAGTACGTCAATGTTCTTGGGATAGCCGCGGTCCTTGAATTCACGATACAGCTTACGACGGGCCTCGGGACTGTGGGAATACGTCGAAAAGGGAATGTAGTCCGGCGTTCGCGTGCTCACACGAACCTTGCCGTCCTCAGCGGGACGATGCTTGTCGATCCAGTCCTTGGGCAGTCCCTCCAGATCGGACGGTGAATCCAGAGCAATCTCGCGCTCGTCATTGCGTGTATTCTTGGCAAAGTCCTGACCGAGCTTGACGATTTCGTCGTTGAGCGCCGCGATGCGCTTCCGCACGTCCTCGCTCTTATCCACACCCGCCCGGCGAAAATCGCGCAACCGTTTCTCGACGAAGTACCGCGTCCCCGCGTCGGCGCGGGAGACGTCCAAATCGCGGAAGGCCTCATAGAGCTGTCGGTCCAGGTTCAGTTCGGTCACGTACTTGGCGACGGCCTGCTCCGATTCTTCCGCGACGTTACGAACCGGTTCATCGGGGTGAACGCGGGCGAAGAGATTGGACTCCGCCGAGGCCGCGTCCAAGTGCATCATCATCTGATTGTAGGGACCGAGCGTGTTGTCGATCGTCCGCGGTCCCACCGCCTCGACGATCCGCGAGCGGTAAGCCTTCGCCCACGCGAGATGCTCCGCCGCATCGTTGCTGAACCGGGCCGCCGAGCGATCCAGCGGCGTAGCCTCCAGCGCCCACGGTGAGCTTGACGCTCGACCCACGGAACGGGCCGCGGCACATCCCAAAACCAACAGCAAACCCAACGCCGGCACGAGCTTCACGACGATCATCTGCGTAACCATCCTCGTTAACGTCCTCGACACCCGCCAATCCTTCGAGGCTCAGGACAAGGCGGGCGACGCACGACTAGCCTATTCGACCACGTCCGTGCGTCAATTCCACTGGGCAAGGCCGATTCCTTCGAGGCTCAGGACAAGCATCCCGCGGGAGTTCCGAAGGCGTCCCAGATTAGCGTCTTGAGATTGAACGCCGCGTGAATCAAGATCGGGGCCGCGAGCGTTCCCGTCCTTTCGTAGGCGTAACCGATCAGCACTCCCAGCACGATGAGGGCCGCAATCGTATGCGGTTGCGAGAGGTGCACGATCCCAAAGGCCACGGCCGCCAGACCGATCGCCAACCAACGACTCCGCACGACGCCCGCCAGGAACGTTTGCAACAAACCGCGAAAGAACACCTCCTCCGCGATCGGAGCGACCACTACCGCGCCGATCCACAGCCCCGCCGCGATCCAAGCCGGCTGCGACCCGTCCCGTAGCGCTTGGATCGTCGGATGCGGCGCGACCTCGTACGACCGCAAGAACTGCCGAATGATCCACACCGTCGCCTCGCCGATCCACGGGCACAAGCCGATGGCCACCAGCGCGGCGAAGAAAACCAACGCGACGACCCTGTCCACTCGGGCCTGCGGATTCCCCCACAGAAATCGCGACGCGCCGCCCTGGAACCGCCGGTCGGCGATGAATAAGCAGGCCGCGATGCCGCAAAACTGCGCCCCATTCCCGATCACCAATCGCCCGCGGACTCCGTTGGGGTCGTCGATGAGCAGCCCCACGACGCCGCTGAGGACGGCCGCCGCGAGGACGTAGACGCATACCGCCAGCAGGATCGACTCCTCGCGGAAATGATTCGGTCGTAGCGGCGCGTGGCGGAACGGGTCGCGCCGGCCTCGGCGACCCCACAAGATGGGCGTCCACACGGCGACCAGGATCGCCGCGAGGGTGATGATCTGATCGAGCGTCGAGAGCACGGGGGCGGTTCCGGATCCCCTTGGATCCATCGCGGCGGCGGAGGCCGTCCGCGGTACAATGACGAGCGCCGAATGGACTGCGCCGGAGATCACGACCCATGACTATATTGGACCGCATCCTCGAAACCAAACGGAATGAGGTGGCGGCCGCCAAACAGCGCCGTCCGATCGCGGAACTGCAGGCCGCTATCGCACGGGCGGCCCCTCCGCGCAACTTCTACGCCGCAACCACCTCGGGAGAGTCCTTGGGCGTCCGGTTGATCGCCGAGATCAAGAAGGCCTCGCCCTCGGCGGGGGTGATCGTCCCGGATTTCGACCCCGTGGCGATCGCCCGGACCTACTCCGCCCACGGTGCGGCCGCGCTCAGCGTTCTCACCGACGAAGCCTACTTCCAAGGCCGGTTGGCGTTCATTGAGGCGGTCAAACGAGCCGTTCCGCTTCCCGTGCTTCGCAAGGATTTCATTATCGACGAATACCAACTGCATGAAAGCCGCGCCGCGGGGGCGGACGCAGTGCTCTTGATCGTTGCAGCGCTTACGGTCGAGCCCATCGCCGGAATGTTGTCGGTCGCCAGGCGACTGGGAATGGCCACGCTCATCGAAGTCCACACGTCCGAAGAGTTGACGTCCCTCGTCAACACAGTCGGGTATCCCGGCCCCACCAGCTACCTGTTGGGTATCAACAACCGCGATCTGCATGCCCAGCAAACCGACCCATCGACCACCACGCGCCTCGCCGCGATGCTTCCGGCTGGGACGCCGTTTGTGTCAGAGAGTGGCATTGCGACCCGCAACGACGTGCTCAACGCACAACGCGCGGGCGCCAGTGCAATTCTCGTCGGCGAAGCGCTGCGGAAAGCGGGCGACATCGGACGACAGATCGACTCGTTGCTCGGTCGTCGCGGAGAATCCCGATGAGCTCCGAGCCGCGGCATTCATGCCGCGCGGCGGGGGCGCGCCGCATAAATGCGGCGGCTCGGGATGAACACCTACTTACGCGTTGGCGAGGATGTTGAGGATGTCGCCGTCGGCGACGACATAGGTCTTGCCCTCCTTGCGGACCTTGCCGGCGGCCCGGGCCCCTTTCATGTCCTGATGGGCGACCAGGTCATCGTAGGCGACCGTCTCGGCGCGGATGAAACCGCGTGCGAGGTCGGTGTGAACCTTCCCCGCGGCCTCCACCGCTGTGCTACCCTTGGTGATCGTCCAGGCACGGACCTCGTCAGGCCCCATGGTCAGGAAGGAGATCAACCCCAGCGCCTGGTAGCACGTTCGGACAAGCCGGTCGCGGGCCGGCGCCTCCAGGCCCAAATCGGCCAGAAACGCGACCCGGTCCGCCGGATCGAGGCGGGCGATCTCCGCTTCGATCGAGGCGCTGAGCACCAAGCTGTCGGCGGCGTGTTCGGCCTTGAGCGGCTCGGCGGAGGCAACGCGGTCGTCGGAAACGTTGCGGACGCAGATCAACGGCTTCTCGGTGAGGAACCCGAAGCTCGAGACGATCCGGCGGTCGCTGTCGGCGTGGATGACCGAGGACAGCGGCTTCTCGGCCTCCAACGCCTCCCGGCACCGCGTCATCAGGCCCAGCTCGTGCTTTTCCTGGTCGTGGGTCGGCGACGGTTTCTTGAGCGACTTTTCCAGCCGATCGACCCGGGTCGTGACCGTTTCCAAGTCGGAGAACATCATCTCCCCCCAGACCGTCTCGAAGTCGGCCTGGGCGTCGATGCGGTCGCGATAGGCCGGGACCGTGGGGTTCTCGAAATCACGCACCACGACCACGAGAACCTCCGCCTGTCGCACGTTGGGCAATTGCTTCCGCCAGTCCTCCCGGCCCTTGGGGTCGTGCAGGGAGTGGCCGGGCAGGTCGATGACCTCGATGACGGCCTCGGTCACTTTCTTGGGATTGTGCAGCTTGGTGAGGTAGTCGAGCCGCCGATCCGGCACCCGCACCACGGCCTGATGGACCTGCGGCGGGGCGAACGGGTCGATCGTGATTCCCGTCGCCGCCGCAAAGACGGTCGACTTGCCGGATTTCGGTAACCCCAGGATCGCAACCTTCATGCGACCATTGGAACGCCGAAACGCCCAAACGTCAAAACGGGTCAGTTCCGCGACAGGCATGGAGCGGGCGGTCGATCAGTACCGCGACAGGTGTGGAGCGGGGGCAGGCGATCAGAACCGCGACAGGCATGGAGCGGTCAATCCAGGCACGCCGGGACGACACGGTCCATCCGCACCCCAAGCGCAAGCGCGGGGCCGCCTTTCTCGGGCATCGAGGTGACCAGCCGGTCGCAGGCGTCGGCTAGGGGCGAGATTTCGGTTGAGATTCGCCAAGCAACGAGAAGTCCCGGTCGAGGCTCTTACAGCAGCCCGTGAAACTCACGCCCAGCGCCCGGCAATAGCGCCAAAGCTGCACGATATCCAT
>CAYQZH010000112.1:0-12613 GCA_964421865.1 uncultured Phycisphaera sp. | reverse complement strand
GAGGAGCACCTTTACTCGACGAGGCCGTTTGTCTCACTTTGATTGAAACAAATCAATGTAGGTCCACATAAGTCATTTTGCCTGTAGCGCCCTGATGTGTTTGAACAACAGAAGACTGCGCCAGGCAGGGGCCGCTGGACTCTCAAAACCGCTGGACCAACTTTTGGGGAGCACGCGAGCCGTACGCGCAAGTCGGCGATCTTACGTCAGCAGGTCTCCGCGGAATGCTTTTTGATCCTTGACCCGCTACACTGCGCCAGCATAAATCGGGAGGGCGGCTTCGCGCACGTTTGGTGACTCCAGATAGCGTTGCCGCCACTGTTACCGGTCGGGAACTTGGTTGGGGAGACGTAGCCATGCGACTTTTTTCCCTGGGCCAATTGCGATGGATCGGTTTCGTACTCGCGTTGGCCATCTTCGCTATCCCGGCCCACGGTCAACTGGTCGGCGTTGAGGATGACACCGGAAAGTTCTATTCGATCTCAACGGCCGATAGCGCCACGCAACTCATCGACTCGACCGGCATCGCCAGCCTAGGCGCGCTCGAATTCAACCCGCACGACGGCTTTCTCTACGGCTTCACCACCGGCGCGTCGCCATCGCTCTATCGCTTCACCATTCCGCCGACGCTCGATCATGTGACCAGCGAACTCGTCGGTCCGTTGGGCGTCTTCGCGTTTGAGGGCGGGTTGGCGTTTTCACCGGACGGTACGGCCTACGCCGTCAACGGCGGCGTCACTGTGCCGTTCCTTCTCACGTTGAACCTGAGCACGGGGCAGGCGACGGTCGTCCATTCCTTCGAGGGACGACATGACATCGCCGGACTCGGCTGGCGCAGCGACGGCCTGCTCATCGGTCTGGACGGCACCGACAACTCGTTACTTACGATTGATCCTCTGACCGCGGCGGTTACGACGATCGATGATGTGGCCGCCACCGTGGGGGGCATCGGCGGCATAGCGCTGAACAGAAACCTCGGGTTTTTCGTGACCGCCGGGCCACTCGCAATCAACCCCGGCTCGAACGAGCTCTACCGCTTTGACCCGTTCACCGGCGAGCAGTTCCTTGTCGGGAGCTTCGACCAGCGGATTCTCGGCAGTGGTTTCTCGGGACTTTCGTTCGTTCCAGAGCCCGCTACGCTCGGTCTGCTGGCTCTTGGCGGCCTGGCCATAATGCGCCGCCGCCCGTACCGTCCGTCTTCACCCGCCCTCGCTGCACAATCCGCAAGCAATACGCCACGAGGACTGCATTGATCGCGAAGAACGCAAGGAAGATTGCCAAACCTCTGACCGACCGAGCGGCCGCGTGCTGAGGGTAGAGTGCCGCGATGCGGGTAGCATGTTTCGCATCCCGGTCGGCGTGTGCGCCGGTGCCGTAGCTCCGTCGGCATTCAGGCGAAACACCTACCCGCAGGTCGCAAGGGCGTGGACCCCAACTCTCCGTTTGAGCGATCTTTCTGGGTGCCGCGTGCCCTCGAGCGGCTGGGTGACATTTTCGGGACCGACGATTCTCCGGGCACACCGCATGGTGGGATCGAAGGCCGCACCTTAGCGTGACCCCAGGGACATGCGGTAAGAGGTGCCTTTCGGACTGACCATCACGTGGTCAACTGTCTGGACCAAACATGCCACATTCTTCGGCCGCTTTCCGTCTGCCCGGCGAGGCCTCGGACAACTGGTGTTGGCCGAAAGCACTTCTGGACCGGCACGAGCTGCGATCGCTGGTGACCAAGAGCGCATGAACCGTGGATGAAGAGCCATTCGCGCGTTCCGCCGATCAACCCCCACGCGCGCGGGAACACCCCGATAAGGATTTGCGGAAGACGCGTCAGTCCCTCGCTGCAGGGCTGAACTCGTCGGAACAGATCGGGCAGCTTATCTCGCAGCTCCGCACGACCCGACAGATTGCTCGCCGGCAGGGTCAGCGATCGGAGTAGGCGCGCACACGCCGCCCCGAGGCCTGCATCCGGAGCGGATGCCAATGAGGGACACACCACGACGATCTCGACATTGTCGCCGTCGGCCTTCCCGCGTTCCCCAGGTCACATCCAAAAAGACTGTGTCAGAAGGCTCGTTCATAGAACACCCCATGCGGCCCACAAACCTCAGCGACCATTTACCGCTCGTTTCCGTCTCGTTTTCGTGGCGTTTGCGGGTCGGCACACTTAACGGCGCGGACGGCAAATGTCCGGTTTCGGCACAAAGAGTTAAAGTCCAGGCGAATGCACCGAGCGGGCGGTCCGCGTGTTGCCGGGTGAAGCAGACCCGAATCGGGGCAAATCGCTACTGCGCTCGAATAGTCGCGTTCACAGAGGGTATCCGGTAGACCGTTGCATGGTCGGGTCAGGCCTGGGGTGTTCCATGAAATGCCGAGGCACCGACTCGCACGAACGGCAGGGAGTCGCCTTTACCCCGCTCTGATAAGGTCACCGGCGTCGCCCGACGTCCCCGCCACTTCGACCCAACGGCTCCCGCGTTGTATTGCTTCTCGAACTCCCGGTACCGATCGGCTCTGTCTGTTGTCGCGGGTATGATTCGCCCACCCATGACCAACCGGACCACGTTGACCATCTCGGCGCTATGTCTGCCGGTGGCGCTTGCCCTGGGGATGACCTTCCGCTCGACGCGGCCGTGGGAGTCGCCGGACCAGCGAGCTGTCCGTGTTTGCCGTCAGTGCGGGCTTGCGGACGCCAAGATCGAGTGCCTGATCGACACGATGCGAGATTCGCCGGCGTCCCGCGAAAAGAAGCTGGAAGCCTTCTACGCCACCTTCCCCAAGCGGGCGCACGCCGAACCCTGCCTGCCGTGCGTCGAGGCCGTCCTGGACGCGGCGGGGCGGCGGTAGGCTGCCTGGACCTCGCGGGCTACCGATCCACTCTCTCCCGCAGACTCTCCGCGGCGGCCGTGGCTGGACGACGCGCCGCATACTGCTTCTCGAAATCCCGATACCAGTCGGGTTCAGGACCGAACCGCTGGCCGGATGCCGCAGCCGCAATCGCTTCGGCAAGATTCAGGGCACATTCTTGCGGGACCACGAAGTATCGCGGTGAAGGATACCAGCAGCCCAGCTTCTTGTGCCGGTTGAAGGTCCGCAGGCGGACCAACGTCCGCGCTCCGTGATGGCGCAGATAAACCAGCACCATCCGTCGGCGGGTCCACGGAACGGCCCCAATGAATTCATCCACGGTGTCGAAAATCGACAGTTCTTGTTCTGTCGGCACTTCGGTCATGGTCTTTTCCTTTACGTGCGCCGCACTGTGTCACCGCAGCGCGCGTGCGATGCCCTTTCTCTGGGCTTGTCAGCTAGCCAAAAGCTAGCTCACTTATGCTATTCACCTCTGCGGCAACATTCCAGGCCGCATTTGGACTGACTGCGCCGCAACGTGTTACTGCGCGCACGCGGGATTGGTTTCTCGGCCAACCAACGAGCTGAACTGGTTCGTCCGACGAACCGGCCTTGGGACGCAATTCGACCTTACAAGCAGTTTATTCACTCCGCGAGAGTCGAGCGACGCTGGTCTAATTGTGGAACCCGGCTTGAATGCGTATCCCCGGGCGTGCCGAACAAATTGACCACGCCAATGCCATGTATCATCGTGCGCCCGCACGCGCCCGCGCTGTAGGGAGCTAACACGCCGCCGCGCAAACTTAGGCACCGCGACGTACGCCGTCATCCCCAAACGCTTCGAGTTCGAGGGCTGAAATGAAACAAGAGGCAAACGCGGAAAAAAAACTGCGCGTCCGCCAGCCCGAAAAGCTATCTTCGACCGACTCGCCAAAAACCAACGAGGTGAGATAAGGCGATCGTAATCTGCTTAGGGACGGACAATGTTCTATATCGCGCGCGTGAAGCGCTCCTTTTCGGGGCTGGCAAGCTAGCCCCCGGGCAGTTCTTCGATTCGTGGCGGAACGCACGGGGAACGTCGCGTATCGGCGGAGGTCTAGGCCGTGACGGATCGCCACATTTTCCCGGCGTACACGCACGCGCGTGTACCCGAGGCGAACGAGCGGCGCATCGAGGCGCCCGCACGCGCACAGCCTCGCGTGGAGATGCTCGGCGTCCGGCGTTGGAATCAAGAAGCGCACAAAATCCGCGCAAAAGATCGTTGCACGCAACCCCGGCGAGCTACCTTCGCCCCTTCTTGAATCTTCCGGTCGAGATACCAAAATATATGCCACTCTTCAGTTTCGCATCGGCCTTCCAGCTGGGTATTGGTCCCGGTCTCGCTTAATTCCCGTACGCGCGTGTAATGCGGTTCGGTCAGAAGGAGGCAGATAGGGCAGCCCCGTCCCCACGCCTGCACGATCGCACCGATTGCCTCCCCGGACCACCGCAAGCTTCCCCGACAATGCTTCTGTGGATCCCACGTTCCCGCGACGCAACGTCTCGTCTCGCGCGCGCGTTGTAGGGACATGCCCTTGTCGAGTGCAAGCTAGCCCTTGGCCGACTCGTCCACCGAAGCCACCCATCCAGCATTTCTGCCCTGGACTCACGAACTGCCGGCCTCCGACGCGATCTGGGCTTCTGGCGTCCCAGACGGTTGGAGCACGGGCAATGGTCGAACTGACCCCGTAGAATTCGGATTCTGGGCTTGGGACGGGTCGCCGTGCCCACCTTTGGAGGGGCGTTTTGGGGGTCGTCGACCGCTGGCAAGTGCTCGTTCGCGTCGCTTGGACCTATCAGCCGCTTCGGTCTGACTTTGGGCGGCGAGATTCCGAAGCGTATAGAGCGGGCAACCCGTGGCGGTGCACTGTTCAACTTCTGTCGCTTCCCACCCAACACACATCAAGCAGTGGCAGCGGATTGCCGCCTTCGCTTTACCTGCGCGGCCCTGTTCGTAGAGCTTCCGATACTTGGCCGGGATGTCCGGCTTCCGCCAATCCATCGGTCACCCCCTCGCTCCTGATGCGGTCGCCCCTTCGACCAGTCCGAGGATTCGGGCGCGGACCGCTTCCGGCAACCCCCGCCACGCCTCGATGACCTGCCCAAGCTCGGTGTCATTCGATGGAAATGCAGCGCATTCCGCAGCGCGCGGCGGGTCAGCAGATTGTGTGTGATTGCGTAAGTCGTTGTCGTCACTGGGTTTAGGTTCGCTTCGCGGCTGCGTGACCGTGGGATTCATAAACCCAAGGTCCCCGGTTCGACCCCGGGCGCCGCTAATCGCCATTTCCGCGTCAGAATCGCGAGGAATTCCTTGGCTTGCACGTTTTCCTGGATGTGTCACGCCGCGGCACTCAGCGTCGCCTGCAACGCCCTGCGAGTCGGCGCGAGAGGCTACAGCAAGGAGAACCCTCTTTGCGATGAAGTCGAACGAGGTGGACTCATCGTTGCTCCCTTTCCCACTACGCGTCGTGGAGGCAATCAATGGCCGCGAAGCGTTTACCTTCCAGAAACTCCAACGACGCGCCGCCGCCGGTGGAGATGTGGGTGACGCGATCAGCCAGGCCGGCTTTGTCGATGGCGGCCGCACTGTCGCCGCCGCCGACGATCGTGGTCGCACCGCGTTGTGTCGCGTCGGCGATCGCCTGGGCCATCGCTACCGTACCACGATCGAACGGCGGAACCTCGAACACTCCCATCGGGCCGTTCCACACAACGGTCTTGGCCGTCCGTAGGACCTCCGTGAAAGTCTTGACCGTCGCCGGGCCGATGTCCAATCCCATTTTGTCGGACGGGATCGAGTCGGTGCAAATAGCCGTGGTCACGCCGGCCTTGATCTCGGATGCAACGACGGAATCGATCGGAAGTCGGAGCTTTTCCCCGGCGTCCGTGCGCAATCGCCGGGCGGTGTCGAACAAATCCGGCTCCACCAGGCTCTTTCCGACGCCCGCCCCATCCGCGGCCAGGAACGTGTAGGCCATCGCCCCGCCGATGAGGATCGTGTCGCACTTGGTCAACAGGGATCGGATGACGCCGAGTTTGTCCGAAACCTTGGCCCCGCCGAGCAGACAGACGAACGGTCGCTTCGGATCGCTTAGGGCCTCACCGAGGTATCGTAACTCGCGCTGGACAAGGTAGCCGACCACGCGCGGCTTTCCGGCCATCAGCTTGGGTACCGTGAACATGCTCGCGTTGTCGCGGTGGCACGTGCCGAAGGCGTCGTTGACGTAGGCATCGCCCAGTTCGGCGATCAAGGCCGCAAAAGCGTCCTTCTGCTCTCTGAGTTTGGGTTTTTCCGCCGCCTTCTTGTCTTTGATCGTCTCGGCCTCATGGAAACGGAGATTCTCCAACAGCACCGCCTCGCCGTCGTGCATCCGCGCGACCCGCGCCGCAACCTCCGGTCCCACGCAATCCGGCAACAACGGCACTGACTTGCACAGAAGCTGCGTCAACCGTTCGGCGACGGGCCTGAGCGAATACTTGTGATGGTTCTCCGGTTCCTCGTCGGGCCGGCCCAGGTGGCTCATCAGAATCAGCCGCCCGCCGTCGGCGAGGAGTTTTTTCACCGTCGGGAGGGCGGCCTGAATCCGGCGGTCGTCGGTGATGTGCCCGCTGGCATCAAGCGGCACGTTCAGGTCCAGACGAACCAGCACCCGCTTTCCGCGAACGAATATGTGATCGATGCTTTTCTTCACGGTGACCGTCCTCGACCGTTCGCTCACTGACGATGGGATGCTACGACTTCCGCCCTTGCCGTCCCGAACCTCGCCCCTGCTTCCCATTGATCGGCTCGATTCGGGTAATGTGGATCGGATCCACATAGGCGTTCCGCTCGGGGAACTGGTCGGCACCCGCATTGAGTCCAATGACGACCTCGGCGCGGCTTAGAAGCATGAAGTCGGGATGATGGACGTCATAGTGCGACCCGTCGGAGACGAAGACGCGGATCGGGATGAACGGATGCTTGTGCAAGTGCGTTCGGATTTCATCAAGTCTCATGGGTTTTATTCCATCGAAGAATGGGGAAGGTGGAATTGGGAATGCGGGGAATGGGGTTTCCGCATTCCGCATTCACCATTCCGCATTCTCACAGCTTCGCCACGCGGGCGATTAAGTCCACGGTCCGGCAAGCGTAGCCCCATTCATTGTCGTACCACGCGACGACTTTGACCATGTTGCCGCCCTTGCTGGGCATGGTCATGGTGCTCAGGCCGTCCACGATGGAGCTGTGCGGATTGCCGATAATGTCGGAGCTGACCAACGGCTCCTCGCTGTATTCCAGGACGCCGCGGAGCTTCCCCTCGGCCGCGTTCTTCAAGGCCGTGTTGACTTCCGCCGCGGTCACCGATTTCTTCAAACTCGCCACGAGGTCCACCACCGATCCGTCGGGCACGGGCACGCGCATGGCGAACCCGTTGAGCTTGCCTTCCAGTTCGGGCATGACCTTGCCCACCGCCTTGGCCGCTCCCGTGCTCGTGGGGATGATGTTGATCCCCGCCGCTCGCGCCCGACGCGGGTCCTTGTGAACGAGGTCGGCCACTTGCTGATCGTTGGTATAGGCGTGCACCGTGGTCATCAGCCCCTCGACCAGGCCAAACGACTCGTGGAGCACTTTAACCACCGGAGCCAGACAGTTGGTCGTGCAACTGGCGTTGGAGATGCAGGTATGCGCAGGCAACAGCTTGTCGTCATTCACGCCCAGCACGACGGTCAGATCGGGTTCGTCGCTGGCCGGGGCGCTGAGGATCACTCTCTTCGCGCCGGCCTTGAGATGGTCCCCGTATCCCCCCTTCTCACTCTGACGTTTGGTGAAGACCCCCGTGGATTCGAGCACCACCTGGACGTTCAGCTTGCCCCAGGGCAGGTTCGCGGGCGCCTTCTCGCTGAGCACCTGGATCGACTTGCCGTTGACGATCAAGGCCTTGTCCGCAGCCTCGATCGTCCCCTTGAAGCGACCATGCACCGAGTCGTATTTGAGAAGTTGTTTGAGGGTCGCGGCGTCGCTGAGGTCGTTGATGGCGACGACCTCGAACTCGTTGGGTCGTTGGACCATCACCCGCAACGCCAACCGCCCGATCCTTCCGAACCCGTTGATCCCAACCCGAATCGCCATTGCTCTTCGACTCCACCGCAACTACGCCGTTCTTCGGTCAGACGGACCGCATCCTCGGGCGGTCACGACCCATGTAGCTACGCTACGCCGACAGACTGGAACGGTCAAGACGAAACGAACGAACCGTCAGTCACGGGGTCCGTGACATCTCCGGCGGGACAGTTGGCGTGCGGCTGCGAGGGGACAGTGGTGTGTTGTCCGAACCCCAAGCGCAAGCGCGGGGTCTTGACGGTGGAGAAGCACGGGCCCATCGCTCGCGCTCCGGGTTCAGACAAATCGCCGAGCCCTGCATACAACGGCACTCCGACTCCGCCCCGCCGCACGTGTCACGCGCCCCTGCCATCCAGCCCGAACTTCCACGCCGTCGACGGGAATAGTAAGATGGCGCCGCTGCGCTGACGCGAACGCATGTGGTTTCGTCCGCGGTCTTCCTCACCGTCGCAGGGACAGGGGCGCATCGGGGTCGTTATGAGTATTGGGGTGATGGCATACTCGTTGCGAACACGCGCCTTCAGGTGTCTTCTTAGCGGCCTACTGCTGTGCGCGGGCTGCGGAAAGGACAAGGAGTCCGCGCCGAGTGCTGCTTCGCCGCTGTCCGCCGTGAAAGCGTTTACGGATGTGACTGAGGCCGCGGGGATCAAGCATTGCCACCACAAGCCGGTCCTCGATCACAAGCTGGACAACATCATGTCGTGGGTGTGCAGCGTGGGGGCCGCAGCCGCGGCGGCCGATTTCGACAACCACGGATGGGTTGATCTGTACGTTACGGACTCGGACAAGGGCACGCCGAACTACCTGTACCGCAACAACGGCGATGGGACGTTCACCGATGTCGCCAAGAAAGCGGGGCTTGCCGACCTCAACGGCGACGACGGCGTGAGCATGGACTGCATCTGGGGCGACTACGACAACGACGGGTGGAAAGACCTCTACTTGGTCCGTTGGGGCCGAGACTCGCTCTTTCACAACAACCACGACGGCACGTTCACCGAGGTCACCCCGAAGCTATTCCGCAAGCGCGACGGATCGCCCGGCATAGATTGGGCCAACGGCAACGCCGCGATCTTCCTCGATTACAACCTCGACGGGCGGCTCGACATCTACGTCGGGAATTACTTCGATGAGATCGATCTGTGGCATCTCCAAACGACGAAGATCATGCACGACAGCTTCGAGTCGGCCAGAAACGCGGGCCGCAACTACCTGTACCGTCAGGAACCCGACGGAACCTTCACCGAGCTCGCGGGCAAACTCGGCCTTGACGATCCGGGGTGGACCTTGGGAGTGGGGTCGGCGGACATCAACAACGACGGCTGGCCGGACCTCTACTGCGCCGACGATTTCGGACCCGATCAACTCTTCTTAAACAACCGCGATGGGACCTTCAAGAACGTGACCAAGGAGGTCCTCCGGGGTGACACCAAGAAGGGCATGAACGTCGAGTTCGGCGACTTCGACAACGACGGCTGGCTCGACATCTACGTCACCAACATCACCACCGCCGAATACCTGCAAGAGGGCAACATGCTGTGGCACAACAACGGCGTCGGCCCCGACGGCGTGCTCAGCCTCACCGACGTTTCCCTCGAAACGGGCACTTACGACGGCGGATGGGGCTGGGGGGCCAAGTTCTTCGACTACGACAACGACGGCGATCTCGATCTCTTCGCCGCCAACGGGTTCATCAGCGCGGGTGAGGGCAACTACTGGTACGACTTGGCCTCATGGAGCGTGCTGGGGCAGGACCCCGCCGACGCCGCGAATTGGCCGACCATCGGCGACCGCTCCTTCTCCGGTTATGAGCGGGAGCGGTTTTGGCGGAACGACGGGATGGGATCGTTCACCGAGCGGGCCGAAGAACTCGGCGTCGGAAACACGCGCGACGGGAGAGGCGTCGTGTACTTCGATTATGATAACGACGGCGACCTTGATCTTTTCGTCGCCAACCAAGGGCAGCCGCCCTACCTTTACCGCAACAACGTCGGGACCAAGAATCACTGGCTCATGGTGGAGTTGGAGGGCGATCCGGCGACCGGCGTCAATCGCGACGCCGTCGGCGCGCGGGTTACGGCCATAACCTCCAAAGGCCTGCAAATCCGGGAGCGCGACGGCGGCAACGGCTACTGCGGACAGAGCGATCCACGTATCCACTTCGGGCTAGGCGCCGACGAGGAGGTGAAGCTGTTGGAAGTCCGCTGGCCCGACGGCGGACTACAGTACCTTGAGCACGTGCAGGCGGATCGTCGGATCAAGGTCCGCCAGGACCGCCATCAGTACGCGAGTCAGGTGGCGATTAAGGCTGCCGCTCCGCGCCCGTGGGGCGGCAGAGAGGCCGGTCGTCCCAAGGGCCCGCCGCCGGAGCCTGCCGACCTCGAACAACACCTTACGGAAATGGAGACCACGCTCCGCGGTCGCCCTGCGGCCTATGGAGTCGCGAGCACCTATCGGTCCCACTGCGCAACGTACGGTCGTCACAATCGATCGATCAATTTCTTCCAGCAACTCGTGGCCGACAAGCCCGACGATTGGCGGGCCCGCGTCGAACTGGCCTGCGCTTACATTGACAAGATTCCCACCTGCGGGGGAATGGCTGCCATTGTCAGCAAGGGTACGCTGGCGCGAAAGTCCCTCGACCAACTCGACCAGGTCCTCGCCGAACATCCCGACCTGTGGGTGGGCTATTACACGCGGGGAATGAACCACCTGCACTGGCCGAGAGCGCTGTTGCACTCCGATGACGCCGCGACCGATCTGGCCCGTTGCATCGAGATGCAGCGTAAATCAGAGTCGCAAAGCCCCGAACCGTATTTTGTGCGCACCTACGTGGCCCTCGGCGACGCCCACACCAAAGCCAAGAAGTACGACCGTGCCCGCGAGGCCTGGCGGCAGGGTATGAAGCTGTTTCCCGGCTCGCAGGAGCTGAAGGAGCGCCTCGCGATCGCCGACGACTCCGCCCTGCTCAAGTACGTGGAGTCCAAGCGCAGCCTCGAGCAGCCGATCGACACCAGCCTCTCGTTCCTCGACCGCCGACCCTAGGCGCCCCCGGCCAGGGTCAGCGTTCGGTCTGCGATCCCGTTGGCATCGCAATACGCGAGCAGCATCCCCACGTACGAGATCGGTACCGGTTTCAACTTCTGCAAGCCGAGCTTCCACTGCACGGCCCGGATCGCCTCCTCCTGCGGCCCTTCGATCTCCACGAACAAGCCGATCCACGGCGGTTCATCCAGTTCGACTCGGCAGCCCCCCACCCGCCAACTTTCCCGCCGTTTCTGATAGCACAACATCGAGACGAAGCCGAGTTGTTCCAACATCCGTGCGGCGGTCTCCGCGTCGTCCACGCCGATCTCGAGTTCCTCGCGCGACTTGAACGCCGTCGCCCGCCGCGGTCCCTTAAAGGTCAATGTCGTGCGGCCCGCCGAGCCGTCGCGCGGAGCCATCGACCGAAGACGCAGTCCGCAACCTCGCCCGCGGAGCGACCGATCCGGCCGATCGTAGATGTGATTCGTTTCGAGCACCGTCTCGATGAGGCTCGCCCCGACATCCTTGAGCTTCCGCCGCACCGGCTCGTGCGACTCGACCCGCAATTTCAGTTCCGTCTCAACGGGCATGGTCTTCGTGCTCGCGGTCGACTCATTCGACAATCGACATTCGACAATCGGAAATTGATCCCGCTCCCTCACGGTCGCGGCTCTGATCCGCGACGACTCCACACGTGCCCTACAGCAAGATATTGACCAGCCGCCCCTTCGCCACAATCACTTTGCGAATGGGCTTCCCGCCGATGGCGGCCACGACTTTCGGATCGGCGAGCGCAAGCGCTTGAATGCCGGCCTCATCCGCGTCCGCGGCCACCATCACCCGCGATTTAATTTTCCCCCCGACCTGCACCGCAATCTCGATTTGCTCGTCGCGGGCCAGTTTCTCATCGAACGCCGGCCAACGCTCGTAGGCGAGCGTCGTGCCATGCCCCAGCCGCGACCACAACTCCTCCGCGAGGTGCGGCGCGAACGGCGCAAGCACGAGCACGAACGGCTCCAGCACCGCCCTCGATCGCCGCGTCATCGGCGTCATCGCGTTCACAAAGTCAAAAACCGCCGCGATCGCGGTGTTGAACTTCAGCGCCTCGATGTCCTCCGTCACCCGTTTCATCATCTTGTGCAAGGCGCGGAGCGCGGACGGATCGGGTGGGTCATCGGTCATTGCCCCGCTCAGCTCGCCCGTCCCCTCATCGATGAACAGCCGCCAGATGCGCTGGCAAAGCTTAAACAGGCCCGGCACATCCCGCGTATTCCAGGGCTTGGAGGTCTCCAGCGGCCCCATGTACATCTCATACAGGCGGAACGTGTCCGCCCCGTACTGGGCGATGATCTCGTCCGGGTTGACCACGTTTCTGAGCGCCTTGCTCATCTTGGCGACGATGCGTTCCACCGGCTCGTTGGTGTCTTTGAGCACGAACCGGTCGTCGCCGCGCTCCTCGACCACATCCGGGCCGACCATCATTCCCCGACGGTCGCGATACGCAAAACTCTGGATCATCCCCTGATTGAACAGTTTGCCAAACGGCTCGCGCGTCGACACGAACCCAAGGTCGTAAAGCACTTTGTGCCAGAACCTGGCATA
>CAYQZH010000111.1:0-12793 GCA_964421865.1 uncultured Phycisphaera sp. | reverse complement strand
AGCGGTCACGTTCTCTTGGGACCACCGTGTAGGTAGTGATCGTGGTTTCGAGCTAGGTCCGGCGGTAGACCCTTGGCCGATCCGATCACAGGCTTCAGGCGCTCATACAGCGTCGGACCAAGTTCGTCATTGCCGGAGGCAGCTTGTTGTTCGGCGAGCGACACCTCCACCGGCGCGCCCTCGGGTAGTCGAACCTGCTCATCTAGTTCGATCCGTCCGTCCCTGATACGTCCTCGATAAACCACGGCAATCTCCTCACAGATTCACAGTGACTTTACCACGGCGGCGGGGTGAGGGCAAGGGGGTAAACGTCGAAACGCCGAAAAGTCAAAAAACCAAAAAGCCGAATGGGAGGGGACTAAGGGACCCTTCCAGGGCAGGCTCCGGGACGAAGGCACCCCGGAGCGGCGGTGGCACGCATTTACCAGCGGTACAAGTTCACCCCGCCGCTTTCGTCGTCCACGTCGAACCAGGAGTCCAGCAGTTCAAACCAGTTTTCCACTCGGCCATTTCCCGGAAGGGTCCCGTCGCGGCACCAGTCGTAATTGCCGAAAGCGGTCCGCAGCGTTCGCTGATCGAAGGGATGATACCAGCGGAAAAAGGCCCATTGCGGCGAGCCGCCGATCGTCGGTTCACCGCCCGGAAAAACGATGTACAGCCCGTGCCGGCCGGGCTCGAAACCGGCGTAGTGGGCCATCCCCACGGATGCGAGCACCAGCGCATCGACGTGGCCCGCCACTTCGGCCGCGGCGTCGCGGACGGACAGGCTCAGTCGTGGATCATCGTGGATGCGCCGGGCCAACTCGTACAGATCAAAATGCGCACTACTCACCCATCGAATAGGATCCGTCGTATACATGTAGTTGAGCGTCAAGGGGCTGTCACCCCATCCTCGGATATCCTCGACGAACGTCCTGCCGTCGCCATCGGCAATGGCGACCGCCAAACGGTCGAGCGCTTGTTTGACGGCCTCGGCTCGACTCAAATCGTAGCAAGCCCAGGACTCGTGTTCGACCCGTTGCTTTCGGGTCGATCGTTCGTGCAAATTCTCCGTGATGGCGTTGATCGCGCCCTTGCCGAATGCCGCGGCGGTCAGCACGACCGGATGGTCGCGGTCGGAAGACGAGACGATCCCGCATTCTTGAAGGATGCGAGCCATCGGGGCCGGTGTGCTGAGCGATGCGCTGGCCAGCATGACCTTCGCGTGAAACCGGTCGGGGCGGGGTCGGAACTGGTAGGCGTTCTCGATTCCGCCGAATGAGCAGACATCCACCCACAACAAATCGACGGCTTCGTTTTGCGTCAGGCCTTCCGTGATCTCGGCGGTGAACAAAGGGTCTTCAAACTCGCCGCTGTCCGAACAAGGATTGCTGATGTCCGGGCACACGGAGCGACTTTCACCATGCCCGAACAGCACCAGCGCGTACCGTCGCGCGGGAAAGGTACGTTTGGCGAAGCGGATGAACTTCTTCAGTGTTTGTGGGTCGCCGGTGTTGGCCTCGTACGTCGAGGTCAACGTGATGTCCGGAAACTCGTCGCCGCCCTCCGCGCGCTCCCATCGGCCCTCGACCAGGCGGAAGAGGCGCGTGTCGTTGAAGTTCTCGCCCAGCGTGTTCTTATCGCTGCCGGCTCCCTGCACCCGGTCGATCAGCAAGATGACTTCACCGGCGAGCCCGGACCGCGACGCATCGCGCAGTGCGGCGAGGTGCGGCATGATGTACGACTCCGCGCTGCTGTCGACCCCGCCATAGATCATCACCGTCCACGGTGTCGCGCGGCGAAGCGCCGAGGTTTCGGCGCGGCTTGCGGCCATACCCGAAACGAGCACCGCGAAGGCACTCACGCCGATGGTTCTTCGCCGCATGAATCCCGACTCCGTGCTTGCATAAGCCTCCCTCCGAGCTTTCGTCGTGTCGGTTTCATCGACCATCTCAACTCGCGAATCGAGCATCCCTGGTGCTACTGCGGTGACAAGATGTCGGCGTTTCGGCGTTTCCCTTCGTCCCTGCGCGCCTTCGTGCCTCTCGTCTGTCAATTGGCAATTGGAAATCGGCAATTGGCAATTCGCACGTTCCGGCGCGGACCTTGGCAATGCGGTGATTCGATGGGGTCGAGTCGCCCTGGGCTACAGGCGTACCGGCAGGCCGCAGAGGCGGGCGGCGATTGCGGCGGACAGCAGGTTTTCGGGATGCGGGTAACGGGGCGATGGGCAGGCTTGGGCGTCGCCGATGCGCTCGACGGTCCCGTCGATGTTCGTCCAGATCGCCCCGTCGGCGAGCCAGGCCCCGCGATCGACGGCCTGCTTGCGGGATACGAAGAAAGTGCGGCCATGATGTTTACGGGAAAGCGTCCGCAGTCGCTCGTCGTCGAAGGGCAGAATGAGGATATCGTCGGGCCGGTGGTTCATGAAGATGCGGCTCTTGATGCGGATATATTCGGCGATGGAACGGTGGCGGTCGAGATGGGCCTCGTCGATGTTGAGGAGAATGGCGATGTGCGGACGAAAATGGACCACGGTCTCCAACTGGAAGCTGGAGACGGCCAGGGCGATTGGATTGGACGCACTTTCGTCGTGTAGCAATGCCGAGAGCGGGCGGCCGCGATTGCCGCCGATCGTCAACGTCCGACCCGCGCATTTGAACAATGATTGCAGGAGCTCGACAGTGGTACGTTTGCCGATCGTGCCGGTGACGGCGATCAAATCGCGCGGGCAGAGCTGGAAGGCCATTTCCAGTTCGCTCATCACCGGGACGCCGCGACGGTGAAGCTCGTCGCGTATGGCACTGTCCTCGCGGACGCCGGGGCTGGCGACGACCAGGTCGCAGCCTTGCAGAAAATCAAGGGTATGACCGCCGGTCTCGACGCCGTCGACGACCAGGCCGCGCTCCAGGGTGAGGCTTCCGATATCGGAGATGCGGACGCGGTGGCCGTGCTTGCTAAGCAGAGCCGATGCCGCTCGACCCGTCTCGCCGTAACCCAGCACCCCCACCAACAACGACTCGCCCTTCTCCAAGGGCGAGGGGGTGATCTGGCGGCGGATGTTCTCAAGCATCCGAACACTGACGGAAAGATCGAGGCCATCGACAGTCGCTACCCGACGGTGCGTGACTCCGTCCACGGCCCCGCCCGTCTGCACGACGCGGACAATGTCCTTCACGCAGTTCTCGGCCGCGGGAAGCAAATCACGGCCCGCAAGCACGGACAACGCCCCGGCCAGCCCGTACGCCCCCCAGTTCGACACCCCCGCGGCGATGCAAAAGTCGGTGGCCACGGTGCTGGCGATGTCCGCTCCGTGGTCGATCGTCGAAAGAGCTTCGGCGAACACCTTACCCATGCCGATCTCGTTGCCGCCGTCGCCGATGCCGATGGTGGTCAATCCCCGGCGGCTCGCCTCCAAGAACAGTCCGTCCAACGGCGCGGTGGTCGCCGAAATGTCCAGGCCCCGCATGTTGCGATACCGGCCGTCCCGGCCCCGCCCGGCGCGCTCGACGGCGACCAGGTGTGTGGGTTGTACTCGCGTCACGTAGTCGTGCGGATCGAGGAGCGGTTCGAGGTCAAGGGCCCGAAAGAGCGGCTCATTCCAACGATCAGTGATGTAGTCCACTTCGATGCCGAGGGCATGAAGGGCGTCGCCGACGATTTTGGCGCCGGGCGGGCCGTCGGTTTCGCCGGCGCCGGCCTGCGGAATATAGAACCCGCTCACGATGCCCACGCGTTTCCCAAGCCGCAATGATTGGGCCGCGAGCCGAAGCTGATCCGCTACGACCAGACCGAAGACGTTCCGCCCGCCTGGGTCGCTGGCGATCAAGTTCTCCATGGATGTGATGCGGGGATTCATGAAGAGAATGTCGAATGACGAATCCTTCGCGGCTCAGGACAAGTGTCGAATGGCGAATGAATGCGGAATGGTGAATGCGGAATGCGGAAGCATGGGGATTCCACAACACGATTCAGCATTCCGCACTCCGCATTCATCATTTTTTCCCCCATCCGCCTCCGCCAGGCGTTTCGATGGTCAGGCGGTCGCCCAAATGGACGGAAATACTGACAATCGGCGGAAGTTCCACATCGGCGTCAGTCCCCACTCGACGCAGGATATTGCGGCCACGTTCTCCACTGCCGCCGCCGTGCAATCCATACGGCGCGGTGGTACGACGCTGGCTGATGATCGACACCTCCAGCGGCTCCAAGAACTCGATCTCCCGGATCACTCCGCACCCGCCGCGGTATTGCCCGGCCCCGCCCGATCCACGCCGGATGGCAAAACGCACCAGGCGGACCGGATACCGGGATTCGAGGACTTCCGGGTCCGTCAGCCGCGTGTTGGTCATGTGCGTGTGCACCGCATCCGCGCCGTCGAAGCCCGGTCCTGCACCGGCCCCGCCGCAGATCGTCTCATAGTACCCGAATCGCTCGTTGCCCATCAGCAGGTTGTTCATCGTACCCTGGCCGGCAGCCACCGTGCCCAACGCCCCGAAGATGCAATCGACCACCCGCTGCGAGGTCTCGACGTTGCCGCCGACGACGGCCGGACACTGCAACGGATCGGGCGAACCCCGCGGATTCAAGAGACATTCCGGCACGATGACCGTAATTGGGGCGAGTACGCCGCTGTTGAGGGGAATGTCCTCGTCGATCAGACACCGGAGGCAGTAGAGCACCGCACTCGTGACGATCGCTCGGTTCGCGTTGAGATTGCCCTTGAGCACGGGGCCGGTGCCGGTGAAGTCGAGTGTGGCGCAATCGCCCTCGACTGCGACTGCAAGCCGGATCGCCGAGCCGTCGTCCAGACAGTCCTCAAACCGATGCACGCCTTCGGGCAGTTTGCGGATTGCGGCCCGCATCTTCCGCTCGGCCGCACCCTGGATGTGACGCATGTAGCCGTGAACCACATCGACGCCGTACCGGGCGACCATTTCCATCAAACCATGCACGCCCCTTTGGTTGGCCGCGACTTGGGCGGCGATGTCCGCGAGATTCTCGTCCGGCGTACGTGACGGATAGGGAGGCGCAGTGAGCAACGCTCGTAGACGTTCCTGTTGCGGCTTCCCGTCCACGATCCAACGGAACGCGCGGATCAGAACGCCCTCGTGGGCGAGGCAGGTCGAGTCGGGCGGCATGGAGCCGGGCCGGGTTCCGCCGATCTCCGCGTGGTGGGCGCGACTGGCGACGAAGAACAAGATGCGCTCGCCGCGATCATCGTGAACCGCAGTGACAACCGTTACATCGTTGAGATGCGAACCGCCACGGAAAGGATCGTTGGTGATGTAGACGTCGCCGGGCTCGAACGCCGCGACATCTTGCATCAATGCCTTGATGCAGTCGCTCATTCCGCCGAGATGGACGGGGATGTGCGGGGCATTGGCGACCAGATCGCCGCTGGGGGTAAAGACGGCGCAGGAAAAGTCGAGCCGCTCCTTGACGTTGACCGAAAGCGCGGTCCGTCGCAGGGTCGCGCCCATCTGCTCGGCCACGGCGGCGAACTGGTTGTGGAATAGTTCGAGGCGGATGGGATCGACGCGGGCGGAAACCACTTCATGGTCCGTTGCGGTCGCGGCGTCGGTGAGCAGGATGTCACCGGCATCGGGCACCGTCCCTTCCCAACCGGGGTCCACCACGATCGTACTCGTGTCCTCAATCACGATGGCCGGGCCGACCAACCGATCTCCGGCTGAAAGCCGTCCGCGAAGATAGAGGCGTACCGGTCGGCGGGTTCCCTCCACAACCATTTCATGCTCGACCCCATCTGCGGGCGCCGTTCGGTCGGGCCCCCGAGCCGTACCCTGCAGCCCGCGCGGCTCGTCGCGCTCCGACCGCGCGGTCAATTCGACGCGCACGACGCGGATGTCAATATCTCGCCCCTCGTGACAGTAGCCGTAAAGCTGTCGATGAAGATGCTCGAAGCGCTCGCGCGTCTCGTCGGAGGGCACGGCCGGAACCGTAATCAGGCTGGCTTGCCCAAGGTAGCATACATCCAGGGTGCGTAGAGGCGGACGGACCGCGGCCGGGGCGATTCCCTCTTCGATCAGCGAACGACGGAGTTCCTCCGTCATCGCCTGGAACACCGGCTCAAGAACGCGTGTCGATTCGGCGTCGAGCCGGATGCCCACGCTTCTCTGGCCGATGCGCTTCACATCGGCCACGCCCAGCCCCAGCGCGCTGAGAACTCCGGCGAAGGGACTGCAGAGGATGCGGGTGATGCCCAGCGTACGGGCGAGGGCGCAGGCGTGTTGCCCGCCGGCGCCGCCGAAGGTCGTCAGGACGTAATGTGCCGGATCATAGCCCTTGGCGACGGAAATCCGTTTGATGGCGGCGGCCATGTTGGCGTTGGCGATCTTGATGAAGCCTTCGGCCAGTTCGAGGGGAGAAAGCGATGAGCCGGTCGCGGCGTTAATCTCGCCGCAAAGGCCCGCCAGACGGCGCTGGACGATCTCGCGGTCCAGGCGGAAGGGAAAGTGGTCGGCCACGATGCGCCCGAGCGCCAGATTCATATCGGTGATGGTGAGCGGTCCGCCCCGGCCGTAGCAGGCGGGGCCGGGGTCGGCACCGGCGCTGTGCGGGCCGACGGTGAGCTTTTGCCCGTCGAAGGCGCAGAGACTCCCGCCGCCCGCGGCCACCGTTTCCACGGCGATCATCGGGGCCATGATTCGCACGCCGGCCTTGACCGTTTCATGCTGGTACTCAAAGGAGTCCGGCGGCGGCTCGATCCGGCAGACATCGGTGCTGGTTCCTCCCATGTCGAAGCCGATGGCACGGTCAAAACCGGCCACGTACGTCACGTGTGCACAGCCGACGGCGCCGCCCGCCGGACCGCTGAGAATCGTGTCCTTGCCGGACGCGAGGGCGGCGTCGATGAGGCCGCCGCCGCTGGTCATCAGGCGGATGCGGGCCTGCGGCATCGACCTCCGCAGCGAGGCGACATAAGAGCGGATGACCCCGCTGAGGTAGGCGTCGACGACGGTGGTGTCGCCGCGCGGCACTATCCGTTCAAGACGCATCAAGCGCGACGAGACGGAGACGTGCGAAAACCCGATGGATTCGGCGATGCCCGCGACGAGTTCTTCGTGGATCGGATTGGCGTGCGAATGAAGGAAGCAAATCGCGACGGCTTCGACGCCGCAGGCTCTCGCTTCTTCGAGTTGGCCGCGGACGGTCCGTGCGTCAGGCGTGCGCAAGACTTCGCCGCCGGCGGAAAGTCGCTCGTCGATCTCGATGACTGATTGGGCAAGTTCCTCGCGCTTGCGGATGTTCAGCTCGAACAACGACGGTCGATCCTGATAACCGATCTTGAGAATGTCGCCGAAGCCCTTGGTCGTGATGAACGCGACTTTCGCTCCTTTGTGTTCCAGCAGGGCGTTGGTGGCGCGGGTGGTTCCCAGCCGCACATCGACAACGCCGACGGGGTCGGTCAGGCGGAGACCCATCAAGATGCGAATGGCGACGACGGGAGCTTCCTCGGCGCAGCGGAGTTCGTACGACATGCCGAGGCGCGGGGTGCTCGAGAGAGGTTGGGCGAGTCGCAATGAGCCGGTGCGAGAGTCGAAGGCGAGCACGCGTGCAGCGGACAAGACCCCGCGCTTGCGCTTGGGGTTCGGATCGGTGACGTCATGATCAGAGCGTGGAGCGGAAGCGACACGATGGTTATCCAAGAGGGTCACCCGATACCCGACCCACAGGTCGGGCGGTTCGCTAATGCGACGGGAGTCGATGATGCAATCGGCGGTCGAACCTTGCCTGCACTGGCCGCGGATGACGCCGGAGCTAAGAAGCTTGTAGGTGACCAGTTCCCCATCGGGCCGCCGGGCGACGGCGTCGGTGAAGGTGCCGCCCACGTCGATGGAGAATTGCCAGACGTCCGCGCACATCCGAGCGTTTACGAAACCGGAGGAATTGTCGATTGTCGATTGTCGATTGTCGATTGAGGACACATCCGTTCGCTCTTCAATCGACAATCGAAAATCGCAAATCGACAATCACGATCAGGCTTTTCCGTGGCATTGTTTGAACTTCTTTCCGCTGCCGCAGGGGCAGGGGGCGTTGCGGCCGACTTTGGGTTGCTCGCGGCGGATGGTTTCGACTTTGCCTTCGACGCCCTGGGCGCGCATGGCCGCTTGCTGGTCGGCGGAGGTAAATCCGGCGCCGGTGGCGTCGGCGTGCCTGAAAGCGAGCGCCCGCGGTCCGGGTTGGGCCTCCCCTTGGCCGTCGCCGTCGGGTCCGGCGGTCGCCCGGACCTTGAAGACGATGTCCGTCACGCGACCGGCGATGCGCCCCCACATCTGGGTGAAGAGGTCGCGGCCCTCGATAGCGTATTGGCTCTGGGGATGGGTCTGGTCGCCGCCGAGGGGGCGCTGCATGATCGCGGTCTTGAGGTGATCCATTTCGAGGAGGTGATCTTTCCAGGCCTGGTCGTAAATACGCAGGAGGACGAACTGCTCAAGGCGGGTCAGCTCCCAGCGCAGCATCTCACGGCCTTGGGCGAGCAATGCGTCGTTGAGTTCGCCGTTGAAGCGCTCGAAGCGTTGCTGGTTCCAGGCCCGGCCGAAACGGTTCTTGGCCCATTCGAGGGCAGCGTCGCGGTCCTTCCCGGCGATGCCCTGCCCGATATCGCTATCAAGCCGCCCGTTCAAGAACTCCTCGTTGAGCTTGACCAGGGTCTCGTGCAATTCGGCGGGCGATCGACTTTGGACGTCCTCTAGTTTCCATTCGAGGTTGAACTTCCCGTTGGCCCAAGCGGCGATCGCAGCGGCGGCGGCGGCATTGTCGGGATTCTCGCCGGCCAATGCCCGTTCCAGGCACCACTCGACGGGGTAGACAATCTCCCGTTGCCGGTAGGCCTCTCGAACGCGGCGGTCAAACAACTCGCGGATTTCCTCTGCGGGTCGGTCGAGCAACTCCTCCATCTCGGCCTTGATGTTGAACTTGGTGCGGGCCCATTCGGTGAGGGCGCGATAGGGATATTGCGGATCGAGGTACATGGCGATGCCGGACAGGTCCACGTCGTCGTAGAGGGCTTCGGCGGCTTTGCAGACGGCGTCCTCGATATCACGCGGTTCCATCTTGCGGAGTTGGTTTTGGGTGAGCGTGGAGAGTTTGAATACCCGCCGCGCCCACTGAAGCAATCCCCCCACGTCCCATTCGCTGGGCGGCTCTTCGGCGTCGATGTACTCGCCGAGGGAGGTGCGGATCATGTCGTAGGCTTCGTCTTTGGCCTTGGTGCGGATGCTGGCCTGGGCGGACTCCAGGTAGTTCATGTCGATGCTGTCTTCGTCGAGCGTCAGGTCGAGGTGCGTGCGGCACCACTCGACGATGCAGGCCCGGTTGTAGCGCCCGCTGAGGTATTGCTTGAGCGTGGTGTCGATAGCGTTGTCGATGGTGGCGAGGATCAGCTCGGGGAGATCGCGCTCCTCCAGGATGCGTTGCCGAGCGGTGTAAAACTCCTTGCGTTGGAAGTCCATCGGCTCGTCCCATTCGAGGAGGTGCTTGCGGGTGGAGAAGTTGCGTTCCTCGACCTTCCGTTGGGCGCGCTCGATGCCCTTGTTAAGTCGCTTGTCCTCCAGACTGGTGCCCTCGGTGAAGCCCAGGCGCTCCATCATCTTCAGCATCCAGTCGGACATGAACAGCTTGAGCAGATCGTCCTGCAGGGAGAGGGAAAAACGCGAAGAGCCGGGGTCGCCCTGCCGGCCCGATCGACCGCGAAGCTGATTGTCGATGCGGCGGGCCTCGTGCCGCTCGGTGCCGATGATGTGCAGCCCGCACGGCACGGCGATCGTGCACACCTTGCGACCCAGGGCCGGGAAACGCGGGTCGATCTTGGGTTTGTAGCAGTGCGCGCAGTTGGTGGCCGGGTCATACTCCTCGCAGTGTACGCAGCATTTCGTGACGCCGGAGGGGAACAAGGGACTGTGCCTCGCGCCGTCCGGAAGCTGATCCGGCACCTTGCATTTCGGATAGACGACGCCGGGGCCGAGCTTGATGTCCGTACCCCGACCGGCCATGTTGGTGGCGATGGTGACGTGGCCGCGGAGCGTCTTGTCGTTGCCCAGCACGGGCAGCGAGCAAAACCCCGCCTTGGCGACGATCTCCGCCTCGCGGGCGTGGTTCTTGGCGTTGAGCACCTCGTGCTCGATCCCGTAGCGGTGTTCGAGCAAACGGGAGAGCTTCTCCGAGTTTTCGACGCTGGTCGTGCCCACCAGGATCGGGCGCCCGCGGGCGAGGTCGCCCATCACCTCGTCGTAGGTGTCGAGCATGAAGCCGATGACTTTCTTGTCGCCGTACTCGGCGGAGTTGAAGCGGCGCAGGGCTTCATCCACCTTGGCGGTCTCCTTGCCCTGACGTTCCAGAATCGGCTTGATCGCCCGAAAGACGTCGGCGAGCAGGAAGGGGTCCGCCGGTCGGCCACGGCGGTGCATCTCGAAGATTTCCTCGACGATGGCGCCGTATTTTTGTTCGGCGTCGCGGTACATCTTGTCGTTGTGATCCACGCGGTTGATGGGGCGATTGGTGGGGATTTCGACCACGTCGAGCTTGTAGATTTTGTCAAATTCGTTGGCTTCGGTGAGGGCGGTTCCGGTCATGCCGGCCCGGATGCGATAGAGCTTGACGAAGTTCTGGATGGTGATCGTGGCGAGGGTCTGCGTTTCCTCCTTGACGCGGACGCCTTCCTTGGCCTCCACGGACTGGTGCAGCCCGTCGGACCACTGCCGGCCGTGCATCAGACGACCGGTGAAGGGGTCGACGATGATGATCTGCCCGTTCTGGACGACGTAATCCTTGTCCCGCAGATAGACCTTGTGAGCGCGGAGCGAATTTTCGATGAGATGGGGCCATTCCATGTTCGCCCCGCCGTAGAGGCTCCCCACGTCGAGCAATTCCTGGGCGATGGTGACGCCGTCGTGCGTCACCGCGACCTGCTTGCGTTCCATCTGCACGATGAAATAGCGGCGATACTGTTCGGACGACGGAACCTTGAGGTGCTCGGCCTCGTAGAATTGGATTGCCTCGACCTGATCGTCGGTCAGAAAGTCGGGACCGAGCGTGGCTTGGTTTTCCTGCGCGGGTTCCGTCGCCGGGACCTCGGCGTCATCCGGCGGGACGGTGACGGCCACCGTCGCGGATTTGGCCTTTTTCTCCTTGTAACCGAGGATGGACATGGCGTCCCTCAGCTTGAGGACGCTGTGGTCGTCGCCGTCGAACTTCGCGACGGTGGTCATCACGCGGCGGTCCCACGCCACCTGCCGACGGACCAACTCCGCGGCGACCTTGTCCGCTCGGGGATAGCGGGTCACGTCGTCGTGCGTGGGACCGGAGATAATCAGGGGCGTGCGGGCCTCGTCGATCAGAATCGAGTCCACCTCGTCCACGATCACGTAATCAAGAGGCCCCTGAACCTGTTCCTCCAGCGCCGACTTCATGTTGTCGCGCAGGTAGTCGAAGCCGAACTCGCTGTTCGTGCCATAGGTGATGTTGCAACCATAGGCGTGTTGGCGGATGCCCTCGCGTCCGCCGGGATCGAGCTGGGCCTGGATGTACCCCACCGTTACGCCGACCAGCTCGAAAATGGGCGCCGCAAACTCGGCGTCTCGTTTCACGAGGTAGTCGTTGACGGTGATGATGTGGACCTTGCGGCCCGCGAGCACGTTCAGATATGCGGCCAGGTGGCAGACGATGGTCTTGCCCTCCCCGGTCCGCATTTCCGCGATCTTGCCCTCGTAGAGAACGCGGCCGCCGATGAGCTGGCAATCGAAGTGGCGGTGGTTCTGGGCGCGGCGTGAGGCCTCACGCAGGACGGCGAAGCCCTCCTGATTCACCCCCGCGCGGTCCAGGGTCTCGATGATCTTGGCGTTGCGCTTGCGGTATTCGTCGTGGTAATAGTGTTCCAACCGTTGGGCCGGCGTGAGCGCCTGCCACCAGTGTTCGAGCGGTCCGTAGTGTTTCCACGTCCGCTCGCGGAGCGACTCGGTACGGCGGCGAAGGTCCTCGCTGAGTTCGACGCGGATGCGCTGGGTCGCGGGTTCGCGCTCCTCCTCGGGCAGTTCGACGATGCGATCCGCGGCGCGGCGGCGGGTGAATCGTTCGTCATGGTCGCCGCGTAGCTCGGGCTCGAAGGCGTTGATCGGTCCGACCTGACGCTGATAAACCTTCAGCAAGCGTTCGTTGCGCGAGCCGAAAACCTTGCGCGGCAGGTTGGTGAAGCCTTTCACCACCGATGAAGTCAGTTCACTGACGGACATAAAAAGATTCTCAGGATGAGAAAAGGTCTCGATGGTTCAGAAGCGACATCCGAGCGGCGGGCTTTCAGCCCCCGCGGAGCACGCACGACCGCGATCCCGGTGCGTCCGTCAGGGACCGTACAGCCCGCCGATCCGCGATACGAGAACTTCACGCACGCAGCGTACATCCACTACGGTAGCAACGACGGGCAGCGGCAGGATGCTGAAACGGGCGACGCTGGCGGTCGGCGAGGTCACTTCCGGACCTGCGGTAAAATCGACGGACACGGTCGACGGAGACGTGAGGAGGACGAACGAGGCGCCGTGGACGGTCGCCTTCTCGCGACGCGCCGGTTCACCGGACAGGGAAGCCAGGGGGGCGCAGACGGTTGCCGCCAGGCAGAGCCTGGCAAGCGGGCGCGCCCGGCCCCTGGACTCGACGTCGTCGGTTGGTTGGCTCAGCACCATCGGCCCGATTATACCCACGGGCGGTCAGGAAGCGAGAGGAGTGCTTCGTCACCGTTTCAAACGGGTCTGGCCACGGATTTTGGCATCATGCGGTTTTTCGAATTTGCCAGTACTGC
>CAYQZH010000110.1:0-13012 GCA_964421865.1 uncultured Phycisphaera sp. | reverse complement strand
TTGCTGAGTCCATAACGACTCCGCGATGAGCAACGAGGCACGGCAGTGCCATTCGGGACACCATACCCTAAACTAAATCAGGGGACCCCATATCTATTTCATCGACGGTCGTCGGCGAAGCACTCCGCCGGGGTCGCGAATTGCGGTCCGCCGGGGCGAACCTGCTCGACGAGGGTCCATTTGTCGACCCGGAAGCGCATGTGGGCCCGGGCCGTCGGCCAGTCGGCGATCATCGAACCGGGAAGCACCGGGCCGCCGGGAAAGAGCGGCCGGTAGTCGTCCAGCGACGATTGCATCGTGACCAGGCCCTCCGCGTCGCGGAATAAGACGCGGCGGATGAACTGCGGCGAGTCACGGTCGATGCGGTACTCTTTCCGGGCTGGGAAGTCCCGGCGCGCCGGGATCGGGTCGGGAGTCGCGGAGTCCGCGTCGGCTCCTTCGAGCCCTTCGAAGCTCAGGGCATGGCTCAGGACATGGATCGGGGCGAGAGCGAGTGCCTCGATCAGTTGCTCGGGTCGGACGGGAACCTCCGTGGGGAGTTCTTCGTCTCTACCTTGATGGCCGCAGTAGTACGACCCGTCCTCCTTGCTGTAGACCCAGAAGTACTCCTCGTTGGAACCGAACAGAATCTGCCGCTCGCCCAGGCTCTTGAGGTCGAAGCGGAAGTAGCACGGTGCGAGGTAGAAGAGCGTGCCGTCCACGTGGTAGCTGCGCCGCCGACCGTTGGACGTGGTGAAGTACCCGTCCACGGAGCCGGAGGCCCGCAGCGTCGCCGTGATCTTCGCCGCGTTGGCGTTGACGATCCCGACGGCCTCGTGCGTCGGAATCGGATCGAGCGGACGAACCGGACCCGCCTGACGACAACCGCACAAGGTGAGCGTGAGACCCAGGGCGGTCCAGAACCATCGCCGCCTTTCCGAACCCGGAGCGCAAGCGACCGGCCGTCTTTCCGAACCCGGAGCGCAAGCGACGGGCCGCCTTCGCGAACTAAGCATCCGCCGTCCGATCGCCGACCGTCGCCCACTCGCCCATGTCGCCGTGGAGGATCGCGCTAAGCTGGGAACTGACGCCTTCGATTTGCTCGTCGGTGAGACGCGGGTTGACGACTCGATGCTCCGACCGATCCGTCATCAGGACCATGCGCCAAACTTCAACCCCCGCTTCGACCCCCGCTCCGACCCCCGCCTCGACCTTCGACCCTTCGTAGCGCAGGAGCCGCTTGCGCATCAGAATCAGGGCGAGCACGAATCGAAACTGCACGCGTGCCGGCTCTGCGTCTTCGCCCAGGCGTAGGAAGAAACTCGCAAGGATATCGTTATCGACGAGTAGTTTCTTACGCTTCTCTTTAACCGGTATGCGGGACCTAAAATGACAATACGATCCTTCCGGTGGCCCTTTCCACGACTCGGAACTGTAATCCACGCGGCGGAACGTCTCTCCCTCTTCGAACAGGGCGGAGTAGAACTCCTCACCCTCTTGGAGCTTTCGCCCGGTGAGTGCGCACCGACCCGCAGCCGGTTCTACCTCCCATTGTTGAGTCATCGTTGTTGACGTCCGGTGCTCGGCGAGATCGCCCGTAGCGTCCACATTGAAGATGGAACGCGAATCGCCGTCAAGTCGTTTGGCGTAAGGACACCACGCCGCGAGCGTTCGTTGCGAGAGTTGAGCACGACCCGTTGCATCGGTGATCGGGGCTTATGCTTTTCGTGCTTGCAACACGCCCGATCTCCCGTATCCTGCGCCGTGGTATGGTTCGTAATATCGCATGCGTGTGCCACGCCCGATCCCACGAGTAAGGACGAGTCTTCCGCAGGGAGTCGCCAACGTGTCCAGAGGTCGAAGAAGAGGTAGGGGGCGTCGAACTTCGACGAGCCTCGTGTTGCTCGCTGGTGGCCTCGGGGCCGCATGGTGGATTTACCGCGTCGAGAACTCGCCGGCCGCACTCGATCCCTCGCTCATGCTGACCCAACAGACCCCTGCGGGCGACCAGCCGGAAGCCGGATCGGCCGCCATCGCACCGACGCCGACTCTGCCGCCTAGCCCTGCATCTCCGAGCACGCTGATCGTTGAGGAAAAAAAGTCTCCGGCCACGCGTGCGGCCGCGCTGCTCGTCGCAGGGCGCGAAGCTCTCCAACGAAACGACGAAGTCACCGCGCGAACCGAGCTCAGCGATGCGTTGCAACTGGGCGTTGGAGGAACGGAAGAGGAGTTCCTGCGGACCGAACTGACCCGTCTGGGGAAGGAGACGGTCCTTTCGCCGCGCATCGTCAGCGGTGATCCTCTGGTGGATCGGTACGTCATTCAGCCGGGGGACGTTCTGGCGAAGATCGCAGCGGCCGACAAAGTTTCGCCTGATCTGCTGGCCTCGATCAACGGGATCGCCGACAAGCATCGCATCCGCGAGGGACAGACGATCAAAATCGTCAAAGGGCCGTTCCGGGCCGTGGTGACCAAACGGGCGTACACGCTGGACGTGTACCTCGGAGACGCCTTCGTACGGCATTTCGGGGTCGGTCTGGGGGCGGACGACAGCACGCCGACGGGCGAGTGGCGGGTGGCGACGAAGCTGCTCAACCCGACCTACTATCCGCCGCGCGGGGGTGAGATCATCGCCGCCGATGACCCGAAAAATCCACTGGGGGAACGCTGGATCGGACTGGTGGGCGTCTCCGGTACGGCCGTCGATCAGGAGCGCTATGGGATTCACGGAACCAGCGATCCCGAAAGCATCGGCAAGAGCGTGTCCATGGGCTGCATCCGTATGCGCAACGAGGATGTCGAGGCGCTATACACCTACCTGGTCGAGACGCACTCGACGGTAACGGTGCGCGACTGAGCCGGGCGGTACATTCTTCCGAGGGGACGAATCGACATGGCGTTCATTGACATCGTCGAGGAAAACCGGGCTGACGGCTTGCTTGCCAGCATCTACGCAGCCGCCCGGAAACGCGCCGGGCGGATCTACAACATCCTCAAGATTCAGAGTCAGAACGCCGGCGCGCTACAGGCCATGCTCGACCTGTACGTGGCCACGGTGCGAAGTGAGTCGCCGCTGACCCGGGCCCAACGGGAGATGCTCGCCGTGGTCGTCTCGCGTGCCAACAACTGTCACTACTGAATCGAGGCCCATTCGTATGACCTCCGGGCCGAGGTCACGGACCAAGTTTACGTCGATGCCGTCAAGAAAGATTACACATCCGCGCCGCTGAGTGAGGTGGATCGCGCGCTGTGCGACCACGCCATTAAGCTGACGCGGACGCCGTGGTCCATCACTCAGGGCGACATCGACCGACTGCGGGGCGTCGGTTTGACCGACCGCGCGATCAACGACGCGACGCAGGTGATCTCCTTCTTCAACTACATCAACCGCGTCGCCGACGGGTTAGGCGTCGATCTCGAAGAGGGAATGCCCACCCCGCGGGCCGGACAGGAAACCTCGCGGTGAAGATCCTTGGTTTCGACATCGAAATCTCCAACGTCTTCGACTTGCGTCCCGGCGAAGACATCGACAAGTACGCCCCCTTCGACGTCGCCGTCGCGGCCACGCAGATCGACGGCGGCGAGCATCGCATTTGGTTTTCGCCTGCTTCCGATGGCAAGCCGCTGCTGAACATGGACCGCGGCCACGCACGAGAGTTGCTCGATTACCTGGAACAGATGCAGAAGGCGGGGCACGCGGTCTGTGCGTGGAACGGGCTGAGTTTCGACCTTCGGTGGATCGCCCACGCTGCCGACGACGTGAAAACGGCCTCGCGCGTCGCCCGTGCGCTCTACGACCCGATGTTCCAGTTCTTCAAGATGAAAGGGTTTCCGGTCTCCCTGGCCGCGGTGGCCGAAGGGTTAGGGGTTCCTCTAAAAAAGTCCATGGCCGCCGAGGAGGCACCGCGTCAGTGGCAGGCCGGCAACCATGAGCGTGTCTTTGACTACGTGCTCGGCGATGCCCGGATGACCAACCAGATCGTCGAGGCCATCCTGCGCCGCAAGCAAATTGCCTGGATCACGCAACGCGGCCAACGCCGCTCCGAACCGCTGCCACGGCTCAAGCCCGTCGCCGAATGCCTGCTGGACCCGATGCCCGATCAGTCGTGGATGGCGAAGCCTCTTGGACAGGAAAAGTTTATCGGATGGCTGCCGGCGTAGGTCGTTTCGCGCACGGGCTGGGCGAGTACGCGCGGCCGTCGATCGACCGGCCGTTGCAGGAGGCTGCTATGTCGGTCAAGCTCTTTCGCGTGATTCTGCCGGTGACCGGGGTGGACAAGGCTGCCGCGTTCTACGGTCGCATCCTCAACATGCCGGGCCATCGGGTGTCAGAGGGTCGGCACTACTTTGATTGCGGCGGGACGATCTTGGCCTGTTTCGACCCCCACGCCGACGGGGATGGCTACCACCCCACGCCTAACCCGGAGTTGATTTACTTCGCGGTGGACGACATTGCGGCGACCTACGAGGCCTGCAAGCAGACCGGCGCGACCTTCTCCGCCGGCGACGTGCACGGAAGCGCGGCGGGGGAGATCAACACACGCCCCTGGGGCGAGCGCTCTTTCTACATCCACGATCCGTTCGGAAACCCGATCTGTTTCGTCGATCGCGCGACCGTCTTCACCGGCCAGGGGGCCCGTTGATCCGACCCGGAGTACCGCCTGTGTCCGATATTCACGCCGTCAGCCCTGTGTGACCCGTCGCTTGCGCTCCGGGTTCGGAAATGGGGTATGCCCCGTCGTCCGGGCGCGCGGGGATTCCGGGTTCTGATGGCCGTCGCGCCCGAAGTTCACCGTCCGCGCAGAGTTTCCGATAACAAGAACGGGGCCGGGCCGTTGGTACGCAACAATCGTGTTGGATTCGGCCATCGGTCTGTAGTCGGTGAAGGGTGCGTTCAGCGTGACGGTTGCATTGAAAGTCGTGGCCGGTCGTGCGACCGCGGGGGGAGATTCCGAGCGACCGCGGCAACGAATTGCGCCATTCAAGCTCATGCTGGCCGATCCGCCGGCGAAGACCGACGACTACGACAAGGCCTATCCCAACCTGGGCATTCTCCAACTGATTTCGTACGTCCGCGAGAACACGCCGCTATCCGACGACGACATCATCTTTCTCGATCAGTTTCACTCGATCGAGGACCATGTGCGTCTTGTTGAGGAGCATCGACCGCGCATCTACGGCATCAGCTTTGCGTTTCTCACTCAGCGCTTGGCGTACGACACCATCAACGAACTGAAACGCCGGTTTCCGGAGATGCTCATCATCGCGGGCGGGCCTCATCCCACGTCCGTCCCCGATATTGTGATGGAAAAGACGCTCGCCGATTTGGTCTGCATCGGCGAAGGGGAAATGACCCTCGCCGACATCGTCAACGAGGCCGTGTACGGTGGAAATGATTTTACGAAGATTCCGGGACTGTTGATCCGCACGCCCGATCCCGGCGCGCCGGGACTGCACACCGGCAAGCCGCGTGCATATGAGAACCTCGACGACCTGCCATTCATGGCCTGGGATCGGATCGACTTCTCCAAGTTCGTCGGGCAGCACTATTGCCGGTCGGACAAGCAGTCGTGCATCGTCATCAGCCGCGGCTGTCCCTACAAATGCACCTTCTGCTCATTGCCCGTGTGGCGGGCGGCCAAGCCGTTCGTGCGCATGCGCTCGCCGGAGAACATCACCCGGGAGGTGAACTGGCTTTACCAACTCGGCATTCGAGAGATCAAGATCGTCTCCGACGAGATCAACGTTACGCTGCCGTGGGCCAAGGAAGTCTGTCGGGCGATCGCCGACCTCGGCCACGAGGATCTGTTTTTTCAATCCAACCTCCGGGCCGACAAGATCGACGACGAACTCGCCTACCTGTTCAAGCGGATGAACATGTGGCTGGTGCATCTGGGCGTGGAGAGTGCGAACGACCGAGTGCTTCGCGGCATTGAGAAGAAGATCACCGTTGCGGAAACCGAACGCTGTCTTAAGTTCCTCAAGAAGCACAAGGTCCGCGTGCTGTTGTTTATGATGGCCTTCCAGCTTTGGGAGGAGAATGGGGAATTGCAGTTCGAGAAGCCTAAGGAAATCCGCCATTCACTGTGGTGGGTATGGAAACAGTTCATCCTGCGGCGAATGCACTATATGACTTGGTCGATCGCCACGCCCATGCCCGGTGCACCATTGCAGGAGATTGTCGATCGGCACGGCCTGAAGTCCTCCGAACAAGTCCTGGATAACTGGAACCGCAACAAAGATTACTTGGGGATTGACCTGAGTTCACTGGGCATCAGCGAAAAGACGAAGATGCGTCTTCTGCGGGCAGGCATCCTTTCCAAAGCCTTCTTCATGATGGTCAGCGGCCATTTTGACTGGCGTAGGCACTTCTATCGAATTGGAATCCTGCTACGCAGCTTCTTCGGCAAATGGAACGCGGGTGCCGAAAGCCTCACCCCGATGCTCAATACCCCGCTCCGCGCCAAAGTGGAGGGGTAAGCGCTTCGCGGGCGGGCTTGTTCAAACCCTTACGCGTCCACGCAACCTGATACCGACGAAAATCGCACTTTCCTGGCTGTGAAATGTCTCGGCGCTCGATTGTGATATCCGTACGCCTCGACGACGCTGCGGTCGAAGGCCGCGCTCAACCCTTCAGGGCGGCGTGGCCGTGTGGAAAAAACAGATGTTGAATTGTCGGGCGGGGCGAGGCATACTACGTTTCGGAGATCATTAACGTCAGGAGGACACGACCATGCCTGCGATTGCCGACCCGGTGAAGTCAAACAAGAGTGCACCGAGAACCGCGAAAGTCTCACGGACGCATAAGCCTGAGCACATGGACCTGCGCGAATGGCAGGTGGAGCTTCGTCGGCAATACGGCCGCGAGCAGGCGACGGAGTTCGACATCCGCAAGCTCGGTAGCGAGCCGGTGTTTTCCGAATTCGCCGTGACCAATCCCGCGACGCGGCGAACCTACCGCGTGGGGGTGCGCGGACTCGAACCGGGCGTGAACTACTGTTCCTGTCCGGACTACGCCGTGAATACGCTGGGGACGTGCAAGCACATCGAGGCCGTCCTGTTCCGCCTCGCGCCGCGGCACGCCAACGCCCTTCGCTGCGGCTACGCGCCGCCTTTCGCTGAAGTCTATGTCCGCTATGGGGCGCGTCGGGCGATCGTCTTCTCGCCGGGGGCCGATTGTCCCGCGGAACTCCGAAAACTGGCGACTCGCTACTTCGACTGCGACGGCTTGCTGATGCCCGAGGCCATCGCCGGTTTCGATCGTTTCGTGCAAGAAGCACGGACGATCGAGTACGAGCTACGCCTGTACGACGACGCCGCGACGCTCATCGCCGAGGCGCACGATCGCCAATCCCGACGCGAACGGCTGCAGAAGCGGTACGGCGGGCCAGGCCGGGGCGCGGTTTGGGACCGGCTCTTGAAGGTCCCGCTCTATCCCTACCAGCGCGAGGGCGCGTTGTTCGCCGCTCAAGTAGGGCGGTCCGTCATCGCCGACGAGATGGGGCTGGGCAAGACGATCCAAGCCATCGCCGCCGCCGAAATCCTGGCGAAAGACGGCGGCGTGGAGCGTGCGCTCATCGTTTGCCCGTCGTCGTTGAAGAGCCAGTGGCGTCACGAGATTGAGCACTTCTCGGCGCGCACCGCGTTGGTGATCGACGGCCCGACTCACCGTCGCAAGGTCCTTTTCGAGCGCGATCCCGCGTTCTTCAAGATCATCAACTACGACGTCATCCACGCGGACTTTGAAGCGATCGCCGCATGGTCGCCCGATCTGGTCATCCTCGATGAGGCCCAGCGGATCAAGAACTGGCAGACCCGCACGGCTAAGTCCGTCAAACAGATCGACTCGCGCCACGCCGTGGTGCTCACCGGGACGCCGCTGGAGAACCGCTTGGAGGAGCTGCACTCCATCGTCGAGTTCGTGGACCGTCACCGGCTCGGCCCGCTCTTCGCGTTCAAGGCCGCGCACGAGGTCATCGAGCCGGGCTCCGTCAAGCTCGTCGGCTATCGCGACCTCGGCCGGATCCACAAGACCCTGGCCCCCATCCTCATCCGTCGGACGAAGAAGGAAGTGCTGACGCAGTTGCCGCCCCGTGCGGATAAGAACTTCTTCGTCCCCATGACCGATCCGCAGTGGGTGCCGCATCGTGAGAACCAAGACACCGTGGCCCGCATCGTGGCCAAATGGCGCCGCTACAAGTTCCTGACCGAGGCCGATCAATTGCGGTTGCGGATCGCGCTGCAGAACATGCGCATGGTCTGCGACAGCACCTATCTGATCGACCACGAAACCAAGCATGGTCACAAGGTGCCGGAGCTGGAAGAGCTTTTGGGTGAAATCTTCGAGGATCGCACCGCGAAGGTGGTCATCTTCAGCCAGTGGGTTCGCATGAACGAACTCGTGATCGAGATGCTCGAACGGCGGCGCTGGGGACACGTCCATCTGCACGGCGGCGTGCCGAGCCGTAATCGCGGCGACCTCACTGCGGCCCTGCGCGAGGACGAACGCTGCCGTGTGTTCGTTTCCACCGACGCCGGCGGGGTTGGCCTGAACCTTCAGAGCGCCTCCACCGTGATCAACATGGACCTTCCCTGGAACCCGGCCGTGCTCGAGCAGCGGATCGGCAGGGTCCATCGACTCGGGCAGCGGAATCCCGTGCGGGTGGTGAACTTCATCGCCGAGGGGGCCATCGAGCACGGAATGTTGTCACTGCTGCGTTTCAAGCGCTCGATGTTTACGGGGGTCCTGGACGGATCGACGGACAGCGTGTCGATGGGGGAGAGCGCCCTGAACCGGTTCATGAAGACGGTGGAGACGGCGGCCTCATCGGCGCCTTCCGTTATGACGACTTCGGCGGACTCCGAAGCGCCGCAGGCACGCGGCGGCGGTGCGCGGCCAACGCGAGCGGAGGCCGGGCGGTCCGCCACCGTCGGACGTGCGCCCGATCTCCGCGCCATGGGCGATCTTCTCCAGCAAGGAGCGGGCTTCCTTCAGGCGCTCAGTAAAACCCTGTCCCAATCCGGCGGCCCGCCGACCAAGGGTAATGGACCCGGCCTCGCGCCGACCTTGGTCACAAACCGAGGCACAGGGCGGCCGGAACTGCGCATCCCACTGCCCGACGAACAGGTCCTGCGCCAATGGGTCGCTCTGGCGGGCGATGCGCTCAGCGCGTTGCTTGGCCGTCAACCGGCTGCGACGCCCGATACCGAGTGCTGAACGCGTCCGCACCCGGCGTCCGAATCAGCCCGTGGTCGGGGTTGGCGGCGGCGTGTTCGAGGATGTGGAGGATCGCTTCCGCGGCGTCGGGTTCGCCGAGAGCGGTTGCGACTTCGTCGGCGGTCAGGCTTTGGCCGCGATGGGCGCGGAGGCGGGCGAGGACCTTGCGTTGCAGTTCGAGCGTACGCTGGGCGGCCTGTTTGCCCGCTTCAACCCCCGGTTGGTCGTAGGCGTGGACGTCGATCAATTCCGCGTACAGTCCGACGGCACGCTCGAATAGTGCGATCAGTACGCCGACGGAGCGAGCATTGAGGTCGTCCAGTGTGATGATCATCGACTGCCGACCCTTTTCGTACAACGCCGTGCGCGTACCGTGTAGGAAACCGTGCAGATAATCGCCGGTGGTCACGTCCTCCTCGACGAGGACGGACTTCTCCGTCCGGTCGCGCAGCACCTCGACGAAGGTGACGAAGAAATCATCAGTGCCGTCGCGCAGTTGTTGGACAAAGGAATGCTGGTCTGTGCTTCCTTTATTGCCATACACAGTCAGACCACAGTGAACAGTTTCTCCCTTGCGCGTCTTTTCTTTTCCTGCCGATTCCATAACCAGTTGTTGCAAGTAACGGCTGAAAAGAGAAAGGCGGTCGCGGTACGGAAGGATCACCATGTTGCGCTTGTCGCGCTCCTCGACGGCGTAATGCCACATCAATGCCAGCAGTGCCGCGGGGTTTTCGGCGAGCGTACGGTTGCGCGTCACAATGTCGCAATCGCGCGCCCCAGCCAGAAGAGCGTCGATGTCGATCCCCTGAAGGGCTGCGGGCAATATGCCGACGGCGGACAGAACCGAAGTTCGGCCTCCGACCCAATCCCACATGGGGAATGTCGCGAGCCAGTGCTCCCCTACGGCCCGTTCATGTAGGGAACTGCCTTCGCGGGTGATGGCTACCGCGTGTTTGGCGAAGTTCAGCCCCGCGCGACGGTAGGCGGCGGCGACCTCCACCATTCCATTCCGCGTTTCCTTCGTATCACCTGACTTAGAGATGACAAGGATGAGCGTCTGATCCAGTGATTCATCCAGTTCTTCGAGCGTGCGGTCAATGCCGTCCGGGTCGGTGTTGTCGATCAATCGCACCATCATCGGATCGTCGGTCTTGCCGAGGGCGTCGCACACAAACTGCGCCCCGAGCACCGAGCCGCCGATGCCGATAACGAGCACAACAAAGAACCCAACACCGCGCTCGGGAACGATTTTCTGGTCATGCACGTTTTTGGCGAACGTCTTCACTGCGGCGACGGTCCGCTCAATGTCGACACGAATGGCGGCGGTGGGCGCCAGCTCCGGCGCGCGGAGCCAATAGTGACCCACCATGCGATGCTCATCGACGTTGGCCTCGGCCCCGCGCTCGATCTCCATCATGGCGGCGAACGCCCGCGACATCCGCTCGTTCATGGCGTCGAGGAAGTCGTCGGCGAACATCATCCGGCTGATGTCGAGTTGCAACCCGATCGTCGGGCAGACGCACAGGTGCTTCTGATACCGCCGCCAAAGCTCAAGCTCGTTCATCGGCGTTCCTCCGAAGCCTCAAGGGCGGGGGCAAGGGCTTTCACGGCGGCGTAAATCTTGTGGGTCGCCGCCCGGACGGCTTCACGGCTTCGCTCGCCCTCTCGAAACTCATTCAGATCGACGGGCGGTCCGAATCGGACCCGCGCTCGGTGGCGGGCCAACAAACCACGCACAATGCTCTCATGGTACGCCACGCCGCTGATATAGGCGGGGATCACCGCCGCTCCCGTCCGCAAGGCCAACATCGCTACGCCGTCTCGGGGTCGGGGAACCTCATCCGGCCCGGTGATGCCCCCTTCGATGAAAATCCCCACCGCTTTGCCGTCGCGCAAATGGCGGATGGCCTGTTTCGTCGCCTCGGTATCGCGGCTGTCACGCTTTACCGGAATACACTCCACGACGCGAAGGAAGAACCTCACAATCGGCCAATGGGTGTATTCCTCTGCCACTACGAATGAGATCAGACGGTAGGGCACTGCGGCGCAAAGGAAAAGCGGGTCGGCCGAGCAAGTGTGGTTGGCCGTGACGAGGACCGCCCCCGTTCGAGGCACGGTCGACCGTCCCACCCGCTGAAATCGCCACCAGGTCTTGGCCAGGAGCTCGTTGAGGTTTTCCGCGAAGGTCAGGGTTTTGCCGTGCGGACCGCGCCGAAGTCGGATGGACAGCGTCACCAGACCGGCGATGAAGGTCATCACCGCGACGCCTGCCAGAATGAACCCCACCCAGCGATCCACCCGCGTCCAACCCGGCACGCCGAGCAGCCCGGTCGCCGTGAGTATCGCGATCGTGCAGCACACGTCCTGCACGCCGAAGACCCGACCGCGATAGCGATCGGACACGGTCCGTTGGAGGAGCGAGTGAAAGCTGGCCATGACGGCCAATGCAAACATGCCCGCAAGTATCACTCCGACCGCGCCGACGGTTGCGAGCGTCGCCGGATCGAAGGGAAGGAAGACGGAGGCGGCGAAGATCGCGATCGCGGCGGAGATTCCAAACAGGCCCCAGGTGATCGCGATCCCGCCGCGGAGGGCATCGCCGAGCAGAGTCATGATGATCGCGCCGAGCACGAAGCCAAGACCCAGAAAGGCACGGTAGTTGCTCATGGCGCTGTAGGTGCCGTGGTACACGTCGCGCACGACGGCCGGGATCACGCTGTTTACGAGCCCCCCGCAAAACCACACCAGTGCGGCGACGGCCAGGAGCTCCATCACATGCCGGTGGCTGCGCGCATAACGGAAGCCGCCGAGGAGGTCGTCCCGTACGGACGACCGATGCGGCCCAACCAACTCGGCCGCCGCCCGGCGCGGCGGGCGCATGAGCAGTAACAAGACGGCGCTGCTCATGAACGTGGCCGCATCAAGGCGGAAGGCGACGACCGGCTCGTAGCGGTCGGCCAGGACCCCGCCGATCTTCGCCGCGGCCATGGTGGCGATGATGCCCAGCCCGCTGAGCATGGCATTCGCCCGGACCAATTGGTCGGGTCGGATCAGTGTCGGCAGCAGCGCAGACCTGGCGGGCGAAAACATGGCCGCGAACAGTCCAACCACCAGCAGGGGCGCGAACGGTCCCCAGCCGCCCCAAGGCGCCGTCCAGGCGATCATCGCCGCCATCATAAACATGACGGCCCCTCGGATCAGGTCCGCGCTGACCATCAGCCCGCGTCGAGACAACCGATCCGCCAGAGCCCCCATCCCCGGCGCCAGGAGGAACGGCACAAAGAAAATGAAGGTGATCCGGGCCGTGAGAGTAGTGACGTCGACCTGGGCGCTCAGGGCGTTCTGGGTTTTTAGGAGGGCCATTTCCGATAGATGGTCGCCCAGGGCGCTGATCCCGTAGGCCGACCACAACAGCACAAAGTTCCGGTTGGCCGAAAGGCCGGTAGACGCGGGGAGTACCGGGCGATTAACGGAAGTCATCGGCGTCGGGGCTTCCCGTACGGTTCAGGGGCCGACCAACCATCTGGCGCGACGAAGGCCGCACCGTCCACGAATCACGCGGCGATCGGGACGCCGTGGCGCATCCACGTTTTCCCCCGCTGACTTCGCACGATGGAGGCCGCACATCCCAGCACGATCAACCCGTCCAGAACCCACCGCACCGTCGGATGCGGCGTCGCCACCAGGACCATCATGATCAACAGGAACGCGACGATCACACGGGCTACGACCGCATGGATCCGGGCTGCGTACACCAGGGAGACGGCGATCCCGATGCTGCTGTAGGTTCCGGTAATGACCCCGACCATCATGGCC
>CAYQZH010000109.1:0-13055 GCA_964421865.1 uncultured Phycisphaera sp. | reverse complement strand
GCCAGTTGAAATTGTTCACGCAAGGACAAATCCGCAAGCGTTCCCTCGGCCGGTAGGCCGAACTCCGCTAACCGCGATTCGATGAGGCACCAGGCAGCCGGAGTGCCGATCAAGGCGAGGGCTTTGACCAGCAGCTCCTCACGATCCGCTTGAGGCCGGTCGGCGACGATGGAAAGAAGGTGCTCGCCCTGGCTTTCGGCAAGCGTGGTGAGATCACGCGGCTCGCCTTTCGCCTTCAGCTTGAAGTCGCGGCGGAACACGCGGGCGACGCGAGCCAGCGGTGCTCGCCAGGCTAAGCTCCAATTCGGCCCGCGCTTCCTGCCCGTCAACACCGGTAGCACGGCGCTGTAGGTCCGGCCCTCGTAGAAACCCGCCGAGGGAGCCTCGCGAACTTCAAGTTGCTCGGCGATGGGTACACCGTACTGCGCTCGGCGCACGCCGATAGCCGCCCAAGTGCACTCGCGGGACGTGTCTTCGCAGAGGACACGTCCGCCCACGAGACGTGGGGCGCCGCAGGGGCCGTGGGTCATTTGCTTCGCGCAACCGCGCGGGCAAATCAAAGCATCAGAGCTCAGATCGCAGCGATCGCATTTCTTGCAGCCGAACAGGGGCACCTTGGGCCATTCCAGCAGTTTGATCAAGCCCTGGCACGCTGTACGCAACAACGAGGTCGCCATACCGCTCAAGGGCGGACTGGCTGGCGGATCCGCAAAGCGGCCGGTGAAACGCGCTCGGAGCTGCCTTCGTTGAGCCTGTCGAACGAGGCGATCAAGGAACGACTCCAGCGAAGGAACGTTGGCCAGGGCCCGCTGTCGCTCCGCACCGGCTATCTTCGTGACTTTGTGCAAGCCCTGTCCCTGCTCAGGAAGAAGCGGGGCCTCACGCAGCAATTCCAAATGGGCGTCAAACCCCTTTACGCAGCCAAGGTAAAAGCCGCTAACCCCCGGCACTTTGCGGATGCGGTGGAGTAACCCACGGGTGATGCGCGCCCCTTCGTTTCGCAGGCGCTGTTCGACCCATTCCGGCGGGTGGCCGCCCGCCGTGGCCGCTTGTTCGAGACGTTCCTTGGCGGCGTCCAGCTCCGCGATCAGATCACCGGGCACGCGGATGCCGGGCACCTCGGCGATCAACCGGAGTTGCGACGCGGAGGTAATGGGGATCACCTCGGCCAGAACGTGGACTTGATCGATCGCGCCGACACGATGCAGGGCCTGCATCCATTGGGTGAACTGTTCGACCGAGTAAATCGCTTGGGTGATGATGACCTTGGCGCCGGCCAGCGCTTTTTGCAGGGTGCGCAAGCCGTCCGGGTCGGCGTCGGGGTTGGGATGTCCGGCGGCGGCGATCCAAAAATCATCCGGCAAGGCCCCTTCAAGGAGCATCTTCCTCGCCAGCGCGCACATACCGACGGAGTCGAGCGGGAACCGGGCCGGACGGGCGGAACCGACCGGCAAATCGCCGGTGAGCAAAAGGGCATTGCGAACGCCGAGTTCCGCAAAATGAAGGAGCCGCCCGCGAATCTGGTCGGCTTGGCGCTCGCGGGCGACGATGTTGGCCATTAAGCGAGCGGGATCGGCCCCCAGCCCGATTAAGAGTGCCGCCGCGATGGCATTGTCCAGCGTGTCTCGCCCGCGGGGTCCGTCGCCCAAGGCAAGGAGGTCAACGCTCCCGGAGCTCACCAGGTCGGCGTAGACCTGCAACTTGTGCACAAGGGCCCGCTCCTCGGCGGTCAACTCGCCGCGGGTGACATCCATCTGTCGCAGGTATTGGCCCAGTACCGTGAGTTGCGGCAGTTCGTACCCTTGGGCAAGGTGGCGCTGGCGAAGCTTCTGATACGCGATCCGGTCGCCTTCGGTTAAATGAAGCTCGAGGATGACGGGCATTCTGCCGACGGCCATCAGATCGTGGAGGGGATTCTTTGACATTGCCGATTGCCGATTGTCGATTGCCGATTTTGGGACGGTCTCGCCGGTCTTTGCATTTGGCAATTGGAAATCGGCAATGGGCAATTCATCACCCCGTGAGATTATATGGTGAAGTCCGGGGCCTGACGGCTCTTTGCCCCGGGCTTTGCGGCCTCGTCCATCCGGCGACGAAACAGCCGGATGTGCTCAGGTCCGGTGCCGCAACAGCCTCCGACGATCGACGCCCCGGCGACGATCAGCGCTGGAAGCGCGGCGGCCATCATCTCCGCGGATTCATCGTACACGATGTGGCCCCGGTCCAGCCGCGGCTGCCCGGCATTGGGTTGAACCATAATGGGCCGATCCGTGCGGCGGCAGTATTGCTCGACCAGGTTTGCATAATCACCGATGTGCAGCCCCGTGCCGCAGTTGCAACCCAGAACGTCGAGATCCAATTGAACCATGAAGTCGACGGCGTGCTCGACATCCACGCCGGTCATGGTGCGAAACCCTCCATCGACCAGCCGATCGAAGGTCAACGAGCCGATTACCGGCACATGGCGGCGGCAGCGGCGTACGGCTTGGACAACCGTGCCCAGTTCGTCCACGGCGGTCATGGTTTCGACGATGACGGCATCCACGCCGCCGTCGAGCAGACCGGCAACCTGAATCGTAGCGGCCTCCTCGAGCTGATGCCGGCTCGTACTGCCCAGCGGCGCGAGGAACCCGCCGAAAGGTCCGATGTCGCCAAGCACATATCCGTCCTCGCCGATGCAGTCGCGAGCGATCCGCGCCGCGGTCAAATTGATCGGGTAGGCCTTGTCGGCAAGTCCATGCCGCGCCAGAGCCAGAGGACTGCCGCCGAACGTGTTTGTGAGCAGTAGGTCACTGCCGGCTGCAACGTAGGCGGATTGGATGGCTCGGATCCGCTCCGGCTGGGTGAGGTTCCACTCCGCGCCGCAGCCGCCGACAGGCAGCCCGGCCTCGATGAGCTGGGTGCCCATCGCCCCATCGCCCAACAGCAGACGCTGCTTGACGGCTTCGAGGAACGGAACGCGCATCGTTCCGTTAGTATAACAGAACGGGAGGGTGTGATTCCACTGGGTGACGGCTACGTCTATTTGGCCATAGGCAACGACGTGCAGTGGTCTCGCTTGACCTCGCTCGACGGATTCGGCAGCCTCGCCTGCACGGCGCGAGTGACCAACGAGGGACGGCGGCAGGAGCGGGAGTCGATCCACAAAGGAATAGGTTCGATCACCCGAACCTTCAAGACCGCCGCGCTGGTGGATCTGCTGAGCTCCAAGGGCCTCGTAGTCGCCCCCATTCACACGGTTCCCCAAGCCATTGAATACCCTGCGGTACGTGACCAACTTCTCGAAACGAAGACACCGACTGGGGCGAAGGTGCGTCTTCCTCCGCCGGCCGTCGAGCGAGAGAATCTAGCGGCTTGCGGCCGTTGTCTTTCTTACGCACCGGAGTATGGTGAGCATACCGCTGCGGTGCTGAGGGAGGCCGGGTTGTCACTGGATGAGATCAATCAACTGCGCGGCCGCGGCACGATCGCCTGATCCGCCAGCCTACGGGGGACAGCGATTGTGTGCCACTGCTCTTGAGCAGTGCGCCTCGCACGAAGGGTTCGTCCATTGGGATGGGAACGTTGGAGCGACCTTCCCAGAATCGAGCGTTGGACCATTCCCAGAACGTAGGGCGGATTCTATCCGCCTCCCGGTTCGCCCGTTGACGCCTCCGGGTCGGGCACGGACGCCGCCAACCCGTCCCTTGCCGCCCCCGGCCCAAGCGGAGAGGCTCCCGACCCGTCCGGGGAGCCGCCCGGAATGCCCGTACCGAGCCCTACCGGACTAGGAGCGAATCGAACCCTCTGTCAGAGGAGCCGTTGTAGGGTCCAACCAGTCCATTCGGGATGAGTCTGCACGGTGACCCTGAAGCCGCCCGCGCCACTAACCCTGAATCAAAACAAGTAAGTTAGCTGCGATTGGGTGCATTGTCAAGATCGGGTCGGGCTGGGATTGCGCTTGGGGTCTCTTATTCTCGGGCGGCGCTGTAGCGTATCATCGCCGCACTATGCGGTTCTTCCTCAAGCGATTGTCGCCGTTGCTCCCGCTTCTAGTTTGTGCCTGCGGGTCCGACATCACGACAGAACCTAATCGACCCGTGATGCCTGACGAGCCCACCTTGGATTCTCCGGACATTGACTGGGATGCGATCGACTTTGACGCCCCGGGTTTCGGGTTTGATCCGTCGGCGGTGGACCTACCCGACTTTTCGTTCGAGCCGTCGGTCCCCGACTTGCCGATTGACTTAGGCCCAGTGCCCCCACCCCCGGACTTCCGGGATCCGGTGATCACCCTGCCGCCGCCGCCCGTGGCGATCGAACCGCCGGACTTCGAGCCTCCCAACATTTCGCCGATATCGACTCCGCCGATCTACATTCCTCCGCCGATCTACATTCCGCCGATCTCGCCTCCGCCGATCCACCCGCCGTAGGAACCGGGAGCGTGCATCGAGATGATCCGCGCGGGGGTGACAAGCTTTGTACGGCAGGTGCTCGCCCCTGCCGTTACCATTGGCTCGCACAGCCGATTTACTCCTCGATCGCCGGTAACTCCACCGGACTCGATCCCGGCCATTTCGGGTCGACCCAAGACTGAGGGGGGCATTCTACTTTTAGGCGGTGACGTGCGCGGATCAATCGTCCGGGCAGGGGTCGGCCTGGGCGTGGGACTTCGGGAGAGAGAGCCACGAAGCCACGAAGCCACGAAGGGGACAGAATCCCGGACAATCGGCAATCGTGAACTGGCTGCGCGCTCCCATGGCGCCGGGAGTCCGTTAGTCGGGACTCCTCTCACTCGGGGTCGCGGTGGGTCTGTCGGCAGCCGGGGGTTCGTCGGTCTTCGCAGCCTTGCCAGCGGGTTCACGCGGCTTCGAGCCCTTCATGGAACGTTGGATGTTGGAGAAATAGGCCTTGACCGCCTTGTGGTACTGCCGAGGGATGCGGTCGCGGTTGATGCGGTCGCTGGCCTCACGCTCCGCCGCGGAGACGACCTCCACCAGATTCGTCTTCGCCTCGCCCTTGACCTGCTCCCCGTCTACTAAGAACTGTCCGACGATCGCCCCTTTGCCGGTGTGGACCTTGCCGCGCTCGGTCTTGAAGTCCACGTCGGTCTGTTCCATCTTCGCCTGCCCGCCCCGGCCTCGGCCCATCCGACCCATACCGCGGCCCGCACCACACTGTTCGCAGGACTGACCGTCCCGCTTCCCGGTCCCCCCTCACCCAGGGCACGGCTTATCGAGGTTCTCTTTCGCGTCCTGGAGTGCCGAGGCAGCGGCATCGAGTTGGTTCATTTCCTGTTCGAGCTGCTCCAACTCGCTGAGTTGTTGCTCGGCCTGCGTGAGACCGGCGATCGCTTCGCCCTGCTGTCCGGCTTGAGCGGACGAGGCCCCCTGCTTCATCGCCTTCGCCAACTTCTTGGCCGTCGCCCCGGCCTGCTGCCGCTGTTGAAGCTGCTTGGCCAACTTCTCGATCTGCTGTTGACTTAACCCCTTCTCCTCAAGCTGTTTCTTGAGTTGATCGAGGTCCGCCTTGCTGAGCTTTTCCAGCATGCGCTCGACGTCTTCCTTCTTGATGCCGGCCTGTTCGAGCTTCTGGGCCAACTGTTCATCCTTGGCCAACTGCTCGAGCTGTTTGGCGATGTTCTCCAACTGTTTGCTCAGCTTCGCGACCGTCTCCTTGTCCTCCTCGGACTTGAGGGTCGCGAGCTGTTCGCGCAGGGCCTGGACCTCCTCCTTGGCCGCCTTGAAGTCGCCCTTGCTCAGCGCTTGGTTGAGCTTCTGCGTCGGCGCTTCGGCGGAGTCGGGCGATTTAAGACCGCGGAGCAGCTTTCGCATCTCCGGCACGGCCTCGTACTTGTCACTGGCGAGCTTTTGCTTGACGGCGTCTTCGAGCTTGTCAATGTTCTTGACGGCCTCATGACGGATGTCGGCGGGACGTTCCAACTTTCCGCCGCTGAGCTTTTCCAAACCGTCGAGGTCGTCCTTGAACTCCGCCAAGGCCGGCGTGCTCTCGGCCATCTGTCGGAGGGGGTCGAGCTGGCGTTTGACGGCGACGTGGGTTTGTTCACGCTCGACGGATTGCTTGGTGGACGCCTTGGCCTCGGTCGATTTCAGCAGCCCGGTGGGGACCAGGAACACGATCCCCGCCAGGACCAGCGCCCCGACGGCGAGACCGAAAGGCCGCGGGAGCGTCAGACGAATATGACTGCGAACGGAGATCGAGGCGCTGATCCGCTCCGCATCGGCTACGACCGCGTGGGCGAAGGGATCGTCCAGGCCCACGCAGTACCGCCCGCTGCTGATCCGCTCGCGCAGACCGGCGGCCTCATCCAACCTCGCCGCCGCCAACGCCGCGTCCTCGCGGCGGATCGCCGTCCGAATCGCCGACGCGATCACTGCCGCCGCGACGAACCCCGTCGCCATCCAAGAAACGGACACCGGCAACTCATAGAGCCGCTGAATCAGGACGGCGACGGCGAACGCAACCCCCGCGATCGCCCCACACAGACAGATATCGTGAAGCCAGCGGTCGAACCATAGGCGGTGCTGGGCGGTACGGATTTGTCGTTCGAGTTGCGTCATGGCCGTATCCGTGCGGTAGGCCCATCGGGCGGATGGATCGCTTCCCAATCCATAATCCATAGTAGCCTTCGGACGAACCGATGACAACCTTGACTGAGAGCGTGTTTGAGAAGGGTCCTTTCAGACCCGCGAGCGGAAGCGACCGGACCCAGTAGCGCCGCCACTCGTGGGCGGCGCGGAGGGTCCGCGGTCTCTACCTCAACAACTTCCACAGCGCAAAGTCGGAGGGAGGTCATGGACTGAGCGCCCCCTTGGACCCCGCCGCCGCGGGGACGGTCGAAAGGAACCGCGTTCAGGCTCCCACCTCGCCCCCTTTGGGGTGTTGAGGCGGTCCGCCCCCTGGAGTCTCATCTGTTCATGAACTCAGGGGCAGCACGGCTTGGGCGCATTTTCCGAGAGCTTCGTGAGGCGCGTGGGCTGTCACAGGAACAGCTGGGAGATCGCGCCAACGTTCATCGGACGTATGTCGGGAAGATTGAACGCGGCGAAAAGGACGTCTCACTACGCACAGCTTCAAAACTAGCCGAAGCGCTCGGTTCACGGTTGTCCACGATCATTGACCTGTTTGAGCGCGCGGAGAGCACTCAGGGGAAAAAAACCGCGGCGTCGCCTAAAACATCTTCGTCCGCACCTCGACAGACCAGTGCCGATGATGTCCATCATCACCTACGCGAACGAGGTGCACGTCGGTGAGCGAAACGGCTGGTTCGTCAAATCCCGATTCGCAAGACTGGATCGCGAGGTTCCAACAGCTATGCGTCCATCACTTCGGCGTTGACCCGCATACTTGTCTCCAGGCTCTGCAAACGAGTCCCAATGCGCGCGGGTACATCCTTGGCGCGCTCTCGGAGTTGATGCTACGCGATGAGCTTTGCCGGCGTGGGTTTCAAGTCCTCAGAATCAAAGAGAAGTGGCAGGGTGCGAAGCTCCATCATGGCGATTTGTATGTAAGTCGAGATGGGAACGAGTGGTTCGTGATCGAGAGCAAAGGCCTCAAGTCCAATTCGGAGCGATGGCACAAACTGGGCCAAATCGATCCGTCTAGTGGGGGAGTCGAGCGATGGATGAATCGCAAGAGGCGTGGGGAAATCGGGCGATGGTGGGCGGCGTTGCCACCGGAGCATCGAGAACGACTTCTGACACTGGGAACTTTCCCCCGCGCGAAGATACTGGAAACCCACCTCGTCTCCGGGACAGCCGGGCGGGCGGGGCGGATCATTGCGACACCGAAAAGATCGGAGTTTCATGTTCTTGCGGTGGACCTGTTTCTCCGCACCCATCGCCATGAGTTCGTTTTCGCGTCATCGGCGAGGTTGGAGAGTCCACCGAAGCACCCGGACCACCTCAAGCAGAACTACATTATCGACATCCTGGTTCCTGGATTCGACACAATCCCCACGCTTCCAGCGCCATGGACACTGGACTTCGAGAGTTTGTTCCGCACACTCACGAACCCAGTGAAGCGGAACGAAATGCAGGTCGACGAGCGCAGACCGGGAGAGCGTGAAGCAGAGGAGGAGGAGAGCGATGAGACGGGATGATGGACGTTAAGGGGAACCCGGGAGAAGGCAGCAACTGATGATGGTCTCGACGTCGCGGATAACGCGCTCAGAACTGCGAACGATCTGCTCGCCAAGTACATGTATGTCTCCCACAGCCTTCGCGATCCGATTTTGGTGTTCGACGGTAGGGATGGGAACCAGAACAGTAGCAAGGTCGTCAAGCGAAATGGCGGGAATAGCGTGCCCAGTCATTAGTCTGCGGACTTGGCGAAGGAATGAATCAGTGTGCATGTAGTACAATAAAAACAGGGGATCAATGCCGTGAAACCTTCGAAGAACAGCCAGACCGTTGGAGCAGATTGCCCCGGCTTCATCCTCGGTGATGAGCGCCGTCGCTTGCCTAAGGGTTCCGGTACTCGCGCCTGACACCGCTGTTACGATGTCACCCGACTGCAACCGATAGCTGGCGCGAGAGGGGGCCTCGTGCGCTCTCATCAATTGCTGATTGACAACTCTCATTGTACGGGAATCGATGTCGGAAATGGCAATGTAACGGATCTGCTCATCTCCCGTAAGACAAAAATCGTCGGAGCAGCTCGTAATCTCCGCCAGTTCGGCCAAAGTCTTGGATCCCGCTGCGCGCAACTCAGCGATCAAGCGTCTGTCACTCGGCAAGTAGTATTCAACATCCAAACGGGAGTTCAACAGCGCGTTGGGTACGAGGAAGGCGTCGTCGTCCTCGGCACGGTTACCTTCGGTCGAGAAGCTCTCAAACCGCGCTGCGATCAGATTCACGTCGTCCTCGATCAACGGCTCTCCCTCGGGGCTTGACAAGACTCGTCCACGACCATCCTTCCGGTGGACTGCATTCCCTTTCACGTCATACCCCAGATTCCGCAGGCGCGCCATGAAGGTCACTCGATTCACGTCGGACGGCTTCCGAGAAACGAACAGCACGGAGGTCTTGATCCCGGTACCGTACGGGACGAATGCTTCTTGAGGAACCGACACGACTCCGAGGACGTTCACACGCTGTACTAGCCACGCGCGCACATATCCCATGGAGATGTTCTGGAGCAATCCATCCGGGAGGACAATGCCCATCCGTCCACCGGGCTTGAGTAGCCGTACACACCGCTCCAGGAACAGGACATCGGGTGTCTGGCCTGGAAGTAGCGTTGATGTCTTTACCCACGACGAATTCCGCTTAATCCACCGATGGGCCAATTCGAAACTTTTTAGGACCGCCGGATCCTCTATCCTTCCCTTGCTTCCGAATGGTGGGTTCGTCAAGACGATATCGTACTCACGTTCAAGTTGATGCACGGGTCGAAGTGAATCTGCACAGACGATCTCATCTCCTTCGCCAGATTGGAGAGCTAGACGGACCATCGCGGCTCGAGCAATGTCGGGGTTGAACTCGATCCCACGAACTCGATCACGAACGAAGGCTGCGCGATCAAAGCCTTGACCCGAATTCCTGGCAACGTACTCGATCGCCTGCACTAAGAAGCCCGCGCTTCCACAGGAGGGATCGATCATCGACTCGGTTGCAGTTGGGCGAATCATTTCCACCGCCAGTCGCACGATGGGGTGAGGCGTGAAGTACTCGCCTCGGTCACCGCGCTGATGACGGTATACGAACGTTTGGAATGCATCTCCCTTGGCGTCGCCCGGAGTTCTCGAAATGCTGATCGATTGCAACTGCGAGACGACAAAGGCTAGGGTCAACGGTTGAAGCGTCAACCCATCGTCTTCAGCAAACAACTTCGGATGGGCGCGCTTCACGAGGTCAAACAAGCCGTTCAGTCGGGCTAGGAACGAACTCACACGCCCCTTCTTGATTTCCGCGTATTCAGTCCCGGTTACCGCGAAGTCAGCGAAGGCCGCAGAATCGCGCCGCTCGTCCGTCAGCTTCATTAGAAGCAACTTGACGATCTCGTGGAATATCTTTTCTTTTAGCAAACCCTCGTTTGCATAGATGTAGTTATGACATGCCTCAAAGACGCCCAACAGGCGTTGCGAAGGCCTGAGCTGGTCTAGGCGAAGAGGATGCGACGGAAACAGATCCTCTTCTTGGAAGAGGAGCGGCTCCGGTGTGCCAGCCTGTTTAGGCGTCTTCAGCATCGTACTGTTTCCTGCATGGTTGAAGTTTATCGCGCAGCTACCGACACGCAACCTCGTGGGACTCCTCATCCTGCGATTTGGGCCGCCAGGATGGACGGGAATTACGCAAGATCGCGACGTAGGGAGCAATCTCAGTAGCTCGGATGCTCTTTGCGCACTCCGCCGGCGCGGTCTGGCCGAAGGCGGTGGAGCCTGATACCGCGAGCAGGACGATGAAGGTGATGATTCGCATGGCGAACTCCTCAAAGTTCCGTGCGAGATGTCCCGGCGATCCGGGATCGCACGAGCAATGTAGGGGCATTATACGGTCGCCTGGCGGAGGGACACAAGCCCCCAAACCGCCCGATTTCGGGGTTTGGGGCGTGCGAGGCACGCTTCCAGGCTTGCCCTGAGCGGCGAAGGGGCAGGCTCCGGGACCCTTCCAGGGCAAGCTCCGGGACGAAGGGGGACAGGGGGTTGGGACGGCGGGTGGTGCAACCGTTTGGCGATCGTGAGAAACGGGAGCCCGAGGGCGTGCGGAAGGCGGCGTAGATTTGGACTTTGACGAAGCGGGGTGCGGAGAGTTATAATCCTTGAATAGGAAAAGTCTTATGGAACGCCAAACATCTCGAAACAATTCCGGGCTTCAGCTTGGCGCTGACCTTGAGCGCCGGGTGGAGGAACTTGCCCGCATAAACGGCGTGGCCCCTGTTGACGTGGTGCGCGAAGCGCTCGACGAGTACGCGGCCCGCCGGGGTAACGGCGCCGCGACGGATGAAGGCGAAACGCTTTTCGATCGAGCCCGACGTGCCGGCTTGATCGGGTGTCTGAACGGCTCTCCGCCGGACCTGAGCACGAACCCGAAGTACATGGAAGGCTTCGGGCGTGACTGATCGCGTGCTTGTCGATACCGGCCCGATCGTTGCTATTCTTTCTTCTGACGACCCCCATCACGCGGTCTGCGCTTCGGAACTACGTAAGCACAAACAGCCCTGGCTTACATGTTGGCCCGTTCTTACCGAAGCTGCGTGGTTGGTGCGGAAGGAGTCGGGGGGGCGTGCAGCGTCTCTTTGAGCTTGTCGCAAAAGGCGTCATTGAAGTCGTTGAACTGGACGCCAAGGCGCCTGCTTGGGTAGCAAAGTTTCTGGAGCGCTACGCGTCGCTGAAAGCGCAGGTGGCGGATGCTGCGTTGATGTACCTGGCGGAACAGCGCGACGTGAAAAACATTTTGACCCTGGATCGTAGGGACTTCTCCGTATATCGAACAACGGCGGGTAAAGGGCTGCACGTTCTCCCAGAGACTTGACGATTACTGAAAGGCCCGGATGGCGCTGACGGTTCCTTGCGTGCCCCGGCGCGCCGGGATCGCACGAGCAATGTAGGGTCATTGTTCCGCCGCCGGGCGGACGAGTACAAGCCCCCGAAACGCTCGATCTCGGGGTTTCCGGCCCGCTCCCTGCCTGTCGCGGTTCTGACAGGTCCGCTCTCTCACGAGCGCGGCTGGGTGGGACCGACTTTCCGGGCGGTCGGCGGGACTTGGTCTTGGTGATCCTGCGCCGACCGGACGCATTGTCACCCTGCCTGGATGACCGATGATGGAATCCATGGATGTTCGCGAAAAACCCGTCTCACGCACCCTCTGGTCGCGCGGTCCGAAGCGCCTGTTCGACGCCGCCGCGGCGCTGATTCTCCTGCTCGTGTTATCGCCGTCGCTGGTTTTGATAGCCGCCCTGGTGAAGCTGACCAGCCGCGGGCCGGTTTTCTTCGCTCAGGACCGCGCCGGCCAAGACAGCCGAATCTTCCGCCTGGTGAAGTTCCGAACGATGCGCGGCGACCGCACGCCCGACCCCAAGGAACTCGTTCCTCTCCATCATCCGGACATCACCCCCGCGGGCTTTGTGCTCCGCCGGCTCAAGTTGGATGAACTGCCCCAACTGTTGAACGTGCTCAAGGGAGACATGTCGCTCGTCGGCCCGCGTCCGACCCTGCCCGATCAGGCGGCCGCCTACGACGCTTTCCGCCGCCAACGCCTGTGGGTCCGCCCCGGCATCACCGGCCTGGCCCAGGTCTACGGCAACTCCCTCATGCCCTGGGACGAACGCATCCTCTACGACATCGCCTACGTCCGTCGCGGCGGGTTCCTTCTCGACGCTTGGGTTCTCCTGCGGACGCTGCTGGTCGTCCTCCTCGGCGAACGACGCATGACCCGCCGATTCACGGATAGCCCCTTCGCCCGCTACGTCGATCCTCCGTGATATCCGCGATCGGTACCTCGTTGAAAATGTTGTGGAAGTCGGGGCGGGCAGGCGCGATGCGCCCGGGAGTCTTCGTTGTCTCGATGCGCGTGATCTGTCGCATGTTGAACTCGTCAGCCCGGTCCGGAGTCTTCATCCCCGGCAATCTCCCTCTCGAGTTGGTCGAGCGGCGGCAAGAGGGCGGCGATGGACGTTCGGATACGCGGCAGTAGCTGCTCCACAACCTGCCGAACTTCCGGCAAACTAACCCCCTCAGATTGGTGAATGAGCACGTCGCGCAAAGCCGCGAGGCTTCGCCAGGGGATAGACGGATGCCCTTGCCGGTAGTCATCCGGGATGCGTTTCGCGGCTTCGCCGATGACTTCGAGATTGCGCATGACCGCATCCTGGACCATCGGATCAGCCAAAAAGGCATCGCTGCCGGACGTGGTGAAACGTGCGATCCGGTCGATTCGCTCCAGGATTTGCGCAAGCATAGACGCGAGGGTCTTTCGTCATAGTGGCTGGGACTCTCGAAGAACGCGCCGCCGAAGGAGCCAGTAGATCGACGATTCCGTTACGACATCGACCGCGCAGCCGAGGAGCTCCTGAAGCTCCGTCATGAGCGCTCCGATGTCCAGAAGGCTCCGCCC
>CAYQZH010000108.1:0-13100 GCA_964421865.1 uncultured Phycisphaera sp. | reverse complement strand
GCCCCAGCCCGCCGAACCCTGGATAAGTTACAATCCGTTTGATGCACTACACTAGAGTTGCCTATACTATGGGAGCGGAGGCAGCCTTATGAAACAGGTTCACAAGTTGACGTGTCTGATCGAGCGGGACGGGAGCGGGTTTGTCTCGCTTTGCCCGGAACTCGACGTCGCCAGCCAGGGCGACAGCATCGAGGACGCACGCCGCAACTTGATCGAGGCGCTGGAGTTGTTTCTGGAGAGCGCCGACCCATCCGAAGTTCAGCGGCGACGCCGCACCGAACTCTACGTCACGCCGATCGAGGTTACCGTTGGGTAGGTTGGGCGTTCTGTCGGGCCGGGAGGTCTGCCGCATTCTTGCCGACCAGGGCTTCACCGAGGCTCGCCAACGCGGAAGCCATATCGTCATGCAGCGTCGGACCGACGATTCCACAGTGACAGTCCCCGTGCCAGATCACACCGAATTACGGGTGGGAACTCTCCTCTCGATCATCCGTCAGTCGGGTCTGGCAAGATCCGTGTTCGAGCATAAGGGCAAGTAAGCGACGGTCATCGCACGTTAAAGTATTTGGCTTGGCGATGGTGGGTGATGAGGGCGGTTGTGGTTTGTTCGGGTTCGAGTTGGAACTCCTCGGACAGTGTCACGCCAATGCGGCCCGGTTCCAGCAGCGGCCAGAGCTTTAGTTGATCCTCCAGTCGCGGGCAGGCGGGGTAGCCGAAGCTGTAACGCGAGCCCTGGTAGTGCTGTTTGAAGATTTCCTGTCGTTCACGGGCGTCGTGTCCGGCGATGCCCCATTCTACGCGGATTTGCTTGTGAATGTATTCGGCCAATGCTTCCGCTGATTCCACGCCTAGTCCGTGAAGATGCAGGTAGTCCTGATAACGATCCTGTGCAAACCAGTCCCGTGCCACTTCGCTGACACGCCGGCCCGCGGTCACGACGCTGAACCCGGCCACGTCGTAGACGCCGCTGGAGACGGGCTTGAAGAAGTCGCTCAGGCACCAGTAGGGCGGCTTGCCCATGCGCGGGAACTCAAAGACGCTCAATTGCCGGTCGCGGTCGTCGGGGTCGTAGACGATCAGGGCGTCGCCGTCGGACTGCACCGGCCAGAAGCCGTAAACGGCCTGCAATTGTAGAATATTCTCCCGCTCGCACTGTTCCAACAGCCGCCGCAAGATCGGTCGGACCTCGTCGTTGATGTAGCGTTTGAAATCCTCCGGACGGCGGCGGTTCTTGCGATACTGCCACTGCACCTGGAAAAGCATGTTCTCGTTCAAATAGGCAAGGGCCGCGCGGGCGTCGATTCGCTCCACGACCCGCCGACCCCAGAACGGCGGCTGCGGCACCGGTTCGTCGCGGGAGATATCCGATCGCGGCGGGATGTAGCCGAAACGCTCGGAGGCTTCTTCGTGCAGATCAACGACTGCACCGCGCTGTGAGACATCCGAGGCGCGGTCGATGTCCGCCCGGGCTGAAGAAACGTTGTGGGACAGGCTTTCCAGCCTGTCGCGTGGACCGACTGGGAAGTCGGTCCCGCACGCGACATCTGCACGACCGCGCGCCGCACCGCTCGCTTCCCCTCGCGGCTCTGATCGACCGGCGAGGATCTGGTCCATCAGATGCAAGCCCGCGAAGGCATCCTTGGCATAGAACAGTGAACCACTGTATTCGGGCCGGAGGTCCTGCTCGACGTACTTTCGCGTCAGAGCGGCACCGCCGAGGATGACCGGCGGGTCGAGTCCCCGCTCATTCAAGACCGCGAGGTTCTCACGCATTACAACCGTGGATTTTACCAGCAGCCCGGACATGCCGATGGCGTCGGCGTTGTTTTTCTCATAGGCCTCGATGATGTTGTTGATCGGTTGCTTGATCCCGAGGTTGTACACCGTATATCCGTTGTTGGTCAGGATGATATCGACGAGGTTCTTCCCGATGTCGTGTACGTCGCCGCGGACGGTGGCCAGCACGATCGAACCCTTGCCGCCTTGGTCCGCCTTGTCGAGGTGCGGTTCGAGGAAGCGAACGGCGGCCTTCATCGTCTCCGCCGATTGCAGCACGAAGGGCAGTTGCATCTGCCCCGCCCCGAACAGGTCGCCGACGGTCTTCATCCCGTCGAGTAGGATGTCGTTGATGATGTCCAGCGGCCGATGGGTCAGCATGGCCTCTTCGAGGTCTTCCTCCAGACCGACGCGGTCGCCGTTGACGATTCGCAGCTTCAACCGGTCTTCGACGTTCTTGGGTTTTTCCGTCTCCGCCGTGGCTGCCGTTTCGACGTTCTCGAAGGCTCTCAGCAGCTCCTGCAACGGGTCATAGCCGTCGCGGCGGCGATCGAAGATCAAATCCTCGGCGAAGCGGCGATGCTCTTCGTCGATCTTGAACAGGGGGACGATGCCGGAGACGTGCAGGATGGCCGCGTCCAGGCCGCGCTCGCGGGCGTGGTGCAGAAAGACGCTGTTGAGCACACGCCTCGCGGGCGGTTTGATCCCAAAGCTGATATTGCTCAGACCCAGGAGAGTGTGCACGTCGGGGCATTCATCCTTGATCGCCGCGATGGCGTCCAACGTCTCCAGCCCCAGACGCCGGTCATCCTCGTTGCCCGTGCAGATCGTGAAAGTGAGGGCGTCGAAAATCAGGTCGCTGGCGCGAATACCGTGGCGGTTGGTCACCAGATCGAAGATGCGTTGGGCGACTTCGACCTTTCGCCCGCACGTCTTGGCCATTCCCTGCTCGTCGATGGTGAGGGCGATGAGTGCCGCACCGTAACGCTTGGCCAGGCGGCAGACCTTGTCCAGCCGATCTTCGCCGTCTTCGAGGTTGATGGAGTTGATGACGCATTTGCCGCCGGCGAGCTTCAACGACGCTTCGAGCACCGGCACTTCCGTGCTGTCGATGACCAGCGGCGCGGTGATATCGGTGACGAAACGCCTGAGCACCGCGGTCATGTCCGCGACCTCGTCGCGTCCGACGTAGGCCGCACAGACGTCGAGCAGGTGGCTGCCGTGTTTCACCTGCTCCCGGCCCATTTGCACCATGCCGTCCATGTCGCCTGCGGCGAGCAATTCACGGAACTTCTTCGAGCCGTTGGCGTTGGTTCGCTCGCCGATGGCCAACACTTCGCCGTCTTGTCGCAAGGTCACGGCCTGGTAGAGACTACTCACCGACGGTTCGAGCTTGGCCCGTCGAGGCTTAGGCGATCGTGTCCCGACGGCATCCACGACGGCGGCCAGGTGCGCCGGGGTGGTCCCGCAGCAGCCGCCGACGATATTCACGCCATCCACTTCGATGAACTCGACCAGCCAGCGGGTGAGTTCCGTGGGCGTCAGGGCGTAATACGGTTTGCCGTTGACGAGCTGCGGCAGGCCGGCGTTCGGCTGGACGATGAGCAGCCGGTCGCTGTGGCCGCTGAGGTAGCGGATGTGCTCGCTCATCTCCTGCGGCCCGGTAGCGCAGTTCAGGCCGATGGCGACGACCTGGTCGTAGGCGGCGATCGCGGTCAGCGCCGCCGCCATCTCCGTGCCCAGCAGCATCGTGCCTGTGGTTTCGATGGTGACCGTGCAGAGGATCGGAATCTGACGCCCCTTCTCGGTCATTGCGTCGATACAAGCCACGATGGCGGACTTGCATTGCAGCAAGTCCTGACACGTTTCGAGGAGCAGGGCATCGACCCCGCCGTCGAGCAGACCTCGCGCTTGCTCGGTATAGCTGTCGAGGATTTCGTCCCAGGTCGTCTGCCCCAACGACGGCAGCCGCGTGCCGGGCCCCATCGAGCCGATGACGAAGCGCGGACGGTTGGGCTTGTTGAACTCACGACAGGCTTCGCGGGCGATTTCCGCCGCCTTCTTGTTGATCTCGTAGGTGCGCTGGGCGAGGCCGAAATCGGAGAAAACGATCTTGTTGGACCCGAAGGTGTTGGTCATCACCGCGTCGCAGCCGACGGACAGGAACGATCGGTGAATGTCGCGCACGATGTCGGGTCGAGTGGCCGTGATGATGTCCACGCAGTTCTCGTGGCCCTCGTAGTCGCTGAGCGGTAACTCCCGCGCATGGATGCTCGTCCCCATGGCCCCGTCGAGGACGAGCACCCGCTCCCGAACGGCTTGTAAGAACCGCGATTCGGTCATTCCCGTAGCCCACGATCGTAGCGCGGGCTCCGCCCGCCTCAACCAACGTTTTCTTCATGAAAGCGTATCGGAAACATGACGACCGTTCCACCGTACGACGCCGCGTCGCGACCGGGCGTATAATCGGCAGGTGGCGACGGACCCCCTTGATCCGAACAAAGGATTCGGAAATGAGCCGTTCCAAGAACAAACGGCGGTTCCTTGTTTCGGTTCGTGGGTTTCCCAGGCTTTTGCCCTGGGCTATTCTCGTTGCGTCCCTACGGGGCTGGCGGATTCCGTGCCGAATCTATCCGCTCGCTTCCGCGCGCGGCTCGGATTGGGAATCGCTGTCCGCGCGCTTGCGCTCGCGGCTCGGATTACCGACGCGACTTCGTAGGTGCATCGCGCGCCAGCATCGCCGCTCCGATCACACCCGCGTCGTCTCCGAGGCGTGAGGGATGCACAGTTACACACCGCGTGAAGTCATCGTCGCGGGAGCGAAGGCGGATCGCGGTTTGATCGACCAAACAGGGCAACGCGGTAATCACTCCGCCGCCGAGGCAGACGAGAACCCGAAGCGGATCAGTCCCCTCAGAGCCGCGACCGTGAGGGAGCGGACAATCGTGGATTTGGGACTTGAGATTCGAAATGGCCGAGACCAGGGCGTCGGCGACCCGATCCACAATGACCCGGGCGGCGGGCTCGCATCGTCCCCAGGCCGATTGCAGACCCGCCAAGCCATCCTCGTACGCCAGCGTCGCGGCCTGTCGCTCCAACGCCGGGCCTGAGGCCATCGTTTCCAGGCATCCTCGCAGGCCGCACGGACACGACGCGGCCTCGGGTCCATCGTCAACCACCAGAACTTCCCAATGCGTCCTCCGATCGATGCCCGTCGATTGGAGCTTGTCGGCGACGACCATCCCGCAGGCGACGCCGGTGCCGAGACGAAGATGCACGAACGCCCCCGGCCGTGGTGTGCAAGCGAAGTATTCACCCCAAGTGGCCGCGTCCGCGTCGCTCATCAGGGAAATCGGAAGCCCGATACGGTTTGCCAGTTCTTCGCGGATCGGACGACTTTGCAAGAAAGGAAGATTCACCGAACGGACGAGCAGGCCGCGCTCGCGATCGACAATCCCCGGAAGCGCCAAGCCGACGGCACTCGCAGGCCCACACCCGGATTCCGACTGAATCCGCCCCAGCGCCAGGGCCATCCAATCAAGAAGTTCGTCACCGCTGCGGGGGGTCGGTGCTCGTCGAGGGGAAAAGAGTCGTCCGTTCGAGTCGACTCCAGCCGCACGGATCTGCGTGCCGCCCACATCGATTCCGATGGTGAACATGCCTCATCCGATTGTGTCGTTCGTCTCTCGGCACGCGCGCCGGCGGGCGCGCGTGCCGAGGGACGAATATGAATGATGCGCCCGGTGTCCCAGCGATGAATCGCTGGGCTATTCCCAAGTGCCCCTACGGGGCACCGGACTGTCCCTCCGTGGGTCGAATTACATTCACGACGCCAGCCAGCGGAGGTGGGGGATAACCTTCTTGCGCAGCGCGGCTCGGGCGCCGCTCTGCCCGTCCATGAGCGGTCGCCCGCGTCCGTCGGTTCGCTCGAATAGGGAATTATAGGCGAAGGCCGCGAAGTGCGTGCCCGTCCGGGCCGCCCGATCGACCTGGGCCACGACCTTGCCCCCGTCGCGCTTGTCGAACATCACCCCCGTCACCACCGGCACCCGCGGCCGCATTGAGGTCCATACCATCTGCCGCTGGGTGTAGACGCGCATGTCCGAGTCGTAGTTCATGGGATAGACCGCGTCGACCAACCCCTCCGCGATCCACTGACGGGCGTCCTGGAAGTGATTGCGCCTGGCCTCATCCGGCGACGCACCCACGGCCGAGGTGAGTTTGACCTTCGGATCGACTTGCCGAATCATACTGTGAAGATCGCGGACCACTTGCGTGACGGCTTCGGTCCGCCAGGCGTTCCATGCGCCCGGCGCCTGCTCGGGCGTCCGACCTGTGGCACGCTTAAACAGGGCCAACGTCCGCCGGTCGCGGGGGTAGTCCGGCACACTCGATCCGGGCGGATAGGAGTTGTTCCACTCGTTGGCGAAACGCAGGTAGTCCAGATGCAAGCCATCGATCGGATAGTTCACAACGATCTCGCGCATGACGGCCACGAGATATTTCCGCACTTCGGGGTAGCAAGGATTCAGGCTGCAATACCATCCCAGCGGCTGACGACGGCCGGAGGCGTCATGCCAAAACCAATCGGGGCGGGCGTTGTAGAGTTGTCGGGGATTGCCCGGCGGTTTGTTGCCCCGCCAACCGGGGATCACGTTCACCCAGGCGTGCAGGCTGAGTCCCCTTCGGTGGGCCTCCTTGCACGCGACGCCCAGCGGATCGAAGCCCGGGTCGCGCCCGCCGAACTCATCGGCCCACGGCTCGATCGTCGAGGGGTAACAGACCGTGCCCGCGCCGCGTACTTGAAAGAGGACCGTGTTGAACCCGGCGCTCTTGCAGTTGTCCATCACCCGGGCAATGTCGGCGGGCGACTTATAATCCCACCGTGTCACCCAGATGGCACGGATCGGCTGCGAGCCGTACCCGCCGAACAGCCCGAATCGCCCGCCGTGACAACCCGTTGAAACGAGCGTCGCGACGAGGATCAGCGAAGCGCGCCCCCAGCGGGAGATGAAACAGCCGCATCGCGTACCTTGGATCCGCCCGTCCATGATCTTATTCATGGTTGCCCTCCATAGCGCCAGCATGTAGCACCGCTTTCCATGCGGCGATGGCAGACTCTCTACCCGATCGTGCCCGCCGAATCAATGATCCGCCCGACGTGTCCATCCGCCTCCTTCAGCATCGCTTCGGCAATCGGCCGATCGACCCGTCGGGCGTGCATTACCAAGGCGGTCTTGACCCGCCCCCCGGCGGCCTCCAACAACGCCTTGGCGTCGTCCCGTCCCAACCCGGTGATCGTTTGGATCATCCGCGTTCCGCGATCGACCAGCTTGGCGTTGGCCCGCGTGTTCACGTCCACCATCAGGTTCTGGTAGACCTTGCCCACTTGGACCATGGCGATCGTGCTGACCATATTGAGGACCATCTTGGTGGCCGTTCCGGCTTTCATCCGTGTGCTGCCCGTGACCACCTCCGGCCCGGTGACCACCCGGATGGACACGTCGGCCTCATCGGTCACTTGATCCTTTGGGACGCAGGCCAGAAAGACCGTCTTCGCTCCGCGTTGCTTCGCCCGGCGGAGCGCCCCGTGGACGAACGGCGTGGTCCCCCCGGTGGCGATAGCGAAAACAACGTCGTTGGGACCGACCGCTTTCTCATCCATCGCGGCTTCGCCGTGCTCCGGATGGTCCTCGACCTCCTCGACGCTGCGGGTCAATGCCTCAACTCCGCCCGCAATGACGCCTTGCACCGTCTTGGGGTCCGACAGAAAGGTCGGCGGACACTCCGTCGCGTCCAGTACGCCGAGCCGCCCGCTCGTCCCCGCACCAACGTAGATCAACCGTCCGCCCGCGCGAGAGGCCGCGACGACCAGCTCGATCGCACGACAAATGTGGTCCCGCGCGGCCGCGACGGCAGCCGCCACACCGGCGTCCTCACGGTTGATGAGGTCGAAGGCGTCGGCGATGGACAGACGGTCGAGCTGTTGGGAACGGGGATTGCGATGTTCGGTGGTCAGGTGCCCGCGATCGTCCATAATGAATCACGGGTACGCGCCGGGTTGATCCTCGATCACCTTCATCAGCTTCTCCTTCAACCGCGTGCAAATCGACAGGGCTGCGGAGGAATGGCCCGAGGTCGCCGACTCCCCGGGATATCGGAAGGCGACGCTCCCGCGGGTGAGAAAACGCAACTCCTTTGTTTCACACCTCCACGCCGGCAAGGCCGCCCCAACCAGTTTGTGAAGCTTGAGCAGGTCATGCGTGTGCGGTGGCGCGATCCCGACCTGAACCAGAACAGCCTTCAAGAGCTTTTCGACGCATTGTTGAGCGTGGAAACAGATCGCATCGTGCTTGGGTTGTCGGGCTCCGGCCAGCTCGCGAGCCGCCTCGAAGTCGCCCTCGGCCTTCGCGACCCACTCCCTAACCGCGCCGTTCATGGAGAACCCTTCCGCGGTCGAACGCCTCGCGAATCAACGGGTCGTATTCCCGGTATCGCCTTGCCGCGTCGGCCGGGTCGCGGACGATCACGTCCACGCTGAAATCGGGATCGAGGGTGTTTAGGATTTCCATCGACTTGTCGAACGGGTGGCCCTCAAACGGCATGATGACCAGCAGGTCCACGTCGGAGTATTCCCTGGGCGTCCCGTAGGCATGGGACCCGAAAAGAATGATCTTGTCGGGATCGAACTCCTCGGCGATCCGGCGGCTCAGTTCGGCGATGACGCTCATGGCGACCATGGACGACCCTCAGGCGAAATCGGCATCCGATGGCGGGATGTTACGCGGCACAGGAGGACCGTTCAAACGTCGCTCACCGGCGGGTGACAGCCCGTAATGTAGCACAGCGGCCCTCCGCTGTGATGCCCAGCCGAAGGCGGCTGGGCCACACTCACGACGTCAACTCGACATCCCAATAGGCCGCGTCGAGGAACTGCCTCCACGACGAGTAGCGGTGATCGGCCAGGCTGATGCTCACCACCGGGTTGCGGCGGGGCTTGTGCGGCGGACGGATCAATTGCAGGTGCGCCTGCGACGGCGTCCGACCGCCCTTCCGCACGTTGCACTTCAGGCAGGCGCAGACGATGTTCTCCCAGCACGTCGTCCCGCCCAGCGAACGCGGGATCACGTGATCCAGGCTCAGGTGCGACGAGCCGTGCCGCTTGCCGCAGTATTGGCAGGTGTTGTTGTCGCGGGCGAAGAGGTTCCGCCGGTTGAACTTGACGTCCTGCTTGGGGAGCTTGGCGAAGGTCAGGACGCGGACGATCCGCGGCACGACCAAGTCGAACCGCACCGTCCGAATCCAGTCGTGGGCGTTGGGCTCGAACTCCTTCTTGAACGCGCTCAGCTCCGCCCAGTCCGCGAAGTCGTAGGAGAGGTAGCGCCCATCCTCGACGCTGACGATCTCGGCGATGGGCTTTTGCTCGTGGTCCCGTTTGAAGAGAAGGGTGAACGCCCGCCGCACGCTGACCACGCGCATGGCCATGTAGTGCGCGTTGAGCAGCAGGACGTTGCTGTCCAGGTACGAAGCCGGATGGACCGCAGCGCTAGCCGAGAAGACTCTTACTCCTGCCAAAGAAGCACCCACGACTCGCCCTCGCCCTCTCCCCCGGCATTCGATTCTAGCCGTCCCGAAAACGAAACACAATGGTTTTCTCAGTTATCGGGCAAGGTCCTCAAACGGTCGGGGTTTGCCCGGCCTTTGGGGTTGCGATCCGGCCCAGGTCCCCTCCGCGGTCATGGCCGATTCGCGCTGGGCCTGGGCCGCCTCCGCCGCGACGTGCTCCCCGTAACACTCCGCGATTCGGCGGGCCGCAAAGGCTACGTCGTCCGTGACGTGGCACAATTCCAGGTCCCCCTCGCAAATGTAGGGGTATCGCCCCATCTGGTACTTCCGCATCCAATCCAGCAGCGGCGACCAGAACTCGCTCCCGATCAGGATCACGGGAAACGGCTCGGACTTGCCGGTCTGGATGAGGGTCATGGACTCGAAGAACTCGTCGAGGGTCCCGAACCCGCCGGGGAAGCAAACGAAGGCCACCGCGTATTTGACGAACATGACCTTGCGGCAGAAGAAGTAGCGAAAGTCGAGGGCGACGTTCTGAAAACGGTTGGCCACCTGCTCGACGGGCAGATAGATGTTCAGCCCCACGCTCACCCCGCCCGCCTCGATCGCACCCTTGTTGGCCGCCTCCATGATCCCCGGTCCGCCGCCGGTGATGACCGCGAGGCCGTGTCCGACCAGTTCCCGCCCGAGCTGTTCGGCCATCGCATAGTTCGGGTCGTCCGGGCCGCTCCGCGCCGATCCGAAGACCGACACCGCGGGCGGTACCTGCGACATGGTCTCGAACCCTTCGACGAACTCCGACATGATCCGAAAGACCCGCCAGGTCTCATCCGCGGGCTTTCGATGACGTACGAATCGGTTGGGCATTTCACTGTTCCTCGCTTTGGTGAGGGTGCCACGGGTCTTGAGCAGTGGTTTCAGTTCAGAGCCGATGGTGACCCCGCGACCGCTCAACAGCAGTGGCACACCGTCAATCGGCAATCGAAGGGAGAACCGACTACAGGTTCTCGACGAACAGCGTTTTGCCGCGTTGGGCCCGCATGTGGGTCCGAACGGCCTCGGCCACCTTCTCCGCGTTGTCGATGCCCTCGATCACCACCAGACGATCGGACACGTCGGTCGATAGCAGCGACACCGTCCCCACTCCGAAGACTCGATCCAGCAGCGTTTTTTCCACGCGCACGTCGTCGACGCGGATCAGCTCGGTCTGGTCGATGGTCTGACTGAGAATGCCGCGCTCGATGAAAATCCGTTGCGAAGTCAATCGGTAGCGACGACTGATGATGCGCAGAAAGACGGGAATAACGAAGATCAACCCGGAAACCAAGACACCGCCCAGAACTGTCCAGATCACCCCTGACCATTCGAACCACTTCTGCGCTGATGCAAGCCAACCGATCAAGGCCGCGAAGAGTACGTTGGCGACGATCCATAACCCGACCCGCCCGGCGTAGTGTTTCCAGCTCGTTCGCCCGGTCCATAGTTCGCTCTCCGGTGGTGCGGGCTGGGCGGTTGCGGCCGCGCCGGCTTCCGGCGCAAGTCTCGACGACGGGGTTTCTGGAACGGCGTTGGTTTCCATGGAATCACTCCTTCGACCGGGCATATCATAGCGGACTCGGCGTGGGCATGCACCTGACGGTTGTGCGGGCGTAAGAAACAAGGCAAAACGCTCCGCTCGCCGGCGCTCCCAGCTCTGATGGGACCGGCGAATCCGGCTGGTTACGTTGTTCCACCGGCCGCACCTTTGACCGCGAAAACGCGGCTCACACGCGGCGTAAAGAATCTCGGGTTGACGGTGGCCCGGATTTGCCGTACTGGATCCCTCAACGCCGGTTGAAGGACGGCCCGTGGGCGTGCGGCCGGCGGGGTGAGGGCGGAGCTAGAGCAAAACCTTGGGCAAACTACCTTTCATCGCGGGCCTCTTCTGGAAGACCTTGGCCGTTGTTGCGGTCCTGGTCGTGCTCACCTGGTTTCTGATCGTTCGGCTGGGTGGTTACCAGATCACCGCCGCCGACTACGGCGGGACCACCATCAGCACGATTCTTTTCGCCTATCTGGTCCACCTGTGGCTGATGCCGGGCGGTCCCCATCAGGACCCGCCGGAATAGCTCGCCCAACCGGCAACAAAGCGAGGACGATCAGCAGCGGAATCATGGGCACGCGGAACCGCGGGTCCGTTTGCGGCGTGGTCGTCAGCAGCAAGGCCAGCGTACAGGCCAAGGGGAAGTAGCCTGCCCCGAACTCCATTGGACCTCGCCCCAGCCTCACGACGACAGCCGCACAAAGCAATAGGTACAGCGCGCCGACCGCGGTGGATCGCAATCGGTTCACCTCCACCCCGTTCGGAGGCCACAACGCCAAATCAAGGGGAAACGCGAGAATCGACCCACATCTTGCCAAACAGCACCCAATCGTGCTCCAGGGCGACGCGGAAAGATGCGCAAGCCCGATGGACTCCAACTCGCCTGAGATTCGGAACGAGTCGACCGTCGTCCTGTTTCCCTGGGCGAGGTTGGGCCAGGTCAACTCCTTCTGTTGCTCGATCGGGAGGTCATGGAAATGGAGCTGGAGTTCCTTGTCGATCGCCTCCCACATGGGATGCGGTTCGTGCCGCCGATTCGGACTCAACGAGGTCTCCAGATACCGGTCCGCCGTTCGACCCTCACGCCATAGAATCGCCTCGGTCGCCTTGAAGTAGGCGAGGACGATTCCCGTCTGATGGGAAAACGCCAGCTTTCCAGCTATGCCTTGGGTGCGCACCATCCACGAACCCACGACGCCGGAGCATACCACAGTGAAAATCAGAGCCTCAGCCCCACGTGTCGTCGCCTCGCGTCGTAGCCGACGCATGGCCCAGACGAGCGCGATCCCAACGAACGCGGCTACGGGGATTAGGATCGCCCCCGGCCAGGTGAGCACCAGGAATCCGCACAACCCGCCCAACAGCGCAAACCGCCATTTCTCCCCGCTCCCGATCGCCCTCAGCCACGCCCACCAGGTCAACAAGGCCACCGTCACGAGCCACGTCGTGGACAGCAGCCACAGGGAGTAGAACAAGTGATACGGTTCGAGGAGGAACAACACGGCGGCGAGCGCGGCTCGCGTATCGCTCATCCATCCGCGCGCCAGACGGAACATAAGGAGCACGTTGAGGGCGGACAGAACCTGTTGTACGAGGACGAGTGTCACGGGGGATTTCCCGAAGAGGAGCATGGCCGTCGCCAGGAACAACGGGTATCCCGGCGTGCGCCAGGTGTCGGGCTTGAACGGCAGTTCCGCGCTCTGGCTGAACGCGCCGTGCTCGACGAGGTTCTTGGCGATGGCGTAGAACTCGTCGCAGTCCAGCGAGCGGAAGGCGTAACCCTGGATCGAACCGGTTTGCAGGTGCGCTGCGATGAGGGCCGCGGCGTGCACGAGGAACGCGGCGCCCGCCAACATAAGGTTGTAGCGCAGATCGGATCGCATCGCCCAGGGATTCTATCGAGAAGGGGGCGGTTGTCGCCGCTTGTCCGCCCGTTTGTCCGCTCGTTAGTACTACAACGCTATGTTTCCTTGTCGCGAAGACGAGTCGATGGGCAACCCCGTTCACGGGGCTTCGCTCGCCAAAGGCGGGATCAAAGGCCAGTCGTTTACCCTTGCTGTTACCCACAAGTAGAGTGCCTTTGGGGATGCCAGCGAGACTCGTCCCCGAGGGACGATTGACAATAGCCCGGCGTTTCAACCCTTGTCATTACCCACATTTTAATCGACAGCGGGGA
>CAYQZH010000107.1:0-13299 GCA_964421865.1 uncultured Phycisphaera sp. | reverse complement strand
TTGCTCAGGGCGATGACCACGTCGTCGCCGTGGATCATCCCCAGGTCGCCGTGCAGGGCCTCGACGGGATGCAGGGAGTACGAGAGCGTCCCGGTGCTGGCGAAGGTGGCCTGGACCTTGTTCCCGACCAGCCCGGCCTTGCCGATGCCCGTCACGCACACGCGCCCTTTGCAGTCGAGGATGGCCTGAACCGCCCCGACAAAGGCGTCGCCCAGGCGGCTGCAAGCGTCGCCGATGGCGGCGGCCTCGGCTTCCAGCACCGCCCGCCCGCGGGACAGAATGACCTCGCGCCGGGATCGCTTCAGTGCCGTGCCGGCAGCGCCGACCCGCGCCGTGTCGACCGATGAACGTTTCATGCTGGCCGTGATTATCCCCAACTCGGGTGAAAACCTCAAGCTACGGATCGTTGGCCGGCTCCGCGATTGAAACCGAGCTATTCGTCCTTCCGTCGCGTCTTGTCCCGGGGGACCAGGAGGCCCTTTCGCGCGGGGGTACGCTTGGTCTCGATGATCCGCTCGAACTTGCACAGCTCGCCGACGCGATCCGCGAAACCACGGGTCGCTTCGTCGGACACGTCCGGCGGCACAAGGATCACCAAATGTGCGGCTCTTGCGTCGTCTCCATTCGGCGTCAAGAGTTGAACGACCTTCTCCTCGGTCAACGCCTGACCGTGATGTTCGACCGCGTGGTCATCGAGTAGTTCCGCCGTAACGGTCGGCCGGGAATGGCTGCGGATGAGCAGCATGCACTTTGTCCCCCGAGGCGGGATCTCCTTGGTGTTGGCGGCCAGCCAGAGCTGGTCGTTGTCGGCGCTGTGGGAAGTGTCGAGGGCGATGAGGGCCGACTCAAAATCGACCAGACAGGCGACGGTCCCTTCGATATCCGCCGCGAATCGGCCGTCCGGAAGGGTCAAGGAACCGGCGAACACCCAGCGGAGCGGCTCCGGCGTCGCACCCTTGACGCCGGAAATCCATTTTTCCGACGCAACCACACGCGTGTCGGATCCATCGGGGTAACGCACGCGAACATCGAGACGTGCGCCGCGTGCGGCCTCCCATCGCTGGTTCTGTTCGTCGAATCGCCCGGGCGAACCCGGATTCAATCCCATCAGGCCCAGGGCCTGATAGATGTGCATGGGGCGGGCGTACACGACCAGAATGCTTTCATGCTCCTTCGTCCTCGGACTGCACGCGAAGAGTTCCAACGGTCCTTCGCGGAGAGCGACTTCGGCGTCGAGTTCGACGGTCAGGTTCGGCCAGTCGATGCGGACGCCTTCGGCGAAGGGCCGAACGCCCTCGGTAGGCTTCGGCGACGCCGGCGGTTCTCCAACCGCTGCGAAACATGCTGCGGCGATGAAGAATGCCGACATGGCGCATCCGCCTATGGGCCTTGGCCTGGCGAGAACGACGGGAACGCCAGCTCCTCCTGCTCGGTCTGAATCAGAATCTTGGGCTTAATCAGAATGAGCAGCGTCTGTTCGTCTTTTACCATCGACCGCGACGAATAGGCCCGCTTGAGGATCGGTATTTTCGAAAGGATCGGCACGCCGGCCTCCACTTCGGTTTCGCTGGCCAGTTTTTGTCCGCCGATCAGAAGCGTTCCGCCATCGGGCACCGACACCGTCGTCTGCACGCGTTGGCTGGACAGGGTGGGTACTTGAATAAAGGCCGCCAGCGCCGTTCCTCCGCCGCCGAATCCGCCGCCCGCTGCGCCGCCGCTGAACGGGATCGTCTGGAGGTCCAGCAAACGCGTGACGCCGGGGCGCAGGGTCATGGTGACGTAGCGCTTATCCGGCGTGACCGTGGCGTTGACGTCCAACACAGCACCCGAGTCGATTGTGCCGACGACCGGCGCCACGGCGACCGCTCCCTGGGCGACGACCGGGGCGAGCTGGCTCACGAAGTTCTGCTGGATCGTCACCGCCACCCACGACCGCTGCCCGTTGAACAGCACGAGTCGCGGGGCGGTGAGGATGGAGGTACGTGAGTCGGCCTGCGTGGCACGCAAGAGGAAGTCCACCTGGATATTGTCCAGGAAGCTGCCGAACACGCTCAGGGCCGGACCGATGGTTTGGCCGGCGAAGCTGCCCGGAACGTCGCTACCCAAGTTGCTTGGATCGGTGAAGCTCGAGACCCGATTGATGAGCGGGACCGGAGTGGCCTGGCTTCCCCCGCCGCCCCGCTTTGGGGGCACCAAGTACGGTTGCGCAAACGGCTGGGGGACGGAACCACTGCCCGGGGTGGTCGTCGTGGCGGTGCCGATCCCTGCCGGTGTGGCCGGCGTGAAGCCCAGCCGCGAGAAGGACCGTGGAAGGAGTAAGGCGTTTCCAAGAATGGGGTCGGTTGCCGCCCCGCCAGCGGTCGGTACGTAGTCGAAGCCCGCATTCCCGGCGTTCAACACGACGTCGATATCGAGGCCCAGTTCCTCCAAATAGTGGCTGGAAACGGTGATGAAGCGTGCTTCGACTGCGATCTGCACCGCACGCTGTTCGCGGAGCTTCCCCAGGACGTCCGCGATCTGCCGCTGGGCGGAGGAGTTCTGCGTAATGACCAACTGCCCGTTGATCTCGTTGATGTTACCCACCGATCCGCCGCGATCGCGCCAACTGTCCGGAGCGACCGTGTCTTGGAGCAAGTTGATGATCGACTGGACGCGGCTCGCCCGCTCCGGGTCGTGGCCCCCCTCGTCATCATCGTCGTCGCTTTCCCGCGACCAGGGTCGCTTCGCCTCCTTGGCGGGGGTCGAGGCGGTTCGCTTGTTCACCTGCGTCAGGTCGGTCAGCGGCGCGTCGTTGAAGATCGGGATCTCCTGCAAGAGATCATTGACGTCGTAAACCGCCGTGTAGGTCTCCTTGTCCAAGGTTTGGCGGGTGGCGATCTTGATCGTCCCCTCGGCGACATCGAACCCCACCTTCGTGACGCCGGCGCCGGCCTGGTCCAGCACTTCCGTCAGGGCCCGATGCAGGGTGATATCATTCGGCAGGCTCAGATCGATGGGGACGGTGCGCTCGACGCCCGCCCGCTGCAGGTCGTTCCAGTTGACGATGATGTTCAGACGATGGGCGTCGGCCAGACGTTCCATGACCTGGTCGAAGGGGTCGTGCTTGAAGTCCACCGGGATGGGTTTGTCCAGCGCTCCGAGGAGCATGTTGTCCGGTCGCGTTCGTCCGCCGCGGCGCTCGGGGCGGGAGATCAATTCGGGCCAGTTCTTGGGATACTTCAACTCCATGTACCAGGGGATCTTGGCCTCTTCGACTTCGTCGAGCGCCCCGCGCGACTGATCGTAGAACTCTTTGCGGATCTCGCGGCCGCGCTGGTATTGCCGTCGGTCCTCCAGGTCGTCCATCATCCAACGGGCGGGTTTGTACTTCGGGTCGATCACCGTCACCTGGCGCAGCACGTTCACGGCGGAGTCCAGGTCGCCGTCCTTGCGGTGCTGCATGGCCTGATTCATCAACGCCTCAACCTGGCGGGTCCGGTTTTCCTGATCCAGCCGGATACGCTCCGCTCGTTGCCGCTCGATGTCCCGCTGGATTTCCGCCACCTTCCGCTCGTTGTACGACCGTTCCTCATGGGCAACCCACTGTCCAAGGGCGTCGACCTCGCTCTTGAGGCTTTCGTATTTCGAGGCGGGGTCGGCGAACTGCTTGCCGGCGTCAACGATCTGGCGGGCGCGGATCAACGTCTGCCCGGCCTCACCGAAGCGTTCGCCCGCGATGTGATCGCGGATCACTTGCTCGGCCTCGCGGTACTCAGCGACGGTCCGTTGCCAGTTGATCTGATCGTCCCGCTGGATTCGCTCGGTCAACGTCTCGCCGCGCGTTCCGGCGACGTTCTGCTGATGCTCGGCGGCGCGTTTCAGCCCCTCGACGGCCTCGGGATATCCGGGTACGGCGCGAAGCGCTTCTTGGTAAAGTCGCTCGGCCTCGGCATACCGCCCGCCCTGGAGCAGGTCGTCGCCTTCGCGGGTCAAAACCTTCGCTTTCTCCGAGTCCGGCGATGCGGCGGGGGAGGCCGGTCGCGCCGGCACGGGCTTGGCAGGCGGCTCATTTTTCGCAGTGGCCGGTTGTGCCGGCGGCGGAGCGGCGGGCTTGGCCGCGGGAGGTTGAGGCTGTTGCCCGGAGGTCGCCCCCGACGCGGGGACCGATCCTTTCAACTCCTGTTGGAGGTTCGTCGCCGATCGGCGAGCGCCTTGAGGCGCGTACTCGTTGGCCAGAACGCCGGCGAGGAGCTTGTCGGCCTTGTCGCGCTCCTGTTCGGCGATCGCCGTCTCCGCATCCTCCAAGTCGCGGACCGCCTTCTCCGACATGGTGATGGCCACCTGGATGCGATTGAGGTAGTCGTCGCGAGCGGATTGCTGTTTGGGGCTGAGCTTCGCCCGGTCCACGCCGACGATCAACTCTTGGGCGGCGAGGTAGTCGCCGTTGTCGAAGAGTTTGATGGCGCGTTCCAGCGTGGCCGCTTCATCCTCCGCGGCGGCGGGGACGACGTTGAGACAAAAAACGACCAGTGCCGAGAACACGGCGGCACACCCGGGTAACCTCGAACCTAGCAAGGGGGACCTCCTCTTCGGGGGTTGGTACATCGCGAAGTCCGGCCTTTCGTCCAGGCCTGGTAGGGCCGAGCCGGCGGGATCGACCGACCGGCGTCACCGACGAATCACTACCGCGCACGCGCCCGTCATCCGTAGGGTGGTAGGACCGCGCTCCCAACGGCCGTCGGCGCCAGCGAGCCGTTGCTGGGCCGGATTCTAGGGCCTGCTCCACGCCCGTGCAAGCCTTCGTTTCATCCTTGTCACGAGATCCTTGGCGCTCCCCCGGCGTTCACGCGGCGCGCCGGGACATCATTTCGGTTTGGGCACGGGCCACAGCCGGATGGTCATGTCTTTCTTGTCCGGGTGAGTCTTGTCCAGCGACTCGAATCGCTCTTGCAAACGACCGCGGGAGTCCACGAACACCACCGAGCAGGAGGACGCCGGCGGCGCGAATTTGACGCCCTTGGGCATCGTCCCGGCCTTACGCTCGCGGAAGGCCCGATCAAAGTCGATGTCGATGGCGGTGGCATCGGCGGAGAATTCCACCTCGGGTCTGTCCACCTTGTTCGGGTCGTCGATGGCTGGTGTCGGAACGCGTTGCTTGTCTCGAAGGAGCGCCCCGACCGTCCCTTTGATCCGCCGTTCGGGTTTCACCCATACGCCGTCGAACCACTGGAAGAACTCGACGCCGATCTCCTCCTCCTTCTTGTTGTCGCTGGTCACGAAGAACTTCGTCGACGGCTCGATCCAGATGGCGTCGGACGGCTCCGACCATTCGCCGGCGATGAAGACGGTCGCTGCGTCCTCCGGTTTGTTGAACTTTTCGGGCATCCCGGCCAGACGATTATAGATGCGGAATCTCAATCGGTACTGGTAGGTCTCGCCGTTCACGATGCTGCCGACGCCGACGTCGTGGGCCCATGTCTGCTGGGTGGGCAGCCGTTCTCGCTTCTTGGCCGGTTGCCCCGTGTGCGGACCGGTACTTGGAGTTGGAGCCCTACCGGCGAGAGCCTCTCGTATGATATCACGTTTGGCCTGGTCGACCTCGGCTTTGAGTCTTTCCGCTTTGGTCTTATCCGCGGCGGTCGCCTCCCGATCGTTCAGGATTTCGACCGCTCGGTTGCCCGCTTCGGTGGCGTCATTCTCCGACCTATTCTGCCGCGCGCTGTCCAAGAGGCGCTGCCCGTCTTGCAGCTTGCGGGTGCGTTGTTCCGCGGGCGTAAGTTCGGTCGTCTCCTTTTTCTTCACCACCTCGCCGGACACGCCGTAACGGTCCAGCGGATCGGCGGCCGGCTGTTCCGCCGGGTTCAAGTACTCGTCGTCCTGCTTCAGGACGTCCCGGTAGTTGGTGATGACCGGTAGCGCCCAGCGCGTCGGGCGAGCCATTTCCGGCGGCAGGGGCCGGAGAACGTCGAGTTGCATCTTGGGGTGCTGCAGATCGGCGGCGAACTTGTCGAGGGCCTTCAGTTCGTCCTTGTCCGCGAGCACCTTGCCGCCCGCATTGAAGAGCGTGATCCCAGGCGCCCGCGGCACGACGGCCGCAGGCCAACACTTCACATCCTTCCAGTCCTCGTCCGGCCAACTGCCGTCCGGGCGGCGGGCACGCCTCTGAATCTCAGGCGGCGCGAAAATAACCTCGTCCCGCGTCGCCCCGTATTCCAAACGCTGGAGCTCGGTCTGAGCCTTGACCTCCAACAGAGCGGATACCGTCACCCAGTCCACGGGCACGTGACCGCCGCGGATGTCGGTGATCGTGCTTCGGCCATGAGTGGTCGTCGGCTTGGCCGGACGGTTGACCCTCACCAAACCGGCTTGCCCAATAATGGCGCCGACGGGGTCTACGATCGGGACCTCCGGGCCCATCGCCACGGCTGCGGGCAGCGGAGTCCGTCCCAGCGGTTGAAGCGACCCGGCGAATTCATCGAACAGCGGCGGGGGAGTGGTCGTCTTGGGTTGAGCGGAGCGGAGTCGGGCGACGACGTCGGTCGCTTTCTGGGTCACCTTGCCGTCGATGGTGCTCGGCGAGACCTTCTCCTGGCCCAACTCGATCTGGTTGGGCGAGGTGACCAGATACAGGGCGATGACGGCGACCAGCGCCAGCCCGGTCAGGCCCAGGACCGCCTTCTCCACGTGCCGCTCAATCGGATTAACCAGTTGTTTCGCCATGAACCTCGGACCCTGTCGGCGTTATTCCTCGTCGTCGGCCTTGTGCTCCGGACAGTTGATCTCGTACTTGTCACACACCGCCTTGGGCATCAACGGGCGGAACACGTCCCCAAGTAGAACGGTTTCGAAATCCATCACCACATTGACCGTCGGCTCGGAACCATAGACCTTGCCGGCCAGCGACTTGTTGACCGGGACGGCTTTGTAGGCCACCCGAAGCAGCGATTGGAAACTGTTGTTGCACAGCCGCTCAACCAGAACCGGGATGTCCCGCTCGTCCATGATGAGTTTCACGGTGAACTGGACGACCTCGTAAGAGGGTCCCGAGGCGGTGGCGGTGAAGACGCTCTCCGCCGTCCCCGGCGGCAGGGCGATGTTGTATCCACCGGCCTGGGCCACGGCGAACAACTCGCCTTTGGGAGGGACGAAGTCGGAAACGCGAATGGAGATGACCTCCTTGACGGGCATCATTCCGACCCAGACGTCCTCCTTCGCTTGCCTGGCGGCCTCCGCGGCCTCTTCGTTCACCGCCACAATGGCCTCAACGACGTCCTTTTGGACCCAATAGCTCATCTGCGCCCGCCAGACGTCCTCACCCTCCGGGGCCTCGACCGTCCCCGTGTCCTTCATTGCCGGCCAGTATTCCAGGCTCGCGACGCGCTCGGGAGGTTTGTCCTCGAAGAAGTTGACGGCATAGCAATAGATTTTCTGCGCCGCGGCGATCGAGGCCCGGGCCTGGGGGTCACGCTTCACGCCCAACTTGGTCAGCACGTCAGCCGCGGTATGCGTTTCTCCCCCGGCGCCGGTCTCGGCGCCCGGCAGCTTGTCGGCCGCCTTTTCGTTCTCGACCTTGTCCTTGATGGCGTCGATGTCCTGTTGCGTCGGCGGCCCGCCCCAGTGCAAGGAGTCCAACAGCTTCTTCATGGCCTCCGCGTACTTCGTGCGAAACTCGATCCTCTTTTCGGCGGACGCAGCGGGGAAAAGACCCGCGACGAGAGGCTCGACGTGATAGACCCGCTTGGCCCGCTCGATGACTTTATCGTGATCCTCCTGGATGGAGGCGATCCGCTGGTTCTCGGCCTCAAGGCTCCTCGGGGTGACGGGTTTGTTTTGAAGCGATTCGAGGCTCTTGTAGACGCCCGCGGCACTCCCCATCTCGGCCAGGACCTTGGGCATCGCCCGAAGACCGGTCACGCCCAAGACGATCCCCGCCGCGGAACCGACGCCGCAAAGAATCAAAAACAGGTTGCGCCTTACAAAGTCCATTCGTCTGGTCACCCCGGCGGGTGCGTCACGGATCGCCGGCGAAGTCTTGGTTCGTCACTATACAGCCCTTCCGCCGTCGTTGGAGGTTATGGTCCCGCCTTGGGTTTCCCTGGTTTCGGTGGTGCGGGTCCGGGCGACGGTTTCGGGGTCGGTTTCGACTTGGGCGGGGGGGCTTTCTCCTTTTTCTCGCCGGCTTCGGAGAAGTCCTGAAGGATGGCGTCCGCCCAAATCTCAAACCGCCAATCGTTGTCCGTCGGTTCCCACGTCACGGGGTCGATCTTTTCGGAGTGACCCGCCGCCCCCGGCGTGGCTGAGGTTCCTGCGCGGCCTGCCCCACCTCTCGTCGGGCCCGTCCGCCCCGCACCCGGAGTCGCCGCCCCCGGACCGCCGGCCGCCTCGATCTTCCCCCCCTCGACCAGCACCACGTTGTCAATATAGAAGCCCATGCCCGCTTTCTGCCCGTTCTCGCGGAGCTTCTTCACGAAGTCCTCATTGATGAACTTCAAACCGCCGTCGTTCGGCGTCGTGCAGGTGATCTTGATGAGGATTCCGGGAAGTTCGGCGCCGCTGTTCGGATTGTGTTCGTTGATCGGCGGCGGGACCTCGACCTTGCTCGTCCAATTGAACTGCCGCAGATCGGGATCGTAGAGCGTGTCGATCGATTCGATGAAGACCTGTTTCCGCTGTCCGCGCGGAGGCGCACCGGCGGCGGCGATCGCCTCGAGCATGGCCTTTTGCGTCGTCGCCTGAGCGAGCGGCCCCTCGGGAACCGGTAGCGACTCGTGAAGGGTCTGAAGGATTTTCAAGATCATCGGCTTGTGATGCTGCAACTCGATCAGCTTTTCGGTTTCCGCGCGTTCGGTTTGGCCTTTTCCGGCGAGCGAACCCAATTGTTTACTGATTTCAGCGGCCGCCAGAACGACGCTCTGCGCCATCGTCCGCGGGGCGAGCGAGGATGGCGGACCGTTATCAAGGATCCCCAGCGCCGTAGCGGGGGTGACGGTCGGTGGGAAGCCCTCGGCCCCGGCGGCGAGCGCCCGCATGTCTGAAACCTGCCGGAACCAGATCAATCCGCCGGCCAGGACCAGACACGCCGCCGCCGCCGCGAACGCGGGACGCTTCTTCCGCCAGACGATCTGCTTGGCGATCTCCGTGGGCAACAGGTTGCTCGTGACTTGGGTGAGGTCCAACCCCTGCAACGCCAGTCCGTAGGCGACGGCGAAGCTCAAAAGCTGTTCGCGGAAGGCGGGTTGCTCAGCGATCGGCGAGGGGACGATGTTCTTGAAGACCTCGGGCCGATCGACGGTCATGCCGAGGTTCTGCTGGAGGTACTTTTGCAGCCCGGGCAGGAGGAAGGCGTTCCCCACGCCGATCACCTTCTCGACCTTGGTGTCGCGATGGGTCGTGGAGTAGAACCCGATGGAGCGCTGCAACTCCTGCACCAAGTCGGCAAAAATGGGGCGCATGGCTTGGAAAATCTGGCGAGCGTATTTGCTGGTCGCGGCGGTACGCTTGAGGTTCTCCGCTTTGGAAAACGACAGCTTAAAAGACTTCACCAACGCCTCGGTGAAGCTGTTGCCGCCCATGGGGACGGTTCGCGTCCATAGGCCGTCACGCGTGGCCACGACCAGGTCGGTGTTTTCGGCCCCGATATCGAGGAGGATCGTCGTGTCCTTGCCCAGCAGCCCGTCGAAATGGGCCATGTTGTAGACCGCCAGCGGGCCGGACTGCACGCCGATCGGCTCGATCCCCGCCTGCTCAAAGTGCAGCAGATGCTCGCGGATCAGCTCGCGCTTCATCGCGAAAATGCCGACCTCCAAATCCGGCAGACCTTCCTGCTGGAACGTCTGGTAGTCCCAGATGACCTCATCCATGTCGAAGGGAATCTGTTGGTCGGCCTCGTACCGCACGATGTCGGGGATACGCTTCGCAGCGACCGGGGGGAGCTTCGTGAATCTCGCCAGGGTGTGTTGACCCGGTACGCTGACTACGATCTGGTCCTTGGAGGTATCGTTGTGGGAGAGGAACTTCTCGAGCGCGGCGCCGATCAAAGCGTGCCGGTCCGCATCCGGCTGGGAGAGGATTTTGGCATGCTCGACGTGGTCGTGGGCGACGATCTCGACTTTGCCGTCGGCCGCTAGGCGGAGCTTGATGGCCTTGAGGGCGCATCGCCCGAGGTCAATGCCCCAAACCGCTTGTGCACTGGCCATCAATCGGCCTCCTGGGGACGGCAGCCGCTGAACCAGAACGGCGCAATCAGAGCCGCGAACGGAAGTGAGCGGATTTCTGAGCGTCGTTGCATGGTCCAGAATCGCGGTCTACAGTCCGTACGCATGGCTGCGAAGTATCTGCTGACCACCTTGGGCTGTAAAGTCAATCAGTACGAGTCCCAACAGCTCCGCGAAGTCATGGAGTCGTTCGGCCTGCGTCCGGCGCGGTCGAACGAGCTGCCCGACATCGCGGTGGTGAACACCTGCGCGGTCACCGCGTCCGCGGCGCGAAAAAACCGTCAGGCCATCCGCCGCGCTGCCCGCGGCGGACGGACGTCCGTGATCGTCGTCGGGTGCGGCGCCTCCGCCGATGCGCAGCGTCTCCGCGCGCTAGACGGCGTGGCCGCGGTCTGGGGGCACGATACCGACGTCTGTGCCGAGCTGCGGAAGCTACTCGCTCAATGGTTGGAGTCTTCGACGCTCGGGTCGGTCAACCAAGGCGGCGTCGTTCACGACGCGCCGGACCGATCGTCGGGTGCCGGGCGGGATGAAGTACGGATGAAGCCGGTCGCCTCTCGGCACCCTGGCGGAACGAATGCAACGCAACACTCGTCCGCGTCGACACATATTCTTTCCGTCGCCCTGCCCGTTGTCAAGAGCGAGAGCGAATTAGTGGGTCGAATTGAAGCGTTCGCCGGACATCAACGGGCGTTCCTCAAGGTTCAGGACGGATGCGACGCGTGCTGCACCTATTGCATCATCCCCCAACTTCGGCCCGTGCTTCGTTCCAAACCGGTCGAGGTGGCCGTCGCCGAGGCCCGGACGCTGGTGCACGCCGGACACAAGGAGATCATCCTGACGGGCATCTTTCTGGGGGCCTACGGGCGTTCGACGGCGATCCGCAAGCGGTTTGCCGCAGTGCGATCCCCTTTCGCGAGTTTGGTGGAAGCACTCGCCCGGGTGGAGGGCCTGGAGCGGCTGCGCCTTTCGAGTCTCGAACCGGGTGATGTCGATGACTCGCTGCTCGGAATCCTGGCGACCCATCGGACTTGCGTACCCCACTTGCACCTCCCTCTGCAATCGGGAAGCGCGCGGGTTCTCCGCCGGATGAACCGGCAGTACACCGTCGAGGCCTTCGTGGAGATGATCGGGCGCGTCCGCCGGTCCCTTGACCGTCCGGCGATCTCGACGGACATCATCGTCGGCTTTCCGGGCGAGACGGAGGCCGACTTCGAGGCCTCGGTGGAGGTCGCTCGACAGGCGAAGTTCTGCAAGATTCACGCCTTCCCCTTTAGCCCGCGGGAGAAGACGGCCGCGGCACGTTGGCAAAAGGAGTTCGTACCTCCGCCTGTCGTGCACGAACGAATGCAGCGATTGGCCGAGGTAGAGCGGGAGTGTTCGACGGCCTATCGCCGGCGACTGCTGGGGTCCGCGGACCGCGTCATTGTTGAACCCTCCGACGCTCTCGATGACGGGCTCAACGGCGTCGGCATTCGCCACGGCCGGGCCGATCGTTATTTCGAGATTCATTTCGAGGCCGATCGGACGGTCCGCACCGGCGACCTCGTCAGTGTTCGGATCGATCGAATCACGCCGACGCGCACGCACGGGACTCACCTCAACCCTCGCGCCGCCGATTACCCATTGCCCGTCATCGCCGCAGCCTCGGCGTTTGCCGGATAGCGGTGTTTCCCATCGCTCCAGCCATGAGGAAGGCGAATGGTCGGGCCGACCTGTGGCTGCCGGGACACAGAGCACCCGGGTCATGGCCGAACCTCCGTGCGCCGCGATAAACCGGCGAGGTGTCGTGAATGAAAGAGTCATGTCCCGGCGCGCCGGGATTGCCCGCAAGGGCAGGGGCGACCTGTCTGCCGAAGGGCAGGAGCGTTGACAGGCGTGCCTGTCGGCAGACAGGAGTACGTGCAGGCCGGGTATTGAGCCGCGAAAGAAACTTGCTCCGGGGCGCCCGCACCGCGGAGGTACGCGGAAGGCCACATCCTGGGCATCACCCGCTTGGTTCGATATTCCTCCGCCGACCGTGCACCGGTTGTCCCTCGCAAGGTCGGTCTCCCCTCCGCTGATTGCGGAGGTCTCGCCGGAGGCGGGCGATCGTGCGGGCGTAAAGCCCGCGGCTTGGTGTGGAAACTCCGACAGAGCACGCCGGAAGGACGCGTTCGGGATCCGCCTATAGGCACGTAGTCGACAACGGAAGCAAACGCGCAAGCGTTCCGCGGAACTATCGGACGTTTTGTAATCCCCGCCGCGACGCAGAGGGCCAGGCCGTGGCAGTCTGCCTATCTTGACGCACGGCCCAGCCTTCGGGGACGCGCCGTTTGTAGGGAGATGCCCTGCAACGCCCGCGCCACACAGGTATACTGTGAGCCAAGGCCTTTGCTTTGTGGGGAAGCGAGCGAAGAAGTCTTATTTTCACCGCGTAACTTGCGGGGCTCGAGCCTACGGTAAGGCGAGCGAATCTGCTTGTGGGCCAACGTCTACATGTGCAAGGGCAATGAGAGTACACATGGCCGCTTCCTGCTGGGGTCGAGCACACCCGTGGCTGACGGCGAGTGGTCTCGAGGGAAGCGAACAGAGGTGAAGTCTTCTGACGCGCGAGGAAACGAATGTCGAACGCGAAGGTCGTTAACGAAACCGACCGTGTAACGAGGAGAGTCCCGACTATGAAGACACGCAGACTGAACGTACGCAGCGCGACCTGGGGCAAGGACGCGCTTTGGGTGATATTGTGCACCGCCCTAGGGACAATCCCATGCTTAGTTGAAATTCCGAACGGCTCAGGAGGTTCACGCGACCTCCACACGACGGATCTTCAATGCGCTTTGCAGTACCGCACGTAGACGCGGTAGATGGCGATGCCCGCGCACCTTCCGCAGTCGCGGCTCGATCTCCAAGACCGTGGTCGCCGGCCAGCGATGCTTCTGCTCGGAGTTCCTCCAGTACCGTCCGCGACGAGGAGGTTCCGCTGACCACCTATGCCGGGCTGCAGGACGCACGCCGGGCCGATGACGCGGCGCTCCGCAAGGTACTCAAGGGTCTGTCGTGCCGGGACTATCCCGAACCCGCGGTACATGAACCCACCTTCTGGTCCGCCAGGTATACCGAGCCT
>CAYQZH010000106.1:0-13321 GCA_964421865.1 uncultured Phycisphaera sp. | reverse complement strand
CAGCCAAGGGCGCTACGTTTTTCAACCGACCGCCGGAACCCGCCCGAGCGCCACGCTTTTCAAACGGCGTTTACAGGAGCCGACCCGCGCCGCGCGCAAGTCCTTATCAGCAGCATGACGAATTGCTCGAAATCCTGGGAAATATCGTACAGCCACCGGTCGGATTCGAACCGACGACCTGCGGTTTACAAAACCGCTGCTACTGACAACTTAACCTTCTGCAACGACAAGGACTTACGTTCCGACGACCCTGCCGGTGTGTCATATCTGAGCCAAGCTGACCCGGAACTGGCCGCGGTCGTGGCCGCCTGGGACGGGCTACCGGAATCCATCCGGGCGCGGATCGTCGGGCTGGTCGAGGGGGCGACGGCGAGCGCGGGCGAGCGCTGACGGGGCGGGGGTCGAAGCTATGGTCAAAGCGGCGGGCGGTGCGCCCCCACGGGCGGAGTAGTAACGGCGGACCTTGCCCTGAGCCGCGAAGGGACGGCGGGCCGTTGCGGGAGTCGGGTCGATTCGGGCATGAACGATGGAAGGCCGGGCATGGGACCCGTTCCCGTCTCGTTTTGGAACCCAAAAGGGTCGCTGAGAGCGGGTACCGGGAGAAGCTAACCCCCGCTCCCGACACGCCGTTTGTGGAGAGCACCATCATGGACTGTAGACCCGACGAGATGATTCGGAAGTTGGCGAAGCTGGAGCTTCACGCGGTAGAGTTGGCCGTGGCGGTGCAGCGAGTCATGCCCTGCATGTACGAGCCGACGAGAGAAGCCGGGGAGTGCGACGGCGATATCGAATTGACCTGGCGAACGATTCGTGTCGTGACCGCCGACCTGCCGAACCTTTTGTGCCTGCTGGGTTTCTTCTACCGATGCGACGCTGGGCTCGACGACGGCGGCCCGATACGGTTCGCTTGCGACGACGAGGACATGCCCTGGTTGGCGAAGCTGCTCCCGACATACGGGCCGATGCGCCCTGCGCCGGAGCGCCGGCCCAAGCCGTCTGAACCACCACCGAAGCCGCTGCTCGGGTGATGCGTGTTGGGACCGCAACATGCGAGAATCGAAAGCGGAATTGACCGACCGGCTGCGACGCGAGGGACGCTGGGACGCCTTCAAGCAACGCCGCGAGGAGTTGAAGGCCAACGGCACCCCGCCCAAGCAAGCGTGGTTCGAGGCCGCTGCGGAGTTTCCACCGCTCACCGACTCCACCCGACCCCAAGCGCAAAGTCACACGCTCACGAAAACCGATTTTCGAGCCATCCAGCGAAAGCCTCGGATCAAGATCGGCCAAGCCATTCGATGGGCGTTCGACCACCTCGAAGGTGACTGGGTCCGACCAAGGGACGCGCCAAGTATCGGGGCTTGGAGCCTCCGAGAGTGGGCAAGATCGAGTCCGGCGGCTCGGATGGAGTTCTACAGGCTCTTCGCCGCAAAAATGTCCGCGATCCCCCGCGAAGATGAAACGAGTCCACAGCGGTTATCGAAGAAGGACCGCGAGTTTTACCTGAAAACCGGGTTCACTCCTCCCGTCCCCGACGGGTGGACCAAGCGTCCGGGAGCTACCCGAGCGGGTTGGGGTTAGCGCGGAGGGGGGTGGAGGGTCGTTGTCTATCGGGCGCGCGGGCGCGCGCGAGGGCGTCGGACGCCAACGCAGGCGACGGAATACCCTTGCTTCCCGACGCACGATGATGTACGATGACTCCGAACGGCACCTGTCCATAGCCGTGTCGTCCGTTTAATGGAGTTTTGAGATGTCAATTCAATTCACACCCCTTGGGGTCGGTTTGCGGGTTTCATGCAGGTTGCTGACGGTAGGGATCGTATCCTTGGTCCTTCTGCTTGCGGGGTGCGGATCGGGTACGCCGGTGGTCGATGCGCCCGCTGGGCACGGCGTTTCCGGCAGCGCTGAATGCCGTCTGCATTCGGACTGCGACGACGGAGTGTTCTGCAACGGGCAGGAGGGCTGTGCCAACGGAACTTGCGTCGCCGGGGATCGACCGTGCGGCGACGCGGCCTGCGACGAACAGCGGAACCGATGCCAAACTCCATCACCCCCGCCGTCGACGCCAGAGGAGCCGCCAGCGACGGGGCCGTTCATTCCCGGCGTGTATACCGGGACGCAGTCGTGTCGCAACAGTGTGTCGTTCGGAGGAGTACCGACATCGTCGGTTGAATCATCGCCGGTTAGTTTGGTGGTCGAAGCGGATGGATTTGTGCAGGACCTGCGCGAAGGACAGAGCAAAACAACTACAATTGGGCCGTTCACAGGGACCCAACGCGTCACCTCGCTCATCGCACTCAGCAACGGCCTCGCCATTGAAGCGGATCTCACGGCAAGCTTTTCGTGTACAGATACTTGCCAGTACGCAGGGGACAACAAATGCGACGAGATCGCTTACTGCGATGTCGGGACGGATTGCCGAGATTGCGGACGACTGATCGTGAGCGGGCCGTACAGCTTTACCTTCCGGCGTTCCGGTACCAATGGGATCGAGTTTGTAAGTCAAGGTGGTTTGGCTGACCCGGCGGGTTTCGCGTCTCTATTCTTGGATTGTACTGGAACTCTGACCCGCTAGTCCGTGCGTCGCTTCCACCGAACCCACCCGACTCATCGGCACGTCGCGCGGTGGGATGACCTTGCCATAGGCCGGCTATTTTTCGGCTGTCAAGTCTGAGGTAGAATCTGCGCATCGGGTAGGCGGGTCGCTCCCGCCGAACGGACCGCGCTGGCGTTGGTGTTGCATCTACCGCCGACGCCGCGCGGACCGGCCCGGCTCGGAGTAGATGCACATGCCCCCAAACGCACCCCGAAGCGACGCACCTGCAATACCGCTCCGGTTGCGTCGGTTACTCGAAACGACCTCGCGGCGGCTACGGAGCCTGGCGAACCTGGATTCCGAAGTGGAGCCGTTTACCGGCTCGGGAAAGGCTTGCGAGTATGTCGAGGAGATTTGCCGCGATCTTCACGAACGTGGGTATGACGGGGCAGCCCAAGAACTGCAAGGAAGGGCAAAAGCGGTCCTGGAAGCCGCTGGAACGATCATCCTGCCGAAAATGTGTAAAGGTGATCCCGACGAGATTGCAGAATGCTCGGAACACTTCGGGCTGACCCCCGTATTTGACTCCGATGCGCTCCGCGTTCACGTCATGGCGTTTCTCGGCAGCCTTGGGCTTATGGCCGAGTACGTAGAGGGAATCTGCGACGATCTGAAACAGAGCGACGGGCAAGGCGGCGGGGCGGTGCCGACACCCGCGCCCGCCAGTGCGCTGAGCGGCGAGGCCCGGGCGCTCGCGGCGCTAACCGATCACGCTGACTGGACGGACACGAAAATTGCGGAGGCCGCGGGCGTCAATCGGACGACCCTGTACACCTATCCCCGATTCGTGCAGGCACGCGCGCTGTTGAGAGCAAACGGGCCGACCTCAAAGGACCGACGCCGGGGGCGCACCCGGAAGCGTCTACCCGACACTTTACCCGACACCTAACCCGACACTTTCGACGGCGAAACCCTAGAAAACTAGGCATTTCCACGCGCCGAAGTCGCACTGTCACCCGACACCTACCCGACACCCGCCCAAAGGTAGGGAGGTGTTGCGATGACAGAAAACAAAAGCCCGATCCAAGACGCCGTGGTCGCGTTCTGTGTGCTGGTCCGCGCAGTCGCCGACGGCAATCGCACCCGTCAACAAGAACAGCTCACGGCGCTTCGGCAGTGCGGATTCGACGTGCGAGTGCGTCGGGATTCAGCCGTTAGGCAACGGACGGGGCCAGCGCGATGACACCGACTGCGCGAAACAACGGCAACGGTGCGCCCGACCTCGACCGGCTACTGTCGGTTCGCAAGGTCTGCGAAGTGCTGTCTACGACGGACAGAAGCCTGCGGCGCTGGGTTCACCTGGGGCTTGTCCCAAAGCCTGACGTGAGGATCGGACGAAACCTTCGCTGGCGCACCTCGACTATCGCGGCGATCGTCAACGGCAACGGAGGCCCGCGCGAATGACCCCAACAAGTTGCCCGCGCCGGACGGCTGATCCGGTCGCGGGCGGGAATGCTGAACAGCACCATCGTAGCGGCACGCACCCCGTGGCCGCAAGGCCCTGTGGCCGCGCCATTGCACGCAACGGGGGCAAGCTGACCATCGACACCCCCCAGAACGAATTAGAGGCCGCCAAGGCCCTTTGCGATGAACTTACTGAAATTCTGCGGCTTTTGCGCCATGCGCACCGGCATTTTGAGCAAGCTGAATCCGCGCAACGAGAGGCGCGCTTTTTTACAAAAGACGTATCTCGCCGGGGGCGGTCCCCGGCGGATGGAGTACATAGGCCCCACACCAACCGGGTTCGGCTGAGCCGTTGCCGGTCTATAAATCAACGGTCAATCCCCCCCTCGAATAAGGGACGGTCCAAGGGCAACCGTTCGCTTCCCCCAAAGGCTTTGTTTCACCTCCAAGTGAGGACTTTGTTACCAGGCACCGGGCGCGTGGTTGATCGCGCAGAAACCCTACGCCCTGGTCCCAACGGCCCCAACCGAAAGCAAAGCTGTCCCGGCGCGCGACGCCGGTCGAGGGTGCGGTGAGTAGTTCAATGCCGGTCGTGGCGGACGGCGCGGTGTGTGGTCGGGCGATGACGTGACGCCCATTTAAGTAAGTTGAAATTGCGTCAACCCAAGTCGGGCACGCCTTGGGGCGAAGGGAAGGGGTGCGCTCAGAGAGTGAGTGGTGGTAATGAAAAAAAGAGAGAGTGCGAAACTAACCCGGACGACGCTGCAAACCAGCCGACTGTTGGACTTCGCCAGCCGGAAGGAACTCGTTGCACAGACTGGGCACGGACCATCGGACTGGCCGGTCGTCATTCTGAAAGAGCTTGTAGACAATTCCCTCGACGCTTGCGAGGAAGCCGGGGTCGCGCCCGAGATCGCCGTCACGGTCGATAAGAACGGGATCGCCGTCACGGACAACGGGCCGGGCCTTCCTGTAAGCGTTATCGAGGGCGTGGTGGACTTCAGCATCCGGGTATCCAGCCGGGAAGCGTACGTCGCGCCGGATCGCGGGGCGCAGGGCAACGCCCTGAAAACCATCGTCGCCATACCTTTCGTGCTGCATGGTGAGGCGGGCCGGGTCGAGATCACGTCCGGCGGCGTGCAGCACGGGATCACCATGAGCGTCGATCGCATCCGGCAGACGCCGGTTATCGAGCGGGATCGGCGATCCGTCCGGGCAAAAAAGGGCACGAAGGTCCTGGTCCGCTGGCCGGATTCAGCTTGCTCAATTGAGGACGACGACGACTCGCGTTTTTTACAAAACGACAACGACGCGGGCGACGACGACCGTGAGAATGGCGACGATGACGGACCCGTTTTAGCTTGCTCAATTCTGGAACGGGCCAAGGCGCGTTTTTTACAAATCGGGGCCGACTACACGTGGTTGAATCCACACCTGACCCTCAAGCTAGACTGGTTCGGTGAGGTTCAACGCTTCAAGGCGACCGATCCGGCGTGGCCGAAGTGGCGACCGAGCGATCCGACGTGCGCGCACTGGTACGACGCGCCTGCGCTTGAGCGTTTACTGACCGGTTACCTCGCGCACGACCAAGCGCGTGGCGCGGACCGGACCGTCCGCGAGGTCGTGGCCGAGTTCAACGGGCTGAGCGCGACGGCGAAACAAAAGGTCGTGCTCGCCGAGACGGGACTCGCCCGGACGAATCTGTCGGCGCTCGTGGACGGTCATGCTCTTCGGAACGGTGTGGCGGAAAAGTTGCTCGCGGCGATGAAGCGGCATAGCAAGCCCGTCAAACCGAAAGCGCTGGGCGTCATCGGGCGGACTCATTTCGAGAGCCGGATGCGCGAGGCCGGGGTTGAGATGGAATCATTCGGCTATGACCGGCAGACGGGTGAAACCAGCGACAAACGCCCGTGGATCATGGAAACGGCATTCGGATGGATCGACACCGATGATGATGTTCGGCGCAGACTGATAACCGGCGTGAACTGGTCGCCGGGAATCCTCAATCCGTTTCGACAGCTCGGATCGTTCGGGCGCAGTTGTGATACGATTCTCGCCGACCAGAGAATCGACGCCGATGATCCGGTCGTCGTCGTTGTGCACGTCGCCTGTCCCAAACCAGAGTACACCGATCGCGGAAAGAGCGCGATCGTCATGGAGGATTAAACGTGCAGAGTGGAACGCTTATCAAAAGCCTCGAAAAGGTGACAGGTCGATGGACCAAGCAACGCAAGCGCGAAGAGCGCGAGGCCAACGCGGTCTGGAATCGCCGCGACGCGATGGTGCGCGAAGACAGAGTGAGCATCAAGGACGCGGCCTGGTCGGTCATGGACGACGCCTACGCGAAAGCATCTGCGAATGGGACGCTACCGGCGCACGCCCGGCAGGTCATGTATGCGGCGCGAGGCGAGATTTTGCGAATAACCGGGAAGGAACAGCTCGACGATGCCTACTTCACCCAAACGCTCTTGCCGGACTACATTGCCGAAAACGATCACGCGCAGAGTTGGGACGTGGTCTACGATGCGCGCGGACACTTCGCCGAGCCGCATTCGGGCGACGTGACGGCGCTGGGCACCATTGCGGTGCGCGAATACCTGCGCTCCGTGACGACGCATGAAGTCGCCGACCCTGAAGTCGATATCGCGGGACGAAAGTATCCGACGTGCGGGCCGGTCAATCGTTTCGGCGCCATCCTGTTCATCGAAAAGGAAGGGTTCATGCCGCTGCTCGAGCGCGTCAAGCTCGCCGAACGCTACGACGTGGCGCTGATGTCCACGAAGGGCGTCAGCAACGTCGCCAGCCGATGTCTCGTAGACTCTCTCTGCGGCGAGCACGACATACCCCTGTTGGTACTACACGACTTCGACGTGGACGGGCTGAAGATTCTAGAGACCCTGCGCGAGAGCACGAGGCGCTATGAGTTCTTAAACGCCTTCCGAGTCATCGACCTGGGACTGCGGCTCGCCGACGTGAAGGAGTGGAGGCTAGAGGCCGAACGTGTCGGACATTCGCGCCGCACGGCGGGAATGCTCACACGTTACGGCGCGTCGCAAGAGGAGATTGACTTCCTGGACCGACAGCGCGTGGAATTGAACGCCTTCACAAGCGACGTTTTCGTGAAGTGGTTGGAGAGCAAGCTCGACGACAACGGCGTGAAGAAGATCGTACCGGACGGGGCGACCCTTGAGGACGCCTATCGCCGGGCGGTGCACGTCGCGGCGCTGGAGGAGGCGATTGAGGAAATCGACGAGGATGCACGCAAGACGGCGGCTAAGGTGAAGATTCCGCGAGACCTGGCGCGGCGGGTGCGAAGCGCCCTGAAGGCCGATCCGACGCAAACCTGGGATGAAGCGGTCACGGCGATCGTGGGGAAAACTTAGGACTTGACAAGATATACCTCACGTGATATCTTAAAGGTATGGAAAGTATGGGCGACACCATCAAGCGGGCGTTTCGGGAAAGCGGATGGAGCATGAAGCGGCTGTCCGACACGTCGGGCACGCGGTACGCGAGCGTGCACGCCTTTTTCACAGGCACGCGCGACCCGGCTCTATCCACGATCGACCGATGGTGTCGGGTGTTGGGCTTGACCTTGAAGCCGAACAAACGAACGAAAGGGATGGTGCGATGATGGTGAAGAAACGCGGCGGGGTCTACTACGCGGTGTACCACGATCCGGCGATGGGCAAACGTGTACGCCGGTCGTTGAAGTGCGCGGACAAGAGCGCCGCGGAGATACTTGAGGGCGAGCTGGTCCGCCGGGCGGCGCGGGAGCACGCGGGACTTGTGAATCCCTACGAAACGCACGCCAAGCGACCCTTGACCGAGCATGTGACCGACTGGCACGCGGCCCTACTAGGCAAGGGCGCGACCGAGAAGCACGCCAAGCTCTGTAGGCTGAGGGTTCGGCGAGTCCTCGACGGTTGCGGATTCACGCATTGGTCGGATTTGTCCGCGAGCAAGGTGCAAGCCTACGTCGCCGAGTTGCGATGCGGCGGACTGAGCATCCAGAGCGCTAATTTCTACCTGCAATCGGTTAAGCAATTCTGTCGGTGGTGCGTGCAGGATCGTCGTGCCCTCGATTCGCCGTTGGTGCATCTGCGCGGCGACAACGCTCGGACGGATCGTCGCCACGATCGGCGAGCGCTGGACGCCGACGAATTGCGGCGGCTACTCGAATCCGCACGGACCGGGCCGACTCGTTTCGGCATGACCGGCCCGGCGCGAGCGATGCTCTACCAGCTCGCGGCGGAAAGCGGCTTGCGGGCGGGGGAGTTGCGGTCGCTCGCTTGGGACTCATTCGACCTGGACGCTTCCCCGCCGACGGTGACGGTGCGGGCGGCCTACAGCAAGCGTCGGCGCGACGACACCCTGCCGCTGAAGGCGTCTACGGCGCAAATGCTGGCTCGCTGGCGCGATGAAAGCGGCCCGGTGGACCGGGAGCACCCGGTTTTCGCCATGCCCGAAAAGACGGCGAGGATGATCCGTGCCGACTTGACCGACGCCGAAATCGAATACCGCGGCGCCGACGGGCGGGTGTGCGACTTTCATGCCCTACGGCATTCGTTCGTGTCGGCCCTGGCTCGCGGCGGCGTCCATCCCAAGGTCGCCCAACAGCTCGCCCGGCATAGCACGATCACGCTGACGATGGATCGGTATTCGCACACCGTCGTCGGCGAGCTGGCGGGGGCGCTGGACGCCTTGCCGGACCTTTTCCCGGCGACGCCGGAGCGCGAAGCGGTGTCCGCGACCGGGACGTACGATCCGGGTCGCGCGCCTGTGTCATATTTGAGTCAAAAAGGTACCCGAGAGGGGGGTAAGGCGTCCGGTCCTGTCCGCATGAATGCCACGACCTGTCACCTCGACGAAAACCTAGAAAACAAGGAAAACCTGCGTTCGCTGCTACGAAAACGACGAAGCCACCGGTCGGACTCGAACCGACGACCTGCGGTTTACAAAACCGCTGCTCTGCCAACTGAGCTACGGTGGCAACATCATGTGCTATAGTAACTTACGTCGTTCATGCAAAAAACATAAACTAGGACGACAACCTTGGCGACAACCAGCCCGCCGGGTAGCCTGCTCAAGTAGGTTCGATTGAGTAGGTTGCCAAAGGTTGTCGTCATGGCCGATCCTCGGCGGAAAAAACCCGTCAAGCTGCGTGCGTCATTCCCGCTTACCGCGCATCCCAATGGCCAGTGGTGCAAGAAGATTCGCGGCAAGGTGCACTTCTTCGGCGTGTGGTCAGATCCGGACGCCGCCCTGGCCAACTATCTACGCGTCGCGGCTGACCTTCACGCGGGTCGCCCAGCGTCGAACGTATCCAGTCCTGAATTGACGGTCAAGGAACTCGGCAACGAGTTTCTGGCGTACCAGATGGAACGCGTTTCGTCGGGACAAATCGGTGCTCGCTGGTTCAGGGACTGTCGGCGGGTCGTCCGACAGTTCGCGAAGAGCGTTGGCGTATCGCGGCCGGTTATGTCGCTCGCGGCCGCTGACTTTCAACGATACCGTCGGTTGCTTGTCACAGAGGGTCTGCGCGGTGGGCGAGGGTTAGGCGTTCACGCCTTGACCCGCACGATCACCGTCGTGCGCGGGCTATTCAAGTGGGCGGTCGAAACCGGGTTGTTGAAGCAGGCGCCGCTCTGGGGAAAGGCGTTTGTCAAGCCGAGTGCTGCGGATGCGAGGCGGAGCAGGGCGGCGAGCGATCGCGAGAACGGAAAGCGGATGTTCACCGCCGCCCAAGTCCGCGCGCTTATCGAATCCGCCGAGCCGGCCATGGAAGCCGCTATTCTATTGGGGATCAATGGTGGCTTTGGAAACACGGATGGCGCGGCCCTTCCACGCGCCGCCGTGGATCTGAAGGGAGCGTCATCGACTTCGAGCGTCCCAAAACCGGGGTGCGTCGCATCGTACCGCTTTGGGCCGAAACCGTAGTGGCGCTTAAGGCCGTGCTGACGACGGAATCACCTCTTCCGGCGAGCGGTGCTGAGACGCGGGTGGTGTTTCATAGCGAGTCGGGGCTGCCGTTGGTGCGGCAGATTGTGAAGCGCGGCATCAACGATGAAATCGAGAAGGTCACGTCCATCGACCGCCTTGGAGATTGGTTCGACGATCTACTCGTCGAAAAAAAACTGAAACGCCGGCGGATAGGCTTCTACACGCTACGTCATACGTTCCCTACCTGGGCGGACGAAACCAACGATCAGCACGCGATCCACGTCATCATGGGTCACTCGATTCCAGGCATGAGCGGAATCTACGTCGAGGAAATTGACCTGAAACGGCGAAGACGCGTCGTGAATCATGTTCGCAGGAAGCTCTGGCCGAACGCGGGCGACACGGCTTCCCCGCCGCCGAACAGGGGCTAACCAATGAAATCGATTTTAGCGCGTAGGGCGCGGCGGCGGCGTTGGCGATCGCCCGCGAAGTGCGATCGCACGGATTTCTCCAGAAAGTCTTCGAGCCAGTCGCGACGAATGCGATACCGGCGACGGGTTCCGCTGCCTGCTGACGTGGTGAGTTCTGCGGTTCGACAAGCTCACGCGGAAGCAACGGCCAAGGCTGCGGCAGGTTCGGTTGCAGATCGTTGAAGCGACGGACCGCCGCCGAGAGCGACACCGCGAAGCGGCGGGTGAATTCAGGGAGCACGATTTTGCGCCAAAGCCACTCGGATTCGAGGGTTGGCTGCATAAGCTGCACAACGGCCTTTCCGCGTTTGAGGCCACGGGCGTCGAGAATGCGAATGAGTTCTCTCTCCATCAACGGGACGGGCATCAGGAACGCCGCGGCGAACCGATCGGCATGGCGCTCGTAGCGGTCCGGGGAGTCGTACGGCCCCAAGGTAGCAATTTCCTGAAAGACCCTCTTTGTGTTTCGGTGGAGAACCAGATGACCGAGTTCATGGGCGCAAGTGAACCGTAATCGGCCCTCGTGTTGTAACACGCGGTCGTCGACCAGAATCTCACGGTCGGCGACGAAGGCCGCGCCGAGAACGTCCGGACCGAGGTGGGAAAGGTCCGTAAAACCAAAACGGATGTCGAGCGGCCCCTCGATCCACTCCTCCACGGGCACGGGAAGGGGAATCTCGTCGAGTCGCAGCTTGCGGCGGCAACGTTCCAACCAGCACCACGCCCGCTGGTCGATGACTCGCCGACCGGGGCGCGGCTCGAAGATTCTACCTGTTGCAGGGCGGGGCACGGGTCATTTCTCCGTCTTGCGCGACGACATCCGCCGCGCCTGATCAATTAAATCGTCCCATTGCTTGGGGGTCAGTTTGCGGGCCGTTCGCAGGAATTCGGGAACCTTTTCGGCCGTAACCGAGTCCTGGGTGGCCACTTCCGCAACGACGACATCCGCTCGGCTCCAGCCGCTTCGGAGATCGGCCTCGGGAATGCCATAGGCTCGGCAGATCCGCATGAGCAGGTCCTGCGACGGCTTGCGGCGACCTTTTTCGATGTCGGTGAGGTGAGCCGGGGCGATGGTCAGAATGGCGGCCATTTCGCGGAGGCCCTTCTTGAGGATCTCGACGCGGCGGGGGCGGAGTACGTCTCCGATGGGCTGTTTGTCTCACTTTGATTGAAACAAATCACCCCAGCGTGCCCCCAACAGCCGGAAGCCGCCGGTCCATGGCCGTACGCCGGAAAGTGAGCAAGCCGTACAGGGCACGGTATTCCTCCAGAAGAATCTGAAGGCGTGTTTCCGGCGAGACGAGGGGTGGGCTGTGGGTGCCCTGCGGCGATTTACGTCGAGGGACTTGGGCGTGAGCCGACCGACGAGGACCTACGGGCTGGGCTGGCGTTTTGCCTTTGACGCCGTGACTGAGGGGCGGTCGCACCATGAGGTTTGAACGGCTTTCGGGATGGTGCCGCAAACAATCCCGCTTCGTAGTAGCGGTAAACGTGCCAGCATGTGGCACGAAGTTGTTGGCAGTATGCAGTATCGTTGTGAAGCAACCTCGGTCGAGGGATTCGTTCAACAGGTGGCCGTGCAGTACCTGCGGCATGGTGACTAGTTCTACGTCGCCGGGACCGTCCCGGTGCGAAAGGATCCGCACGAAGTTGACCGGAAGCTGATGGCCCAATACGGCATCGCGGCGTCGAGTAAAGAACGGACCCACCGGAAGCGCGCAGGCGTGGCGAACATGCACTACATTCGTCATGATCGGTTCTTCCTGCTCATGGCCACGCACCGCACTCGCCGGTTCTTCGACAACGAAGCCGGCCAGTTCCGCGATGTACGGCGTCAGCCAATTAAATTCGCGGGGTACGCAATGTCGTATCAAAGTGGCCGGGCTTGTGTGCGAATCGAGCGGGCGGAATACCTGCAACTGAAAGCGTGGTTTCTCGACTTGGCCTGCCGACGGTCGGTCGCTGCGCTGGTGGCAGAGTTCCAGGGCGTGCGATTCGTTACGTACCGGCCGGTGCGGCAACAACTGCTCGCGATCTGGCGTGGCGTCAACCGGGAACGGCGGCTTGCTGGATACGAGCCGCTGCCGATCGAGAGTGTGCCGTGGAAACGTCGGATCATGCGACCATTCGCAGACGGTCACGAGGCGAAAATCCCTGGGGCTGCGTAAGATCAGGAACGGCTACGCTCGGTCGGCTGGTTTGGCAGCATGGGGATAACCTTCCCGTTGCTCCCGACATAGATCGGAAGGCCAAGTCGGCGGAGGCGCTGGACTTCCCGACGTACACCCTCCTTGAGGCCGTCGCTAATCTGGTCGAGGCGCCGCTGAAGCAAAGCTGGGTCGATGTTACGCGGGTGCATTCGTCATCTTCTCCCTGAGCGTTTCGCATCTCCCCATTCCATTGGGTCACCATCGATCCCCCGTTTAACGCGCCCGGTAGGGGCCAAGGAACTTGGGACCCTGGAAGTGGATCATAGGGTCGGGGTTGTCGGCGATCCACACTTCGGTTTCCCAGGCAATATCAGCGGCGTACTTCCGAAATTCTGCTGCAGTCGGGAACGCGGCGACAAACACGAATTCGGCTGAGGATCCCGCAAGCATCCGAATTAGTTCGGCGTGCCTCTTGGGTGAAATCGGGCCGTGAGAGGCGACGGCCTCGACAAGATAGAGCCGGTTCTTGACTGGGTGATAAATCATGATGTCGGGCAGCTTGTCGTGCTCGGTCACGACTACTTTCAGGGCGGCGAGTCTATCCGTTTGAAGCAATACGTGCTTGTCGTAGGCATACATGTCCGCATCACTGCCGTCTGGATCGACCCATGAAGAGTCAATGAGCCCGCCGGACGGGCTCGGCGCGCGGGTGAACACTACGGCCGCCTCGGACGCGGAGCCCAGCACCGAGACTACTGCGG
>CAYQZH010000105.1:4744-13325 GCA_964421865.1 uncultured Phycisphaera sp. | reverse complement strand
CTCGCCCGGCAGACTGATCGTGCGGTGTCTCGGCCCATATACGGCAATGGCGCTCGGCGCCGCCGGGCTGCCCGACTGCGACGCCGGTAATGACGGAAGCGCCGAATCCGGTGCAGTCCCGCCCGTGGGGATCTTCGGAGGCCGTTTGGTTGCAAAAGTGTCGGCCTGCATCCATGAGACTGGTCGCCCGCCATGGGCAAGACCGCGTGCCGTTCCCACCCAGATGTCGCCGTGATCGAAAGCAATGCAACGAACATTGTTGTCGGGAATACCGGGGATATCATGCAACTCCGCACGCTTCGCCTCGCCGTGTGCCATTGTAATGACACCCGCGCCTCCATCACCCTTGGAACGGTAGGTAATCCACTGGTTCGACGACCGGTCCGCAAGTGTGTGCAATCCCTCATGGGTGCCGACCCAAAGGTTTCCACTGGGCCCGAGGGCAACGCACTGGACGGGGCCGGGGACTGGCCCGGACCGCGCGGGGAGTCGTCCCGTCGGTCCACGGCGCGAGTCCTCCTCGCCAGCCGTCCGTTCGTTCCGGCACCAGACCTTGGTCGTCGTGCTCAACAGACGCAACGGCTCAAGATCAAAGCGCCCGATGTCCATTTCCCTCAGAAGACTCGACAGACGGCCATCGTCGTATACCAAATCCGTCACGGCCGTCCCCTGTTCGTCCACTCGCCGAGGGTGATGAAGCTCCCATGAGTCGGCCGGCGGATCAAAAACGCTCAAACCGCCGTTGGTCGCCGCCCAGACTCGTCCGTCGGCGATGACGACGGCGAAGACGAGATCGCCCGCAAGTCCGCTGTTAAACTGATTGAAAACGTCGCAGCGACCCGCAGTGAAGCGCGCCAGTCCGCCGCCCCAAGTCCCCAGCCACAGGTCGCGCGTCTCCGGATCCATGTCGATCGCGGAAATAGGGTACGGCGGAAGACCGTCGGTCGGCGTCCAAGCCTTCCACCCGGTTCCGTCGAGCCGCGCCAGTCCGCCGTCCGTTCCGACCCAGACCTCGTTGCCCCAAACGCGGAGCGCACGAATCGAATCGTGCGGCAGCCCCTCTTGCATACCGGCTGTCTGCCACTTTGTGTAAACCAGCGGTGAATCGAGGTCGGCCGGCAATGCGCAGGCGATCCCAATCCCGCCGAGCCCAAGCCAGCCGTGGGTAACTGCGACGCAAACGAGCGTCTTAAAGCGACTTGAGGTAGGCAATGAGATCATTGAGCTGCTGCCTGGTCAGGTCCGCGGTGGGGCCGTGACGGTCGGTCATGTTGAACCGGGTCCAAATCTCCTCCAGTGTCGCCGCGGCGCCGTTGTGCAAATAGGGCGGACTGTCCACGATGTTCCGCAGGTGGGGCGTGTCCAGGACCTTCGGCGGCATGCCTGCGCCGATAAAGAAGTAGCTTCCCAGCTCGCCGAATTCGTCGGCATTGAAGAGGTCCCTCAAGTCCACGTCGGGGACGAAGGCGTCGAACCACATGGTCGTCGAGACGGCGAATTTTCCGTGGTCGGTCAGATACGCTCCGCTGTGGCAGAACGAGCACTGTCGCTGCGGTGACAGGGGGCTTCCATCATTGGGCAAGGTTCGTTCAAAGACGGCCTTGCCGCGCCGCTGGGCGAGCGTCAGACCCTCAGCTCGACGGTGGCGATTGGGCGGTTGTTCAATCGTGCCCATATACCGAGCAATGGCGTCGAGTTGCTCGGGCGGGAAGGGTTCGAGCCGCGTGAAGAACAGCGCAAATCGCGGGCCGCACTGGCGACGCAACGACGGGTTCGTCCCTTCCCATTTGAAGGGCGGTGTATCGAAGATGCCGCGAAGGCTCCGGTTGTCAACCGGACTCAGCCCGATGCCGTCGGCCTCGATATCGAATGTCAGGCCGGTGATGTGCCCGTCGGGGTGACAGCTCCGACAACTAAACTGCCGGCCTGAAGTGCCCTCGGCGCTGTGGAACAACCTCTCCCCCCGGCGAAGCTCGCTCAACTCCGTGGGACCGCCCAGCGAGATCACCCCGTCGACGCAACCTCGATCCATGTCGATGACGGTTACGGAGTCGTCGAGTGCGTTGGCGACATACGCCGACTTCCCATCGTGTGAGATCGCGACGCCGCGCGGGTTTGCCCCCACGGCAATCCGCTTCAGGACGAATCGGCCGCTCATCCCCAGATGATTGGGGAGAACCTCGACGCGTTGCTGCTCGGTGAAACCCTGGATGGTCTCCAACAGTTTCTCGACGTCGACCAGCGCGACCTCATTCGCTCCGCCGCTGGTCACCAAAGCCCACCGCCCGTCCGGAGTGACGGCCACGTCCGTGGGATCGGGAAACGAGTCGGCCGGCTCATCGAGGAGAACTTGGTCCACACGACCGTCGGGCCAAAGGACCCCCAGACCGTTGGTGATGACCCAGCCCTGCGCGATCCGGGTGATGGGAACCAGGTTCTTGGTGCGCATCAGCGTGAACAAAGCGACATGGCGACCTGGAACCGGGGCGACACCCTGGAGCATGTTCGCGTCGGCGACGTTGGCCCGGGCCGAAACGACGCCGAGTTCCGCATCGACGATCGTGACTTCCGATTTCGGCGGGTCCCGAAAGGGAACGGGCCGGGGGCGGATGCTGGTCACGTAGCCGTATCGGCCGGTTGAGTCGAACGCGAGCGACCACGGACCTCCGCCCATCACCAGCTTGCGGCTGACGGTAAGTTGGTCGACGTCGACGATCGCCAGGGTGTCGTCCGCCGTATTCGCGACGTAGACATGCCGCCCGGTCGGATCCACCGCGACGCCGTGCGGCTCAAACCCGACCGCAATCGTCGCGGTGACCTTCCATTGCTTCGCATCGACTACGCTCATCGTCGCGTCCATGCGGTTGGACACGTAGAGCGTGTTCCCATCCGGGCTGCACGCGACATCGTGAGGCCGACGACCGACGCCGACTTCCCCCTGCACCGTGCGCGTCGCCAAATCAACGGCGATGACGCTATTGCCGTGTTCGCAGACCACAAATAAGCGGGCGCCGTCCGGTGACAGGGCGAGGTTGACCGGAGTTTTATAGAGTCGATCGGCCGCCGACAGTCGGAAACCTTGCTCCAACACTTCCTTGTGAGACGGTCTGTCCACGTGACAGTGTTCACAGCCTCGTCGGTCGCCGCGACGGATTAGGGCGTTTCGAGGCGGCGCTTGTGAGCGGTCCAGGTCTTCGCTGCGCGCTGCGCTCCCGACGTGCAAGCTCCCAGGGCCGTGGCACGCCTCGCATTGCACGCCGTCCGCCATACGAAACGCATCCGTCGTCCATCGCGGTCCCTCGTCCGCCGCGGTCGCATGACAGTACAGACAGATACGGCTCTGCGTGGGAACATCGGGAACGCCGCTTAGCGCGGCAATGTGCTCGGCCTTCGGTTTTTGCAGAGCTTCATAGGAGTGATCGTGCAGCGGGATCGGCTCGAGTGTGCAGACCGACGCGGCGCCCCCGTTGGCGTCCGGAGAGCTATGACACTGCAAGCAGACCGATTGCCCTACGAAAAGGGTAAACTCACCCGAGTCGCCCGGCAATGGTTCCGCGCCGCCGAACGCGACCAGCATGACGAGAGAGAGTGTCGCAGATACGCCGTTCATGGCAGGTTCACCGGCCCTCTAGGGGCTCAACGACCGCGGGAGGGTCTCCCACACCGATACGTTGTGGCGGTTTGCGGAGCGCGAGCACATGCCGATTGGGCGGCGTCAATTCCCGGTCCTCGTGGCAACCGATGCACCCCCGGCGCTCCGCAGGCATGAGCCACATCCAACTCCGCATCGTGCGAACCACCTCACCGCGGCCGTCCACCGTCTCGAGGCGAAGCGGCGTACGCGCCGGCGCTTCCAGGAAAAAGGACCCGTCCGACTCTACGGAAGCCGTTCCTAACGCCTGGTCTTTACGGTTTGCGGAGAAAACACGCACGCCCGTGACCTGACGTTCGCCCGACCGCGAACCGCGCGCATCGTCGGATAGATCAACGTTCAGACAGTAAAGCTGACCCACCGTGGTGTTCGAGTTCACCACGCTCGAGCGCCCGTGCGGCACAGGACGAGGGCGCACCGCCACGGGATCGACTTCGTGCCACGGCGGTTTATCGACCACCGGCCTGCTGAGCTCGCCGTTGTTCGGATTGAGAATGTGCAGACGGTAGGCGGAAGGATTGCGATCCACGCCGGAGTGGTACGACGCCAGTAGCCGGCCGTCGTCCAGGACCGAGATAGAGTGAAAGTCTCCCTGATCGGTTGCCACGACGACACGCCGAGAGTGCAGACTCCGCGTCCGACGCACCGCGACAACCGATCCGGCCTCCCCAGGATGCGTCGCCTTGGACTCCAGAAAGTAGACCCAGCCGTCGGGCGACTCGCACGGTCGCCCACGCCAGGCCGGTCCGTCGCCGACGCCCGCGAACGGGAATATATCCGTGCCGTCCACGTTGACCGTGAACAGGGCGCGGTTGAAGGTGGGTGACTCGCTCGCCGCCGCGGAGTCGGCCGGTAGACCCATGCTGAACAGCAATCGGCCGTCGGTCAGGAGATAGCCGTCGGACACCCCCCCGGGCGCGAAGGTGATTTGTTGGACGTTGCTTCCGTCGGTCCGGCAGGTGAAGAACTGGTTCGGTCCCGCGGCGGACGCGGGGCCGCAAAACCCAATTCGGCGGACGGGTTGCTCGGCATCAAGCGTGTACAGCGTGGAGAGGTAGATCGCCGCCTCACAGCCGAAGGGGGGTGCGACCACCTGACGCACTTCGCCGTCGGCAAGCCGCATCTCCCAGACCGCGTTCTTGTCGCTCGCCGCGCGCCGCCCCACGAAGAGGAAATGGGTGCCGTCAAACGACAAATCCGCCCGACCCGCCGCGGCGAACCCATCGGTTAAGCTTCTTATCCGGCTTGCCCCGCGCTCGACGTTGACCTCGACGATTCGGCTGCCGGTGGGCAACTCCGCCCCGACGCGACCGGCGGCAATCCCGCCGGCTTCATCCAAGCGCGGGTCAAATGGGGTTTGCGTCATGATGATCGGACCCACGGTCGAGGGTGTGTTCAACGTGGACTCCGCTCCTCCAGCGGGGCGAACGACAACCGGTGCACTCGCGAGCACCGCGAAAGCCAACGCATGCCCCGCGAAACCTCTTCGACCGTAGTCACGGCCCCGCCGTCGGAGCAGTTCCGTGAGGTGTTGATGGATGCGCATAGTGACCCTTGGGTTCCAGACCTGGCCCTCGATCCCAGTACAAAGACCGTCCCCGGACTTCACAGCACGATCCGGGCCAATCGGCCCGCATTGACGCACGGCCTTCGTTCGCCCGGGGCCCCATAGACCCGCCCGACGGTTCCACCATTCCAGGGCGACTTTCGACCTTGGCGTGTAACTGGGTCCGAGAACGAGGATCCGCCTCACCGTAGGCTAGGGTTTTGCACATCATGCGACCTCTTTCAGCGGTTGGAATAGGGGCAGGAGTTTTTTTGCGGAGTGTGGTTTTTGAGGGTCGTACCGAGAAAGGCTCGCCCGCTGGCTGGCCGTTTTGAGGCCGGCCAACAGGTCGGCGAAGGAGGGGGTTCGTTTGTGCACATACCAGGGATGCGTTCGGCGGTACGCCTGGACATCGAAGTGACCGTGCTCCGCGAACCAGAGGATCACCAGGTCGTGCAGATACAGCGCCAGCGGCGCCGTTCTCTGCATCCCGGTGCGCCGGGACTCGGTTCTGCGGGTCCTCCAGGCCGAGGAACTGCTTGGCGTTGTAGAAGGCGACTTCCCGCGGCCAACGGAGGGCGAACAATTCCAGGATCGCCTGGGGCGACAGGCTCAGGTCTGTGCTGAAGAAGCGGTGGTAGTCCCGGCGCGCCGGGAAAGGATTTGACCTCCAGACCCTCGCCGGCTCGAAGAATGCGCGTGACCCCGCGGCGGCCGTGGGCGAGCAACCAGCCGGTGACGATTACGCCCAAGGTTCGGAAGGGGGGCTGGGTAAAACACGAAGCCAATTGAAGGATCGACGTCTCCAGGGTCGATGGGAGAATCATGGCACCGGCCTCCTGCCCCAAAGTCCTGGACATCCGTTTCCAACCTCCAGGACATCGGCAGGCGGCCCACTTTTTTAGAAGCCGCCCAACCCAGAAACGACCCTCAAAAAGTGCAAAACTCTAGACTAGCCGACCGACACCAAAAGGGATAGCGTATCGCGCGGGAGGAGAATGGTCAACGTAGCGTATCCCGTGGGTGCGATGGATGACACATCCGCTTCGAGATCGGTTTTTCAGCATGCAACGCGTTCGCGGCGTGGGCGCTTGGCGAAGATCGATCGCGGCGCTCGCGGTCGTGGGCGTGATGGGCGTGTCCACCAACGCCGCGCCGGTCCAGGCCCTGCGTGTGGACGGTACGATGGTTCAAGGCGAGTGGGCGGGCTGTCCGGATGCAAGCAGCGTCAGCATCCAAGCGGCCGAGGGATCGACGAGGATCACCTTCGACGATCTTGCGCGATTGTCCTTTGAGGCGCAATCGAAACCGCCTGGCGGACAGGTCGTGTTCTATCTCGCGGACGGAGGCCGTTTATACGGGGAGCTGGTCGGCGGGGCGTCCGATGCGGCGCTAACTCGTACCGCTCTGGGCGACGGCATTCCGTTATCCTTTCAGAGTCTCGCGGGGATTCAGTGGGTTCGCGGCGAGGAGTTCGCCAAGGCCGAGGGGTTGTTCCAGTCGGCGTTGCAGGCCAGGCTCCCCGCCCAGGACGTACTCATCATCCGCGATCCGGACGATGCCAAGTCGGTGCGCGGCCGGTTGGAGACGCTCGACGCGGAACGAGGGACCTTCGCCTTTGGGGAACGGACGCGGGCATTCCAGACCGACAAGATTTACGGTGTGGTCTTTGCGGTTGGCGCGGTCAAGAAGGCGGCGTTTCCGGTGACCGTCGAGTTGGCGGACGGCTCGGTTGTTTCGGGTTCCCTCGAGCGGGCGGATGCGGAGCGGTTGGCGATCGCGACGTCGGTGGGGCCGACGGTGGAGATGAAGGTCGCGGAAGTCGTGAACCTGCTTATGCGCAGCCCGCGCGTCGTGTATTTGAGCGACCTGACGCCGACTGGGGAGCGGACGGAGGGGATGTTGCATCGCCCTTGGCCGGTGCGAAGGGACCGCAGCGTTTCGGCGAGACCTTTGTCGATCGGAGGCCGAGTCTTCGACAAGGGCCTGGGCGTGCACAGCCGGACGGAGTTGGATTATTCACTCGACCGGGTCTACGAGTCCCTGGTCGCCACGATCGGGATCGATGACGCCGTGCGGCCGGCGGGGAGCGTAGTGTTTCGCGTCCTCGGCGACCGGAAGGTCCTTCTCGACAGCGGCGTCCTGACCGGAAAAGACCCGCCACGAGACGTGAACGTGAACGTCGTAGGTGTCAGCCTCTTGACACTCGTTGTGGACTACGGCGATGAGTTGGACCTTTCGGATCAAGCGGATTGGGGCGGGGCCCGGCTATTGAAGCCGACGCCCACGGGGCGGGGAAAGCCCTGAAATGGGGCGTCACCGCCGCGACCTCGCCCGGATCCCCGAACACCTTGGTTGACGAACTGGCATCATCCCCATGCCCAAGACACACGAGCCCCTTCGACTACGAATCGAGGGGATGACCTGCGGCGGGTGCGTGGCGCGGGTGCAGCGGGCTTTGCAGTCCGTGGACGGCGTCGCCGGCGCGCGGGTGAACCTGACGACGGAAGTCGCGACGGTCGAAGTTGGCGACGCGACGCCGAACCGGCAAGCGTTGATCGAGGCCGTGCGCCGCGCGGGGTACGACGCGGACACGTTCCGCTCGGGCGACGCCGCAACGACGGGTCTGGACCGGACGCATTGGGAACGACTGCGGCAGCAGAAACAGGCGCTCGGTCAGGCCATCGCGATGGCCGGTCCGATCATGGCCCTGCACTGGCTCGCGCCGATCTTGCAGTCGCATGACAGCGGCGGACACGTCTGGCCTCATATGATTCAGGCGTTGCTGTGCACGCTGCTGCTCTTCTCGTCTGCGGCGGCCCCCATCCTGGTGGGCGGACTTCGGGCCGTCCTGCACCGGTCGCCGAACATGGATTTGCTCATTTTCCTGGGCGTGTGCGTGGCCTACGCCTCGGGGGTGGTCAACCTGGCGCGCGGCGGGCCGGATTCCGCGGAGTTCGACGCCGCGGCGATGATCCTCGCGTTCATCAACCTGGGTCGATACCTCGAACTCCGCGCCAAGCATGGTGCGGCCACGGCGATCTCCGCGTTGGTTCGTCGAATGCCTGCAACGGCGCAACTTGTGACACAGGATGGCATTCAAGAAGCACGCATCGAGCGGCTCAAACCCGGCGATAGGGTCCGAGTCGCACAGGACACGGTCGTGCCGGTGGATGGCACGGTCGTCGAAGGGGACGGGGCGGTGGACGAGAGCGCCGTGACCGGCGAGTCGATGCCGCGTCATCGCCGGACGGGTGACCCGGTTGTTGCGGGGAGCATCGTCCGCGACGGGTTGCTGACCGTTGAGGCCACCCGGGTGGGCGCGGAATCGACGATGGGTCGGATCATCCGCGCCGTGGAGGAGGCTCAGTCGGGCAAGACGC
>CAYQZH010000105.1:0-4734 GCA_964421865.1 uncultured Phycisphaera sp. | reverse complement strand
TGCAGCGGATCGCCGACCGCGTGGCCGGGGTGTTTGTGCCGATTGTGATTTTCCTGGCCGCCGTGACATTGGTTGGCACGCACGGGCTGGCGGGATCGGACTGGGCGACGGCCATTCAACGGGCGGTGGCGGTGCTGGTCATTGCGTGCCCGTGTGCGATGGGGTTGGCCACGCCCACGGCGGTGATGGTGGCGACGGGTACTGCGGCGCTGGACGGCATCCTCATTCGCGACGCCGCCGCCCTGGAAACGGCCGGGCGGATCGACTGGATGTTCCTCGACAAGACCGGGACGCTGACCACCGGGTCGCCGATCGTGCAGGAGGTCATCGGCGTGCGACTGGGCGAAGACGACCTTCTCCGACTGGCGGCGTGTGCGGAGCAGTATTCGCAGCATCCGCTGGCCCGGGCCATCGTTACCGAGGCCAAGCGACGCGGCGTCCCGCTGGTTGACCCGAGCGAGTTCGAGAACCGTGCCGGGCAGGGCGTTGTGGCAAAAATCAACGGTCAGACCGTTCACGCCGGCAGTGTTTCCTACTTGCGGGCCAACCGGATCGGACTCGATTCCGTTGACGAGATCGTGCGACGACTGGCCGCCGAAGGGAAGACGGTGGTCCTCGTCGCCATCGACGCCGTGTGCGTGGGAGCGATCGGCGTCGCGGACGCGCTCCGCCCGTACGCCCGCGAGGCCGTCGCGGCGTTGCATCGGCTCGGCGTCCAGACCGCGATGCTCACCGGCGACCATCCGCAGACGGCCGCCGCCGTCGCCAGGGCGGCGGGCATCTCCGAGGTGCACGCGGGGATGACGCCGGAGGGAAAACTCGCGGAGATCCGACGGCGCCAAGAGGCCGGCGCTTGCGTCAGCGTCGTGGGGGACGGGATCAACGACGCGCCGGCACTGGCCGCCGCGGACGTAGGAGTAACCTTCGGCTCGGCGACGGACGTCGCCCTCGGTGCGGCCGACATCACCATCGTGCATGATCGCCTGGATCGCTTGCCCACGATCATCACTCTCGCCCGGCGCAGCGTGCGGATCATCAAGCAGAACCTCTTCTGGGCTTTCTTCTACAACCTCGCGGCCATCCCCCTGGCGGCAACGGGCCGCGTTTCTCCCGGCATCGCCGCGGCGGCGATGATGTTCTCGTCGATCAGCGTAGTGTTGAACTCATTGCGTTTGCGAAACCTCCACGGCCGAACTGCGCCAGGGTGACCGGCACCCGGGCGCATGCGCAGCGATCAGGGCGTGGTTACCTCGCCCGGAGGGCGAACGGTGGTTGCCGGGGACTTTAGTCCCCGGACAAGGCCCTCCTTTCTGTTCTCGCCCGGAGGGCGAACGAAAACCTCGCCCGCCCTCCGGGCGGAATAGAGAAAACTGAACCGCCCACCAGGGACTTGAAGTCCCTGGCAACGGACACGCGCCCTCCGGGCGAAAGGGTCGGTCTAACTGCGGGAGAGGAAGCGGACCTCACAGCGACGGAAGGCCAATTTCGCCCCGATTGACAGGAGTAGGGCAAGGACCACCAGGCCCCACTCAGAGACCGTGGGAATCGCGGTGTGCGGGCAATCCAATTCAGAACAGGAACCCAGTTTCAGCCACTCGCAGGTCGGGCAGTCGCAGGCCGCTTGGGTGACGCCGTCCGTGCATGCGCCGAAGGGATCGTGGTCACAGCACACCCCGGTTCCCCTCGCACCAAGAATGTGAGTATATCCTCCGTCGAAGGCAATGAAACCCGCATTGGGGGACGGCACTTCGGTCTCGCCTTCCTGGTTCCTCCCCCACGCCACGATCGACCCGTCGGCCTTCAGCCCGAGACTATTCAAACCCAAGCCGCTCGCGGCTATGGCAATGAAATCCGTATTCGGAAGAGGCACGTTGAGTTGGCCAGCGCTGTTCTCGCCCCACGCCACGATTGACCCATCAGCCTTGAGACCGAGACTGTGCAGTCCACCACCTGCGATCGCAACGAAATCGGCATTGGGTTCGGGAAGGTTGGTTTGACCCTCCGAATTGCGTCCCCACGCCACGATCGATCCGTCGGTCTTGAGACCAAGATTGTGATACATGCCCGCCGCAAAGGCGACGAAACCCTTGTTTGCGACGGGGAACTCGCATTGCCCATAGTCATCCAGCGTATCCCCGCACCCCCACGCCACGATGGATCCGTCGGTCTTCAGGCCGAGACCATGGTGGGAGCCAGCATCAAGAGCCGTAAAGCCACTATTGGGGAAAGGTACATCTAGGCACTGCCTTCCCCCAGAGCAGCGTCCCCACGCCACAATCGACCCGTCAGCCTTCAGACCGAGACTATGATAGCTGCCCGCAGCGACGGCGATAAAACCCGTGTTGGGGGAGGGGACGTTGGTTTCACCATTATCGTTGCGTCCCCACCCCACGATCGATCCATCCGCCTTGAGGCCCAGACTGTTAAACCTACCAGCGGCAACGGCGATGAAATTCATGTTGGGTGCGGGGACGTTTGTTTGACCGTAATCGTTGCGACCCCATGGCACGATCGCGCCATCCGCTTTCAGGCCGAGATTATGAAAGAAACCTGCGGCGACGGCTACGAAACCCGTGTTGGGGGAGGGGACGTTGGTTTTACCATTATCGTTGCGTCCCCACCCCACGATCGATCCGTCGGCTTTTAGACCGAGGCTGTGATAGTCGCCCGCCGCGACGGCGATGAACGCCTCGTTTGTGGCGGGGACCTCGCATTGCCCATAGTTATCCAGCGCATACCGGCATCCCCACGCCACGATCGACCCGTCAGCCTTCAGGCCAAGACTATGAGAATAGCCCGCGGCGACGGCGACGAAACCCGAGTTACTGGCGGGGACGTCGGACTGCCCATTAGTGTTTTCTCCCCACGCCACGATCGCCCCGTCGGGCTTCAAAGCGAGACTGTGCAGAACACCCGCAGCGACAGCGATGAAACCCGTGTTGGGTGCTGGGACGTTTGTTTGACCGTAATCGTTGCGTCCCCACGCTATGATCGACCCGTCGGCCTTCAAACCCAGACTGTGGTACCCGCCCGTGGCGATGGCGATGAAATCCGTGTTGGGTGCGGGGACGTTGGTTGCACCCCAGTCGCTGCGTCCCCACGCCGCGATGGACCCGTCGGCCTTGAGGCCCAGACTGTGAGTATCGCCCGCGGCGACGGCGATGAAACCCGTGTTGGGTGCGGGGACGTCTGTTTGACGGTAATCGTTTCATCCCCACGTCACGATAGATCCGTCGGCTTTTAGACCGAGGCTGTGACTTTCACCCGCAGCGACGGCGACGAATCCACCGGATAAATTCACACCGACGACCTGCGACCCCCACCCGACGATCGCACCTTGGGGCGGGTCCGCGCGAGCGATAGATGCCGCTATCACCGTCGCGACGATCCAAGTGGAAACGAGGACGCGCGCGCCCCTTCGTGTTCGATGGGCATCACACCTCGCTGCGCGAACTGTCGAACTCATAGTCCCGTCCTTCAAAATTGTCGGGGGACACGCTTTCGGCGATCGAAAAGACAAAGGCGATTGTAGCGACAAAGCCCGGGCGAAACAAGCCCCCAAACCGCACGATTTCGGGGTTTCCGGGCCGCTCCATGGCTGTCGCGGTACTGATTGGTACGGTCCGCTCCCTCACGGTCGCGGCTCGGATTTCGGCTTTTCCGGTCCGCTCCCTCATCCGCCTGCGGCGGACGGCTCGGATCGAAGCGTTCCCTGCCCGCTCCTTCACAGTCGCGGTTCTGATAGCCAGCGTGCAAGAGCCGCTAGATCGTCGCCCCGGCGGCGATGAGGTCGCCGTGACCTTCGCGGCGGGTCACGCGCGGCCAGGACGCGGCGGGGTCGTACCATAGGTCGAGGACTCGCGTGAACTCGTCGGACGTCTTGACGGCGATGAAGGCGTCGCGGACTTGGCGGGCGAGCGGATGGTGCTCCGCGTACTTGATCCCGAACTTGCGCATGATCTTGCCGGCGAGCGTGGGTCCGTAGAACTCAACGCTGTCTGCCCAGTGGCTTTCGACGGCTTCACGCTGTTGCTCGATGGACGGCGGCGGCGGCAGATCGTCTCCGCCCCACAAGGCGCGGCATTCCTGAAAAATCCAGGGATTCCCGATGCACCCGCGAGCGATGGTGACGCCGTCCACGCCGGTCTCTTGGATCATCCTCACACAGGCCTCGGCGCTGAACAGATCGCCGCTGCCGAGAATGATCCTGTCCCCGACGTGGTGTTTGACCTTCGCCAAGAACGACCACTGACTAGGCCCGACGTAGCGCTGCTCGACCGTGCGCCCGTGGACGGTGACCGCGGAGGCGCCGATTTCGAAGGCCCCGTCGAGGATGCGGAAGAAGTTGCCCTCGGCTTCCGGCCCATCATCCATGCCCCGACGCATCTTCACTGTAACCGGATGGGTGCGGCCGACGGCGTCGTAGACGCGGCGGATGATCTCCAAGGCCGTGTCCGGCTGGGAGAGAAGGAACCCGCCGCGGCAACGGCCCAGAACTTTCCGCACCGGGCAGCCGAAGTTGATGTCGATCGCGTCATACCCCGCCTGGGCCATGGCGAACGCCGCGGGGGCGAACACGTCGGGATCGGCCCCCATGAGCTGACCGCCGACGGGGTGATCGTCGTCCGCGACCTGAAGCAGCGTGTGACGCTTCTTCCCCCGCTGCAGCACAAGCTTGTCCAGGACGACTTCGTTGAGCGTGTAGGGCGCCCCGTAGCGTCGCGCCAGACGGCG
>CAYQZH010000104.1:0-13399 GCA_964421865.1 uncultured Phycisphaera sp. | reverse complement strand
CGACCCCGACTTGCCGTGCGTTGCGATCGTCGCCCCAGACCCGTGCTTCATCGACCACGATCTGGCGTTCGGGGATGCGGCCCTCCAGACACGGTCGGGTCAGTACGCTTAGTTCCGATTCCGCCACGTTCAGCCGGCTCCCGTGCTTGGGCGTGTGCACCAGTTCGAGCTTTCGCGCGATCCGTAACGCTTGCGCAGGTTCATAAGCCTGTTAACGCGACGCCAAGGGGTGCGTATTGCGGTTGTCGCACACCAGCGTGATTCGTTCCGCTTCGTGATAGCGAGGATCATCGACCAACGGTTTCACCTGCTGCGCCCCATCCACGGCCGTCTTCGTCTCGGTCCCCGGCACGTTCCGCCAGCCACCCAACGGTTCGACGAACCTCCACAACGTACACACGCCTTCGCGCACAAAAGGATCCCCCTGCCGCACCGTGGCGCACCGAGCAGGTGCGCCTGATTCACGGTACGGTCTCGCCCTCCATGTAGCGGATCATTGGAACGAGTTTGCACAGTCCGACCCTACAAACTCCGAACCGTGAACGCAACCCCCTGGGTAGGGGAGGACCGCTCCGGGTCGCGCGGCGTCGTTAGGCTCACCCGCCCATTCGACGGCCAAGCCTCCCACGCGCGGTCGCGGAAGGCTCCGATCCAGGTAAATTGCCAGCCGCGCCCAGCGACGCGGCGTAGCCGAGGAAGCCCCCGCGGAGGGTGTGTCCACCTCGTGCGCCTGTAGAACGTACTCATGGGCGGAGTCGAACCGCAGGAGAAGCAGCGCGTGTCCGCTGAGGCGCTCGATGCGGCGGACAATCCCGATGTGCCGGGCGAGCCAGACGGTCTCTCGCAGCCGAATGCTGGCCCACCAACCGAAGTAGAGGTCCGTCTCCACCTGCAGCCGCAGACAGTCGGGGTAGGCGGCTCCGTCGGTTTCGATCGTTTCGTACCCCTCCCAGACCACGCGCCGGACGGCCGACCCCTGCGCAAACGGCACGCCGCGCCGGTCATAGGCCGACATCTCCGCCTGCCACTCGGCCGCCGCGCCCGCACGCACGCCTTCCGGCCATTCCGTCACCGGCGGGTTGAACGTTACGAAAAAGGCTTCGGACCCTCGTCGCGGTTGGATCGGCCACCGCAGGCGCGATCGCTCCGGTCGGTTGGAATGCGGGTCCAAGTAGCGCGACAGCGGCCACTCCACCCGACCGGTCAGCGAACCCTCCACCCGTCCGTTTTGGTCTTCCGTCTGCCCATAGGGCGTCGGCGACTCCTCGGGACGCGAGGGGTTGGTGCGTAGGAAGGTCCGTTGCGTACGTGCGGCCTGCGGGAAGTAGGCCGACAGCTCGACATTCGCGTCGGATTCCGGCCCTCGGAGGTGTGAAACCGTGTTACTCCGGACGGTAGTGCACCCGACGACTGGCAGCCCGACGGCCAACACCACAAATGCACGTGGAAAGACCCTCATGTGTAATTCTATGTACGCCGCCCGCTAAGGCGTCCCCGGCCCTTGACGAGACCCCGCCCGTCCCATAAAGGGGAGTCCCAGGTACGATTGAGGTCGAGAGGTACCCGCTTCATGGCTGCCGGAGACTCCCTTTCGCGGTCCGCGAAGAGCTTCACGATTATCGATGCGCTCGCGTTCGATGATGTCCTCATCGTCCCCCGCCGCTCGTCCGTGCTACCCGACGCGATCGACGTCAGTACGCTGCTTACCCGCGACATCCGCTTGAACATCCCCCTCGTTTCCGCGGCCATGGATACCGTCACGGAGTCCCGCTTGGCCATCGCCATCGCCCAGGAGGGCGGCATCGGCATCATCCATAAGAACCTCTCCATCGAGGCGCAGTGCCGCGAGGTGCACAAGGTAAAGCGGTCGGAAAGCGGCGTCATCCTCGACCCCGTCACCCTCGGTCCCGACGCCCCCGTCGCCCGCGCCAAGGAGGTCATGTCGCTGCAAAATATTTCCGGCGTGCCCATCGTCGGCGACAACGGCAGACTCGTCGGCATCATCACCAGCCGCGACATGAAGTTCCTCGAACGCGACGACCTCAAGATCCGCGAGGTGATGACCGCCCACGACCTGGTCACCGGCCCGCCCGATACGACCCTGGAGGACGCCGCCAAAATCCTCAACCGCGCCAAAGTCGAAAAGCTCCTGCTGATCGACAAAAACAACAAGCTCGCCGGGCTGATCACCATGCGCGACATCGAGCGCAGCCGGCGATTCCCCGGAAGCTGCAAGGACGCCCGCGGGCGGCTCCGCGTCGGGGCCGCCGTCGGCGTCCACGAGTACGACCGCGTCGAGGCCCTCATCGCCAACGACGTGGACGTGATCATCGTCGATACCGCCCACGGCCACAGCGATAACGTCCTCGAAACCGTCCAACAGCTTCGCCGACGCTATCAGATTCAGATCATCGCCGGAAATATCGCCACGGCCGACGCGGCCAAGGACCTGATCGCCGCCGGGGTCGACGCTCTCAAGGTGGGCATCGGGCCCGGCAGCATCTGCACCACCCGCGTCGTCTCCGGCGTCGGCGTGCCTCAGCTCACCGCCATCATGAACGTCGCCTCCGTCGCCGAGCCGGCGGGCGTCCCCATTGTCGCCGACGGCGGCGTCCGCCACTCGGGTGACATCACCAAGGCACTCGCCGCCGGGGCTCACACGGTGATGATAGGCTCCCTCTTCGCCGGTCTGGAGGAATCCCCCGGCGAAACCGTCACCTGGAAAGGCCGGCGCTTCAAAGAGTACCGCGGCATGGGGTCCCTCGGCGCGATGGTCAAAGGATCGGCTGACCGCTACGGGCAGTCGGCCTCGACGTCCAAGGGCAAACTCGTCCCCGAAGGCGTCGAAGGTCGCGTACCCTTCCGCGGACCTCTGGCTGATTTCGTCTATCAAATGGTCGGCGGGCTCCGCGCCGGAATGGGATACTGCGGCGCCAAGACCGTCGAGGAACTGCGAACCGAGGCCACGTTTCACCGCATCACGACCGCCGGTGTCGTCGAGTCCCACCCCCATGACGTGGTCATCACAAAGGAATCAACAAACTATGCCTTCGAATACCGAAATGAATAGCGTCCTCGTCAGTCGTCGCTCGCACCCTATCCGAACCCGGAGCGCAACAACATTTTGCGCGAACGGGCGGGTTTCATCGCGCAACCTCCCGCCACAGACAGACTTGCGCCAAATGGTGCACGACCCATGTCCAGAACGTTGCGAAGCTGCCTTAAGCATCGCTCGCAGCGGCACTTGTGCGTCCGTCGCAACAGCTTCGCGCAATATGTTGTCGCGTTCGGGGTTCGGACCGACTCGCGCGCCGGGCGGGGTGCGACGGGCGGCGTGCCTGCCCGTGCTGGGCGTCGTCGTGTTGGCCTCGCTCGCCGGCGGGTGCCAACTGATGGTCAACCCCTTCCACGATGAACTCGCCGGACCCCAGCAGATGACCACCCCGTCCGTCGAGGGCGCTCGGGCCGCGCCGACCGTCCCGTCCCTTCGGCAACGCGGCTACGCCCCCGTGGACATCCACGCCGAGAACGGCGCCGTCACCCACGGGCCGCTCTACTTCGAGGACCCCTTCGAGGACAAGGGCAGTGAGGACGGTCAGTTCGCCTGGACCGGCGAGGACTATCTACAGGCCGCCTACTGGCGGGGACGGTTCTTGGTGAACGTGTTGCTCTTCCCGATCAGCGCGATCGTGACGCCGCCCTGGACGGTGATGGAAAGCGACGGTCGCCTCAGCCGCCAGGCGTTGGGGATGGACCACGACGCGCGGCGTGCGGTCGACGCAGCGGCCGCGGCGCCGCCGCACCACGACGACAGCGCCGCGACTCAGGCGGGCGGATGATCGAGACAGAAGCCACGCGCGCCTCGGCCTCTCGTTGTCCCGCTTGCGGTCAACGCCTCGATCCGCCGGGCGCGACCCGCTGTCCGCTTTGCAACTTCGACTTCGGCGACGACCGCGTCACCGGCGCGGACGTCACCCCCTACGCCAAAGCCTACGCCCAAGGCGATCCCGGTTGGTCGGCCATGTGCCGCTGGGTGTGGTTCGCCGGCTCGGAGCGACTCAAGCACATCGCCCTCATGCGGACGTCGGCCGCCGCCCGGCGCTTCGCATGGACGAACACCCTTTGGCTCGCGTTCGGCCTCGCCGGGTTTCAGGCGACCCGCGTCGGTTGGCAATGGGTGTATGAGTCGCCCGCCGTCCATCCGACCGGTTCGATCCGACCGGCGGGCCGCGGGTGGCTTCACCTTGCCGCCGCACCTCGACCGCTGCCGCCGGGCCGGGAGCTTCCCGTAGACCTGTGGTGGAATCCGGCCCAAGCGGTCATCTCCTCCGTCCTGGCCGGCGTCACCGCCCTGCTGCTGGTCCGGCTTTTCCTCGCGTTGATCCGCGCGGGCGTTGCCCTCGCCCACACCGCCCCCTACCGTGGTGAACAGCGTATGACGGCGGCGATTCTCTACAGTTCGGCGTGGTGGATTCCCGCCCTCGCGGGGATCGCGGTCTGCGTCTTGCGACCGCTGTCTTTTGTCGGCCAAGTGACCCGGTGGGCGTCGTATCCTTCCGAACGTGGGCTGAACCTGACCGCCGCCGCCGTAGTCGGTTTCGCGGCGACGATGTGGTGGTTCTGGCTGATCCGCCTGGGGGCCACCGCCCCGGCGCGAACGCGCAGTCGCCTCATGGCTTTCTGTACGTTGGGGATCCCGGTGCTCCTCGCCGCGGCGTCGGTCGCCTGGTGGTTCGGGTTGGACCGCTTGCACGAGTTCCTGTTCGTTCGTCTGAATATGCATTTTTGAGGGAGGGTCGATGCTTCCTGCCACCGTGGTCATCCTCGATTTCGGCGGGCAATACGCCCAACTGATCGCCCGCCGCGTCCGCGAAAACCACGTTCACAGCGTTGTCGTGCCACCAGATGTCACCGTCGAGGAGCTTCGCGCCCACAACGCCGTCGGTCTGATCTTTTCCGGCGGTCCGGCGAGTGTTTATGCCCCCGACGCCCCACGCTGTCGCCCGGAGGTTCTCCAGAGCGGTTTGCCCGTCCTCGGCATTTGCTACGGCTTGCAGCTTTTTTGCGACATGCTCGGTTGCGACGTGAAGGCGGGCGTCTCCAGGGAGTTCGGACGGACCTCGCTCGAGGTCGTCGATCACGACGTACTGCTCGCCCATGTGCCGCCTCAGACCTCGGTCTGGATGAGCCACGGCGATATCGTCACTGGACTATCCGCCGATTTCATTCCTCTGGCGAAAACCGCGAACTGTCCCTTCGCCGCGGCCCGCCACCGAACCAAGCCCTTTTACGGCGTGCAGTTCCATCCCGAGGTCAGCCACACGCCGTGCGGAACGCAGATCATCCGCAATTTTCTCTATGACATTTGCGGCTGCACCGGCGACTGGCAGATCGGCAACGTGGTCAAGGACAGCGTCGAGGCGATCCGCCGTCAGGTGGGCGATACCGCCCGCGTGATCTGCGGCCTGTCCGGCGGCGTGGACAGCAGCGTCGCCGCCGCGTTGATCCATGAGGCGATCGAAGATCGCCTGAGCTGCATCTTCGTCGACAACGGCCTGATGCGCAGCGGCGAGGTCGATGTCGTCGAGGCCGCTTTCCGCCAGCATTTCAAGGTCGATCTGCACGTCGTCGACGCCGCCGACCGGTTCCTGCGAGGGCTCGAAGGCGTCAGCGATCCGCAGGAAAAACGCAAGATCATCGGCCACGAGTTCATCGAGGTCTTCAAGGCCGAGGCCAAGAAGCTCAAGGGCGTGCGCTTCCTCGCCCAGGGCACGCTCTATCCCGACGTGATCGAGTCCGGCCACAGCGTCAGCGGCAAGGCCGCCAACATCAAACTCCATCACAACGTCGGCGGACTGCCCGCCGAACTGGGCTTCGAACTCGTCGAGCCGCTGCGCGACCTGTTCAAGGACGAGGTCCGCCGCGTCGGCGAACATCTGGGTTTGCCCGAGCAGATCGTCTGGCGACACCCCTTCCCGGGGCCGGGCCTCGCCGTTCGCATCATCGGCCCGGTCACCGGCGACGGCCTGCGCCTGCTGCGCGCCGCGGACACGATCATCATCGACGAAATCCGCGCCGCCGGCTGGTACAACAAGATCGCCCAGGCCTTCGGCGTTCTGCTGCCCGTCAGCACCGTCGGCGTGATGGGCGACGGTCGCAGCTACGCCGGCCAGCACGTCATTGCCGTCCGCTTCGTCGAATCCACCGACTTCATGACCGCCGATTGGGTGCACATCGACTACGAACTGCTCGCCCGCATCTCCAACCGCATCATCAACGAAGTCCAAGGCGTCAACCGCGTGGTCTACGACGTCTCCTCCAAGCCCCCGGCCACCATCGAGTGGGAGTAGACGTAAACGCGAGTCGATATTCCCCCGCCGATCCGTACGGACTCTCGGACTTTCGCGGATCTCCCACTTTCCTACTTGACAAATGTGGGAAAGTAGGGGATACTCGGGATATGGCCGCCGCGAAGATGAAACCCATGACGAAGGCCGCCGGCTCGAAAGGCCGGGTCACGCTCGGGGCGAAGTTCGCCCATCGAACCGTGCTGGTCACGCCCGTCAGCGACTGCGAGGTGCTCGTCACCCTCGCCCAGGTGGTCCCGGAGCGCGAGGCGTGGCTTTACAAGAACCAGAAGGCGTTGGCGTCGGTGCGCCGGGGGCTTGCGCGGGCCAAGGCGAGACAGTTCTCCAAGAGACCGCCGAATCTCGCGGCGGACGCGAAGTTCGCTGACAGCATTCCCGATGACGAATGAGCTTTGAACTCGTCTGGTCGCTGGAAGCCGAAGCACAACTCACATCTCTTGTTCGCGACGCCGCTGAACGGCCCCGCAAACAATCACGGCCCCCGACGGTCGGGGAACTTCGCAACCCGATCCGATAAACGGTCGATAATACGGACGTTGCAGGCCGTCGATGGCCTCCGGCCGCCGAGATATTGAACGTGGATGTAGAGTCGGATAGGCTTTCAGCCGCCGTGGGTCCACCCGACGGCGAGGACAACTCGGAGCGCGCATGACCGCTGTCGCACCAGTTCGACGAATTGCCCGAACGGCCTTCGCCGCGGCCATGTCCGACGCGCCCTCCCGCGTCTCGGACGTCGCCGCACGCTGGGCCACGCTGCCCGGCGGCGTAATCGACGGCGGCGAGATCGTCGTCCTGGCGATCAAGCCTTCCTTGTGGCGGGCGGTGTTCGATTCCGCGGCCTGGCTCGTGACCAGTGCGTTGCTCGCCGTCACCGTGACGACGCTCGGCGTATCCCTCCCCGGCTTAACCCTGACGGCCACCGCTCAGCTCGTGTTGCTCGCCGGCCTGGCCCGCCTCGGCTTCGCCCTCGTCCGCTGGACCACCACCTGGCACGTGCTCACCAATCGACGCATCATCGACATCCACGGCGTCCGCGCCCCGCACATCACCGCGTGCCTCCTCGTCCGCGTCCGCAACACTTACGTCCACGTCTCCGCGGCAGAGAAGATGACAGCCCTCGGCACCATCACCTTCGTCCCCGACGAACCCGACCATCCTCCGCACATTTGGCGATCCATCGCCCACGCCGACGAAGTTCATGCCAAGATCCGTCGGGCCATCGAAAACGCGATCGACCAATTCAGCGTCGGCGTATAGGGCGGAGTACGGGAGGTGGGACCGACGGTTCTGATGGGGGACCGACTTTCTAGTCGGTCAGTGGTCCGCCCGGTCGGTTTGACCGGCGTCTACCCGATCCTTTGCCCGAACGAAAACTCCACCATGTTCCCGTCCGGGTCGGGCACGCCGCAGTAGTATCCCACGATCGCCCCGGCGTCGGTCGGCGGCCAGAGACCGCTTAACCCATCCGCTTGTGCCTTGGCGAAGGCTTCGTCCACCTCCGCACCGCTCTCCACCGACATTCCGATGTGCTGCCACGGTGGTTGCACGTTCTGCTCGTAATCCCCCGCGATCAGAACGATCACGAACTTCGGCGGGTCCTCGCCCCATCCCAACCACACGACGTGTCCGCCGGCCTCCCGCCGCTCGTGGATCACTCGCAGGTGGCAATAACGTTCGTAAAACGCGATCGACGCCCCCATATCACGGACCTGCCAGGCTACGTGCGTGCATTTCATCGACCGGCCCTCAACCGCTCCCTCCGCGCCGTTCATCCGCGATTCACCTCGGGTTTTTCGCCGCCTCGGGCTTGGCGCTGCATCCCTAATCGATTCTGCTAAGCGCGGCAAACGGCGCGGGGCTGAGCTGAACTGGCGTGCGAGGCGCGGATTGGACCTGCTGCAACTGGTAATTGTGGGCTTGTTCGTCGGCGTGGTGGGCGGGATGTTCGGCGTGGGCGGCGGGATCATCCTCATCCCCGCGCTCAACGAGGTCCTAGGCCCCAATCAGCACCTCTACCAATCGACGGCGATGATCGTCAACCTCTTTGTGGCTATGCCCGCCGTCTATCAGCACCACTGCGTGAAGGCCATCCAGGTCGCGACCGTCCTACGGATCGTGCCGTTGGCGATCGCTTCCGTGGTTGCCGGCGTCGCGGTCAGCGAACTCGGCGTATTCGCCGGACGGGGGGAGGCGTACCTTCGCGCCCTGTTCGGCCTCTTTCTCTTCGGTTGCGTCGCCTACGACGTGTACCACCTACTGCGACGAACGGATGCGGCCACAACCGTGTCCGACGGAGCTGTTGTTGTCGCCCCGTTTCGATGGCCCGTGCTCGCCGCCGTCGCCCTACCCACGGGATTCGCCTCCGGACTGCTGGGGGTCGGCGGCGGGATTCTGGCCGTGCCCTTGCAGCGGCGGTTCCTCCGCGTGTCCATCCGCACGGCGATCGCAAATTCCGCCCTGATCATCGTCGCCACAAGCCTGGTCGGCGCCGTCGCCAAGAACTACGCCGTGATGTCCGCCGCGGAAAACTCGAGAGAGCCCCTCTTACTCGCGTCCGTTCTGATTCCCACCGCCGTCGCGGGCAGTTTGGTCGGCAGCCGCCTGACCCATCGCGTACCCGTGCGGTTCGTAAAGACCGCGTTCAACCTGCTCTTGCTGCTCGCCGCCGTCCGTCTCACCCAAGGCGCTCTCACCTCCTTGCCCTGATGTTTCGTGGCGGACAGTCAACCGGCGTCGCGCTGGAGTTGTTGTTCGATCCATCGACGGGCAAGTTCATCCGCAGGTACACCGGTTTGTCGGCTTCGTGCTTCGAGCTTCCGCCGACCGGCCGCCGTGAGTTTCACGTGGACCATCTTCTGCTCACGTCGTAGGAAGCGACGCAGCGGGTCGGGGTAGTCCTTCCACCGCAGAAGCTCCGCACGACCGTTCTCAAGAAGCGACAGTCCCGATCGGCGTCGCATCGACCGAACATACGCCAATTCGTCTCGTGTTGCGGTTTTCACAGGTTCGCCCATACTCATCCCACCCAACGCCGAAACCGCCGTCGCTCCGCGTCCGTCATCCGGTTCAAGTGAAAGACGCGGAAGATCGTACTCCTTTCAGATTGTACCCCACGCCCCGCCGCCACAAGGTAGGTTCCACCGCCGTTTTGTCCGAAAATTTCGTACCCGATGAGCTTTCCTCGCCGGTTCCGAATGATCAAGTGGCGTTCCCGCAACATCTGGGCAAAGTCCTCGTCAGCGAAGCCATGCCGGTACGCCGAATCCGTCAACTCGAATTCCGGGTACGGCAACTTCATGTGGGCAGGCTATCCGTCGGATGTACCACCCGCAATTCGCCGGGTGCACCCATAACGGGGCGCCCGGCCTAGGCAGGTCGCACATCCGCTACGGGGCTCCACGGACCGAGATTATCCCGGCCCGCCGCTGCCATTCTCATGCCTGTCAGGCGCGCCGTACTCCATAGTACATACGGGCTTTGGCTCCCCGCGGTTGGTGCGCAAAGCTCGTAGCAACGCCATCAACCGAAGGCAAGGAGCCGTGTCAAACGATCCCGACCGGTCGCGCCATCTCCAGCCGTAAGAGCCGGTAGGCGCAGCTGGCGCCGCCGAATGGATGGTGCTCCTCGCCCGCGGTGCTGAACCCCGCTCGCCGGTAGCAGCGCAACGCCGCGAGATTGTCGGGGAAGACGATCAGTGACACGCGATTGGCACCCCGCTGCTCGAAGGCCTCACTCAGCAACGCCCGCGAGAGGAAGGTCCCCACGCCCCGACCGCGCAGGTCCGGCCGTACGATCACGTGACCCAGCCACAAGTCCCCGCAGCCGCTTCGCATCGGGTTCAATTCCCCGTAGCCCGCGGGGGCGTCGTCCCGGCCCATCGCCAGCACGAACGCCTCGCCTCCAGGCCGCTTCCACGCCGCAATCTTCTCCGCCGTCAGCGGCGGCGGCGTGCTCGGCGCCAGCCATAGAAGCTGCTGCTCGCTCGTCACCCATCGCGCAATGATGGGGCCCTGCCAAACTCGAAACGGCGTCAGCCGCATCCCCGGGAGCGCGGTCTGATCCCCAGGGGCGATCACGCCCCGTTCGCGCGGCTCGCGGACCGACCGTTGCGGCAAGGAACTCATCATAAAAGAGCGTCGCCGGGAACCTCGGCGAACTTACGTTGCCCGGCCTTCATCGACCACTCCGCGGACTCCCTTGGAGCCGAAGGCCCATCGACGACGACCCGACGAACGGCGGGTTGAACTGCCCGAGACTGGAGTCGAACCAGCACGTCCTTACGGACACAAGCACCTCAAGCTTGCGCGTCTGCCAATTCCGCCACCCGGGCGCCTGCTCCCCTACGAGTCTACCCCCACTTCCACGCCCGTCAATCTCGCCCCCGCCCGTCCCGCCGCGCCAGGTTCAAATCGTGCCCGCCGAAAGCCGATGGACTTGCACGAAGGTTCGCCGATGGTGTACCATACGCAAGGGCGAACGCCACATCGGAGCTTGGGAGGGTCCGACGCGAACCGGAACTAGCCATGGCCGAGGAACTTTACGACGTCGCAATCATCGGCGCCGGACCCGCGGGTGCGACGGCGGCGACGATTCTCGGTCGTAGGGGATACCAGGTGGCGCTCGTGGACCGGGCCGCTTTCCCGCGCTCCGTGACCTGCGCCGGCTGGCTTAGCGCCAAGGTCGAGCCGCTCCTGACTGAGCTAGGGCTTCCCACCAAGGTTCTTCTGGAGTCACCCTTTCGGGACGTCACCCTCTACAACGCCGATTTGACCAAGAGCACCAAGCCCCGCTTTGAATCCTCCGTCGGCTACCTCGTCGATCGCGCCCGGTTCGACAACGCCATCGCCAACGCGGCCGTGAAGCACGGCGTGACGCTTTCTCAGGCTTCCGCGGTTACGGATATCCGTCTCCACGAGCGGTCCGTCTCCACGACTCTCGCCAATCGCCGACGGATTACGAGCCGATTGCTTTTGCTGGCCTCGGGTCGGGGGTCGGAACTCCCGGATCGCATCGGCTTCCCGCGTCAGACGGGAGGCAACCCGCTCTGGACGGCCCAGGCCGAGGCCAAGCTCCCCACGGCCGCCGCTGCACGCGAACCTCACGTCGGCGTGGTTCTGGGACTGGACGGCGGCGGCAGCTTCGGATTGTTTTGCACCTGCAAGGATCGCGCGTTGGTCAACGTCAACTGGGCCGGCAGTCGTGATCGTACCCTTCCCGTGCTCGTCGAACTGTGCCGGACGGCGTTTCAACGGCGTGTCCTGCCCCTGGACTTGTCGCCGCAGGCCGCCGCGGCGGAGATCATTCGCAGTCCCGCCTCCGCGGCCCTGGATATGGATTCCCACGTCGGCAAGCACACGTTGCTCATCGGTGACGCCGGCGGGTTCATCTCCGCGGCCAGCAATGAGGGCCTCTACCCCGCGATGTGGTCCGCGAAGCTAGCCGCCCAGGCGATCGACGCGGCCCTGCAAAGCGACTTTTCCCAGGACGAACTCATGACCTTCGATTCCCTGTGGCGGACGCAGATGGCCGATCATCTGCGTTCGCCGCACACCGACATTCGATTCCTGCTCCCCCTCATTTTTCAGAATCAACCCATGGCCGACCGCATGGGCGCCGCCTTCTTCTTCGGCGAAAACCTGTAGGGTGGGCAGTGCCCACACGCTACCACGCCTAAACGGTGCGCAGATCACGTCGAACGAATATCACTGCTCCGCAAATCCAAAGAATGGTTCCAACCCCGAGCAGAACCATCATGTCACCCAGCGGCGATGCTCGTTCCTGAAGGATTCGATAGGGGCGATAGTAGTTCAGCAAACTCACGACAGAGACGCTCTTCACGATGGCGTTGAAGGTGGACATCGAACTCAAGAAAAAAGACGCCAGTAGAATCGCGAAGGCCGACCCCATCGCTCGGCCTCGACGGTCACACATCGAGGATAAGAATGACGACAATCCTCCGACGGCGAGCGACAGAGCGTAGAGATTGAGCGCCACCAGCGACAATTGCCCCAACGAACCCGCCCGCTCCAGCCCTGAAATTCGATTGCCGACTAGGTTCCCGCCCAGCCCGACCCCCACGATCAGCAGACTGCTAATGATGAATACGAAGGACTCCGAAACGTAGACGCTTGTTCGCGTCACCGGCAACGCCAGCAGCACGTCCAGCGTTCCACGGTCCACCTCCCCGGCCGGCACGCGCGTGCAAACGACGATCGCCTGCGCCCAAACCAAGGCCAGCACCAAAGGATGGACCCACCCGACCATCGAGAGGACCGCCGGGCCGATCACCTTCCCCAGCTCCGCGCCCAGGAACGCGGCGAGGATCTTCTGCATGAACTCCAGTTGCAGGAACTTGTCGGAAAACTCCTTCTGGAAGGCCGGCAGAATCAGCCCCAGCAAAAGCTCAAACGCGAAAAGCCCGGCGGCGAACGAAAGTGTACTTGCCCAGGTTTCCCGCACCGCTTTGTGAATGAGTCCGAGATTCATTTTGCCACACTATTCATAGAAACCGCGAAAAATTTCCGCGAGATCCGGCGATTCAAGGGTGAAATCGTCGATCGGCTGCTCCGCGGCCCAGCGTAGAAGATGGGTCATCGGACCGCGCACCACGCCACGCCAATGGGACGCGCCGCGCTCAATCCAATCGACGCCGTCCGGCGGGCTTCCGCGCAGGGCATCCTCGACGGATCGCCAACGAATCGTCACTTTCCGTCGCGCTTGCGATCTCAGACGGTCCAGCGATTCATCCGCCACGAGTCTGCCGCTGCGCAGGATCACCACACGGCTGCACAGATCCTCGACTTCGTTCAATGTATGACTGGACAAAAGCACCGTGCCGCCCGCGGAGACGACGGCGCGCAATCGTCCGTACAGTTTGTCCTGCATCAACGGATCGAGCGAGGCCGTCGGCTCGTCCAGGATCAGCAGGCGCGGCTGATGGGCGAGGGCGAGGACAAGACCTAGTTTCTGGCGCATCCCGCGGGACATCGCTCGAACGCGCACATTCGGATCGAGACCGAACTCTTCGGCAA
>CAYQZH010000103.1:0-13480 GCA_964421865.1 uncultured Phycisphaera sp. | reverse complement strand
CCGCCAGGATACAGCCCAGGTTCAGCGTGGTGACGCTCTTCCCTTCCTTCGGGACCGCACTGGTGATGGCGATGATGCGGTGTTCGTAGTTGGGGTTTTGGCTCAGCAGCCGCGTACGCAAAGAACGGTACTGCTCGGTGACCAGCGAAGACCGCTCGTAGAACGGAACCAGCGACTCGGACAACCCCTCGGTGAGGGCCACCGGCTCGACGCGGGGCTCTTGGTGATGTTCGACGGGAGCGGCCGGTTCTGCGCTGCGCCCGACGTCGCTAGGCGGCGTCGCCAGGGCCATGCTCCCGCTCTTCGGCGCGGAGGAACCCATCGTCAGACGACGTTCGAGTTCAGCACGTCTCAGCGCGTCGGCGATTCTACCCATGCAACCCTACCCCGTGCCGGCACTTTCGCAGGAACCTTCCGTCGCTCACGGACCGTAGATGCCATAGTCCTGATTATAGAATCCGCTTCCGTAGGTGCTGTGATTGTTGTTGTTATTGTTGTTGTCGTCGTACTCATCGGCGAGGTCGCGAATCTGAGCGGGGGCGACGTAGGCTTGGGCCATCGGCGCGAGTGGGAACAGAACCTCACGCACCCGCAGCCCCACCCATGCCAACGGCGTCGGCGGAATGTACACGATGTCGTTCGGCTCCAGCAGGATGTTCTTGCTCCAGTCGCCGGTCTTCACCATCTTGTCGACATCGATCTCAAGCGTTCGCACCGGCACCTCGTCATGGGCCGGGCGGATGACCTTCACCCGGCTCGTCCACGACAAGAACGTCGTCCCCGACTTCACCACCGCGTCGAGCAAGGTATCCCGCCCGGTGAACGGCCGCGGACCGGCCCCGCTCGCTTGACCGTAAACGTAGAACTTCTTGCTGGCGTAGTTCACGACCCGCACGCTCACTTTGGGATCGACGTAGTATCTGCTGAGCAAGACCTCCAACTTCGCGGCGATCTCCTTGGCCGTCATGCCCACGATCTTCACGTCCCCCAACAGACGGAGACTGATTTTTCCGTCCGGTTGGATGCTCTGGGATTCCCCCTCAATCTCCAGGATGCGCGGGGCGCTGATGGCGACGCGGTCGGGGATTCCGATGCGATACTCGATGGCCGCGACTTCGTGCTCGTGTTCGCGCAAGAAGTGCAGCATGTCAACATTTTTGGACGCGCACCCTCCGCCGGCGCCGGCGAACAAGATCGCCGTCGCCACTGCCCGCCGCCAAGTACGCCGCCACGTACACTGAACCATTCGACGGCTCCCCGGTGCGCCGGGAGGGTTCCCCGCGCGCGGTGCCCATAACCCGCGCGGCGACACCCGACCGCGCAGACCGTCTCAGTGCGGATTTATCGGGTCGCAGGGGGGTGATCTGAACCTGTCCGGGCGTGTATGGCCCGAAAGCAATCGCGTTGAAGGCGGTCGGGCGTCTGGTTTTTTGGGAAGCCGATTTCACGTCCGGGAACATCCGTGAGCAGACCTCAAGCAGCCCGGCGGCGGGACCGATATTCCTCGTACGACTTCGGATCCTCCGGTGGAGTGGACTTCAAGTCCGCCCCAAAGAGACCCCTCATGTACGCCGACTTTTTCGGGCTTCGCGAGCTCCCGTTCAACAACACGCCCGATCCGCGTTTCTTCTATTCCACCCCCGACCACGAAGAGGCCCTCGCCTCCCTCATCTACGCCGTCAAGGAGCGGAAGGGGTTCGTCCTGCTGACCGGGGAGGTGGGCGCCGGAAAGACGCTCGTCTCGCGGATGATGCTCCGCCATTTCGGCACGAGCATCGCCTTCGCGAACATCAACCACGCCCTGCACACCGCCGGCGATCTGATGGAGTCGCTCTGCTCCGAGTTCGAGCTTCCCTACCAGCACGGCGAGGGCAACGCCCAACTCGTACGGACGCTCCACGACTTCCTCCTGGCGAAGTTCGCTCAGAACGCGCCGGTCGTGTTGCTTCTCGACGAGGCCCAGAACCTGCCGATCGAAGCGTTCGAGCAACTCCGCATGATCGGCAACCTCGAGGCCGACGACGCCAAGCTCCTGCAGATCGCCATCGTCGGCCAGCCCGAACTGCAACGCTTGTTTCAATCGCCGCAGCTTCGGCAGCTCAAGCAACGCCTTTTCCGCAGCTACCACCTGCCCGCGCTCGACCGCAAATCGACCGAAGGCTACATTCGGTACCGCCTGTCGGTGGCCGCTGCCAAGGACGTGGCCATCTTCGCTCCGGGGGCTGTCGACCGCATTTACGCCGTCTCCGGCGGACTGCCCCGACTCATCAACACCGTCTGCGACAACGCCATGCTCAGCGCTTACTCCGCCGACCGTCGCCGGATCGACGAGAATTTCCTCGAATCCGTCCTCGCCCAAATGATGCTCGGCGAGGACATCCGAACGCCCCGCCCCGCGCTCTCGTTTGCCGCTTCGCTGCCGCCGAGTCCGCCCGCCGTCGAACCCCGATTCATCGAGGCGAGCGCCGCGAGTGAACCGCGCGCCATCGCGCACGCCGCGTCCTCCCCCCAACGCGCCGCCTACCCATCCGGGCACGCGCGCACGCCGTTACACGCTTCGCCCTCGGTTCCAGCACCAAGCGAACAACCGTCCGTCTACGCTCAGCCGTTACACCGCACGCACTCGGTAACCACCTCGTCGACGCCTCGACGTGAGGTTCGGACCCACGGCGCAGCCGCGATCGCCCAGGGGGTGCCCACGGGAAGTCGAGCGGACGGTTCGGCCGCCGCGGTTGCCGGGACCGGCGGCGTTCGCACCGCCCTGGAAGTCATAACCGGTCAGGCCAAGGTGCTGATCGGTCAGGGCGAGGCTTTGACGCGGGATCTCCAGCAGCGTGAGCAACGCCTGGGCACGCTTGGACTGGTCGTCAAGAAGGTCGCCGGGCAGCTCTTCGACCTGTTGAACCGCATTGAGAAAGCATCGGCCCAGGGCCGACGCGACCAAATCGCCGCCCAGCAGACCCACGACCAACTCACCATCCAGACCCACCGCGCCCGTCAGAACTCCGATGAGCTCGCCCGACTCATATCGCAAGCCGCAGCGCGGGCGGATGTGGTTCGAGCCGCGCCCGTTCTCATCAAGGTCGCGTCCGCGCCTGTGGTCTCCACCACGGTGACGCCCAACGGCGATTCGGTTCCAGCGGACGCGGGCACGATAGAACGGATGCTGAGCAATACCCGCGACAGCCTATCCGAATTGCGCGGGCTCGCCCGCGGCTCCAAGAACGGACACGCGACCGCGAAAAACGCTGAACTGCGACCGGCGACACGCTTGGTCCATCAAGTCCAAAGCCTCCTCGACATGGTCGAACCTACGGCGCAAGGCGAAGACCGGGATGGCCGAGGGCGAGTACGATAGGGCGAGCCCGTCCCCGAGCCCGCCAGGCGAAGGGCCTCAACGACCCAGCGTTACACGCCGATGACCGCAAGCAGTTCACACAGTTGTCGAATGACAAAGTCCGCCTTTCCGGCATAGTCAGGTGGCACGCCGTCGCCGATCATCAGCACCGTTCGTGCCCCGGCGGCCTTGCCGGAGAGGATGTCGAACAGGTAGTCGCCGACCATCCAACTCCGCGGCGGCGACGCGTTCAGTTGTCGGCAGAGGGAAAGCACCGGCTCCGCGGAGGGCTTGATGGCCCCGTCCTCGCGAGTGCGGATCGCATCGACGACGAAGCCATGCTTTTCAAGCACGTAATCCACGACGGCGCGGGCGTTTCGCGTAAGGATGGCCACGGGGTGTCCCTTCGCCCGGCAGGCCGCGACCGTGGCGACCGCCCCGTCGTACATGGGCGCATTCTCCGCCGCCTCCCATTCGTGCCGCAAGAGAACCGCTTCGGCCTCGCGCCGCGCCGGGGCGTCCATTTGCGCCAGAGCTTCCAGGATCGGACCCCGGGCGATGCCGAGCTCCCGGCGGATGGCGTCGAAATCCAGATAGGGCTTGGTGAGCGTCCCATCGAGATCGAAGATGACCGCGGCGCCAGTCGTCATGCGGTCGTCCGCTGACCAACCGGCCCCGTTTCGAGATAGGGATACAAATTCCGCTTCGCTGGATCGCACAGCCCCGCGACGTTGTACGGTGCGATAAGGTGGGCCACCTCACGTTGATAGCGCATCGCGCCTTCATGCGGGATCGCCGGCTCGGTCGCCAAATTGCGGACGCCGTCGTAGGCCTTGGTGACGGCCCCAAAGAACCCGGCGTTGTCGGCGGAGAGGAAGGCGTTGTCGGGACGGTGCCCGCCTGCCCGCCTGCGGTGTTCGCTGTAGGTCGCCGCTGTGAAATAGAGCATCGAAAACGCCGCAAACAGATCGAACCGTGCGAACCCCGCGTAGCATCCGTGGATGAGCGAGTCCAACAGCGCAACTTCTCGCCGCATCGTCCGCTCATAGTCAGCGAGACGCTGTATCCGATCCGCTCCTTCCGCACTTTCAGCGAGGATACTCGCCAGCCGCTCGATTCCCGACAGCGTATGGGCGTTGCCGGCGCTGTGCAGTGGGTCGAGGAAGTAGGCCGTGTGGGGGAGCATCGCCCAGTTGGGACCGGCGATCCGCGATGCGAGTCTTTGCAGCCGATGCGTGCGCCGCAGCGGCTCCACTGCTTGCGCGTCGTCGAATTGCTTTGCCATCGATGGAAAGCGCTGCAATAACATCGCCCATTCGTCCTGCGGCGACAGCGAATCGTCCGTTTGTGCGAACTGCGGCGAATGGCGATCCAGCACGAACCCGGCGCTGGTGACGCCGTTGTCGAACCGCAGCACAAACATCCACCCGCCGTCGAACACGTGATGCAGAGCGGCCGCGTCGCAGGGGAAGGGATGATCGCCGGTTTTACCGCCGAGCTTCGTGTAGACCTCCTGCCACCGCCGAACGCCGGTGAAATGCGAGTAAATCGTCCGCGAGTTCGTGCGCAGCGCGGCGGGATCGTCACTGATTCCCAGCGCGCGAGCGAGGACTCCGCCGCCTCCCGAGGCGTCGACGACGAACGACGCCGCGACGCGAATCGACTCGTCTTCGCGTTGCGCCGTGATGCGCCATCCCTTGTCGTTTTCGAGGCTCTCGATCCGCGTGCGGTCGAGGTAGGGGATCCCTGCGGCCTGCACTTCGCGCACGAAGAAATGATCCACGTCCGCGCGGTACCAATGGGTGTCGCCGTGCTCTTCGCCGGCGTTGGCCGCGACCAACAACTCGTTGGCGTGGTCGTCGCGCGGAACGAACGCCTCCCCCTCACGATGCTGGAAATAGCTGAAACCCCGCTTCAAACCGCAGGCCACCCTCGGGTACGTGCGCCGCCACGAGCCGTAGCGGGTCAGCGGCGTGAGACGCGGAAGACTGTATCGCTCGGCGAGCGAGCGCAGCACCAGATCGGCGATGGGCGTGGACGATTCTCCGATGGCGAAACGCGGGTGCGTCCCGCGCTCGATGACGACCGGGCGGAGCCCGATGCGTTGGGCGATCAGCGCGGTGAGGCTTCCGCCGAATCCGGACCCGATGATTGCAATGTCGGCGGTGAGGTCCACGATGATTACGAATCGCAGGGGCAATGGATCGGCGGCGGGATCGTCTGCGAGAGATTGATCTCCGCAAGCCGTTGGGCACGCGCCGGGCCGCACGCGGGACAGGTATGGAACCGCTCGATGTCCCAACAATCCATGAACACCCGCCCGCGTCGTAGCCCGACGCCGTACTCCAACACCGTCTCCATCGACTTCAGCGACGGCGGATGAAAATGCCCTTGGCTTTGCAGGCGGTCCATCGCCCCGTTTCCCGCCCGGGCCGGAATGACCGAGCAGCATTCCACGCCGATCGAAAATGCGAAGTCGATCGAGCGCATCGCCCACTCCACTCCGGCCTCCTCCGTCTGAAACGGCGTGCGCAACATGATAAATGCACGTACCGCGATCCCGTGGTCGAGCAGGAACTCCGTCGCCCGCGAGAAATCACCCAGCGGCATCCGCTTGTTCAACCGGGGAAGCACGCGGGGATCGACCGTCTCCAGTCCCATCCCCACTTGCAACGTCGGCACCAGCTCTGCAGCGAAATCCGCGCATCGTCGGTCCACGAGCTTGGGATGGCACTCCACGATGACCGTCCTCCGTCCGGCGACAAGACCCGCGATACGCGACCGATCGACGCGCGAGACGGCCTGGTCGTCGAAGAAGTTCCCCGAATTGTAGAGTTTCACGTGCGGGGCCGACGGCAACTGCCCCAACGCCCATTCCACCTGCGACGCGACCGCCCCCTCCGGCACTCGATCCTCGGTGGTGTTCTTCCACAGATCGCAATATATGCAGCGAAACGGGCATTCCTTGTTGGTGATGAAGATCGCCGCGACCTCCTCAACCCCCCCGTCCGCCGTTCGTTCCCGCTCGGAGAACCATAGGTAGGGGCGCCAGGGATCGACCGGGTTACGGGGTCCGCGCGACGCCAGAATCTCCCGGTCCGTCCACGCGGCCAACTCAACCATCGAACGCCTCTTGGAACGCCCGGCGATAGACGTCCTCAGAATCGGGCATTCGTTTGCTCAAGGTACTCCGATCCGCGCCGCCGTGTTGGAATCGCCGCTTTTCGTACACCGGCATGTCGTAGCCCGTGATCGCCTTGACTCCGCTCGCAACGATTTCGCCCTTCAACTGATACAGCCGGTCGTGCCGCCACTGCGTCAAGGAGATGAACGGGATGCCCTCCGCAACTTCGATCACGCTCGGCAGGGTGAACGGGCTGAAAGCGTCAAAACCGAGCTTCGCGGTCGGGGCGAACGTCCGCGTGCAGGCCCGGCTCAGCCCGCCGCTGTAGACCAGCGAATGCTTGATCGAATCCACCCCCCACCCTTCCTGATACAACATGCGATTGTTCAGAACGCTGCGGATGGTCAGCTCCGGGTTCTCCTCGATCGGGTAATCCTTCAGGTTCTCATCGCCGCCGTCGCCGTCGATCAGGTATCGCCACTGTGGGTATCGTTCACGGATGCCGCGACACAGGGCCAGCACCATCGCCCCCGCTTGAACATCTAGCGGTTTGTAGTCCTCGATCACCCGAACGGCCTCTTGCGAGTCGATCCATTCCGCGGGCACGTCGATCGGCTCGTGGAAAAGCTGCAAACCGACCGCCTCCAAAAACCGCCGCGACTGGTCAAGGTCCGACCCTTCACCGTCCACGCACAGCGTAAACGCTTTGAGACGCGAGGGATTCAGCCCCGATCTCAACATCGCGTGATAGGTCAACAGAAACACGGCCCCGCTGTCGATCCCGCCCGAAAAGCACACCCCGATCGGCTCACGCTCGGGCACTTGCCGCACCCACTTCCCGATGGCGTCCGCGACCGCGCCGACGTACCTCGCGCCGATCTGCGTGGGATCGGGCGGCAGCGTCTCGCGCTGCGGCGCGAAATAGCGCACGTACTTCGGGTTCGGATCGGGACAGCCGACGAGGGCGATCTCGGTGATGTAGTGCGCCGGGACCATGCGCGTGTAGGTGGGATGGAATTGCTCGGAAAGTCCGGCCTCACGAAGCCACCGCTCGATGGCGTCGATCCGATGGGCGACGACCAGCGCCGGCCCGTCCACGCGCTTGACGATGAAATAGCGCATCGGCACGGACAACGAACGGGCCATACGAACGATCTCGCCCCGCCGCGCGACCAGGGCGAAGTGTCCGTCGATGGCCCGAACCCGGTCGGGATCGCCTTCGGCGATCGCCTCGCGAGCTTCCTCCAACGTTGCGTTGAACAGAACGTTCCGCGTGGGGTCTGTGAGGTCGATTACTTCCCGCAAGGGATGGGTCTGATGCATGACCGTAACTCCATACACCTGTTGCGGCGGGCGCCTCCCCGCACGGGGCGGACCCGCAGCCAAAGGCTGATGATCGCCCGGGTGAGCCGGAGCAGCAAGGCCGACCGCGATTATCGCTCCCGATCTTGCTCCCCGCCGGCGCGGAAGTTGCTGTTTATCCCCTTCGAGGCTCAGGGCAAGGGTTGGGGCTGGGGTGCGTTCGCCGGAGTCTGGAAAGCCGTTCACCACGAACGCCCCAGCCGGGTGGTGGCCCTGAAGATCCCCACCGACCAGGCCTCCCCCCGTTTGACCCCGCCCGCCGCCCCGCTGACAATGGGTTTGGGATCGACCCGTCCGCAGCCGTTGAGGAGGCGTCATGGCCCGCAACCTCATGCTCCGCCCGTGAACGTCGTATACGGCACTCATGGGGGCACTTGAGGTGTTATACGGGTCAATCGAAACACTGTTAGGCGTATCCGAGGAGGCAGAGATGACCGACATGGAGAAGTGGAGCATCAACGAGTCGTTACTCCAGTCCTATCGCTCAATCTTCATTTCGTCACAGTCCTTTCCGCTCGCAGTGGGGGTGCCCTGCTCCCCAAAAACTAATCCAGACGGTGCGAGAGTCTAACCGCCCCAGGATGGGGCAGGGAGGATTTCTATGTCATACACACCGAAAAAACTCTGTGTTTTTGGTCTCTATACATTTGGTTTCCTATTCTCTGCTAATGGACAGGAACCCAAGCCGCGGTTCCCGCGCGCAGAAGCAAAGTACAAGGTGCGTATCGAAAAGAGTGTGATGATTCCCATGCGCGACGGTGTGAAACTGTCCACCGATCTCTATTTTCCTGAAGGTGCCGGAGAAAAGCTGCCGGTCATCCTGGTTCGCACGCCCTACAATAAAAATGACCCGGACCAGGAGTCTTATTTTATCGGTCAAGACTACGTTGTCGCTTTCCAAGACGTTCGCGGGAAGTTTGAGTCTGAGGGCGATTACATCGTGTCGGCTGCGGACACAAATGACGGCTACGACACGGTTGAGTGGCTCGCTTCCCAATCCTGGTCGACAGGCAAAGTGGGGACCACGGGCTGTTCCTACGAGGGTGAGAACCAAGTGCAAATGGCTAAGCTGAGGAATGCGCACCACGTAGTCATGAACCCTCGGGCTGCCAGCGGGGGGATGCAATACTTCGGATCGCTGCGTGGTGGCGCGTTCGATCTCGGTGCCAGCGCCGACTGGTTCTTGCGCTACGGGAGCAAGATCAAACCCCAGATAACAGCAAGTATGCCTCGCTCCCAGTTCCTGGCGGTAACAAAATATTTCAACCTCAATCCGTCACCGCCAAAGGTGGATTGGCGTGAGCTCTGGCGAAGTCTTCCGTTGACGGACATGATGGATAAAGCCGGGATGCCGGCAACCGACTGGGAAGGCTTTGTTTCCCACCCCGAAGGGGATCCTTGGTGGGACCAATTTGGCTATGTGAAAGAAACAGACCACTTCGATACGCCCGGACTTTTCTTGGACTCATGGTACGACTACGGGGTCGGAGATACTTTCAAGTTGGTCGAGCTCATCAAAAAGAACAGCGCGAGCCCGCGAGCCCGTGAGAATCAATTCATAGTTATTGCGCCTACCCTCCATTGTTGGTACGAAGATGCAACCGAGCACACCGTTGTGGGAACACGGGATCTAGGCGACGCACAGTTCGATTATTACGGTTTGTACCTGCGGTGGTTTGACTACTGGCTCAGGGGGATCGACAACGGTGTAACTAAGATGCCCAAGATCCAGCTCTACGTCATGGGCAGGAACGAGTGGCGTGGGGAAAACGAATGGCCGCTGGCCCGGACGAAGTTTACAGCTTTCTATCTCCACAGCGACGGACACGCGAATAGCCGTTTCGGAACTGGCAGCCTCAGCACCGAAAAACCCGGAGACCAACCGCCGGATCGCTACGTTTATGATCCCCAAAGCCCGGTCCCGACTTGGGGCGGCTCTACGTGTAGTCAACCGATTGGCGGCCTGCCCTCTGGAGCCCAAGATCAATCAGACATAGAAATGCGAAGTGATGTGCTGGTTTACAGCACACCTCCGCTTGAGAAGGGCATCGAGGTCACAGGCCCTCTCGAAGTTGTGCTGTATGTATCCTCAGATGTCCGCGATACTGACTTCACCGCGAAACTCATCAATGTGTATCCCGACGGCACAGCGTATAACGTTCAGGAAGGGATTCAGCGCGCTCGTTACCGCGAAGGCTTCGGGAAGAAAGTCTGGATGAAGCCGGGAGAGGTGTACCTAGTGAGAATCAATCTTGGGGCTACCAGTAATTATTTTGGTCCCGGGCACCGCATCCGGTTCGAGATTTCGAGCAGCAACTTTCCTTGTTTTGACCGGAATCTAAACACGGGTGGGAACAACTACGATGAAACGAAGTGGATAGTAGCGCGCAACGAGATATGGCATGATAAGCAGTACTCCTCCTATATCCTTTTGCCAGTTATACCCTGAGCGTCGCGGCGGGAGCGGGTCGAAATCTCGTGCACGAGACAGCTAAGGACCAGGGGGACATTCTATTTTTTCGGCTGGCGGTCGGGTCGGCGGGCAACGCATCGGCGTCATCAGCAACGCGGGCTTCGAGGCCGTGGGCATGGACGACGCAATCGGTCCCGCGGGCATCCCGGCCGTTTCCGCGTGGGGCATGGCGGTGATGACGCTCCTGGTGATGAGCGCCGGAACCATCGTCATTCGTCGCGCGATGCGCCGGGGACAAGCCGTTGCAGGCTGAAGGCCTGCCCGACAATAGCCGGTGGCACCGCCACCGGATCGGATCGCCATCGAACATCACGACCCTGAAGGGGTCGTCTATCCCCCGGCGAATCTATGCGACCCCTTCAGGGTCGAATGAATTGTGGGCGTGCCGTAATCCGTGGGCGGTGTCCGCCTTCGGCGGACTTGCCCACGGCTACGATCGTTCAGCCTGTCAGGCTGATTGCGAGAGAACTGTCGCCGCCGGCACGCCGCAGCCCCAAGCGGCCATCGCCGCCACGCCCGCGGGCATCGCGGCCGTTTCCGCCTGGGGCTTGGGGGTGATGACGCGGGTCGTCCTGACCGCCGCGATCCTCGTCCTCCTTTTTCGTAATTTGTAATTCGTAATTCGTAATTCCCGCGTCGGTTCCCGACGCGGGCTGGTTCTGGCATAATCCGTCCGCGGAAAGGAACAGAACATGTCCAAGACGAAGAAGCGAAGCCCCGTGCGTCCCAAGCGCAAGACGCCCCGGCGGGCTGCGCGGAAGGGGGCGCCGTTCAAGCCCAGCGTCGAACCGCTTCCCGTCCCCGCCCTGCGTTGGCGATGCGACCCGAAGACTCTTCCCTTCGATTCCACCGCCGACATCGAGCCCATCACCGGCGTCATCGGGCAAGACTCCGCCGTCGACGCTCTTAAGTTCGGCTTAGAGACCAACGCCCCCGGCCAGAACGTCTTCGTCCGCGGAATCACCGGCACCGGGCGCATGACCTTGATCCGCCGGATGCTGGAACAGATTCGCCTCGCCTGTCCGGCTATGCGGGATCGCTGCTACGTACACAACTTCGCCCAGCCGGATCGGCCGCGGCTGCTGACCCTCTATCGCGGCCAAGGCCAACCCTTCCAGCATCGGATGGACGAACTCGCCGACTTCATCCGCGACGACCTGAAAACCGCCCTCTCCTCCCAGACCATGGTCGCCAAACGAACGACGCTCGATCTGGAACTGCAAAAGCGGATCGAGAAGACCGTCGAGCCGTTGGAGAAGGCTTTGGCAGAGGCCGGGCTCGCTCTCGTCAGCTTCCAGGTCGGGCCCATCGTCCAATCGGCCCTTGTCCCACGCATCGACGGCAAAGCCGTCTCCCCCGAGGACTACGAACAGATGCGCGCCGCAGGTACGGTCACCGATGAGCAGTACGCCCACTTCCGCGAAACCCACGACGCCTTCGAGCCTAGGCTTCAGGAGATCACCGCCCGGGTCAACGAACTCAAGAGCGGCCACCGCGAGGCCGTCAACGATCTGTGGAAAAGCGACGTGCGGACGATCCTGACGCCGATGGCCGACGCGATCGCCCGCGAGTTCCCCGGCCCGCACGTTCGCCGCTTCCTCGACGAGGTCATCGACGACGTCGTGAACCGCCGCCGACGGGCGCTCGAGAAGGAGACGGACTTCACCCGCGTCTATCGCATCAACGTCATCCTCTCCCACGAGGACGACGCCTCCTGCGCGATCATCGTCGAAAACACTCCGACCATGAGCAACCTGCTCGGCACCATCGACCACACCTTCGCACGCGGCGAAGTCCCGCACTCCGACCACCTGATGATCCGCGCCGGGTCGCTTCTCCGCGCGGACAGCGGCTACCTGATCCTGGAGGTCCGTGATGTTCTCCGCGAGCCCGGCGCGTGGCACGTCCTGCTTCGCACGCTGCGCACCGGACGATTGGAGATCGTCCCGCCGGAGCTGGTCTTCCCCTGGGCCGCGCCGTCGCTCAAGCCCGAGCCGATCGACGTGAACGTCAAGGTCGTCCTGCTCGGCGAGTCGGATATTTTCTATTTGCTCGACGAATACGACCCGGACTTCCCCGACTTGTTCAAGGTGCTCGCCGACTTCGATCGCATGGTCCCGCACGACGAGCACGGAGTGAGCCAGTACGCCGGCGTGCTCGCCCGCATCGCCAAGGAGGAGAATCTGCCTCCGTTTGATCGCACCGCCGTCGCCGCCCTGATTGAGCACGGGGCCCGGATCGCCGCCGACAAGGGGAAGCTGACGACCCGCTTTGGGCGTCTGGCCGATATCGCCCGCGAAGCCGCCTTCATCTGCGGAAAGAACGGGACACAGCGTGTCACCGCCGACGAAGTGCGCGAAGCCGTCCGCCGCACGAAAAAACGCGCCGACCTGCCCTCCCGCCGGTTCCGCGAAATGCTCGCCGAGGGCACCATCCGCGTGGAGACGTCCGGCGCCGTCGTCGGCCAGATCAACGGCCTCGCCGTCATTACTGCCGGACCGCTCACCTATGGATTTCCCGCCCGCATCACCGCCACCATCGGCCCCGGCACCGCCGGGGTCATCAACATCGAACGTGAGGCCGCCCTGAGCGGCGCCATCCATACCAAAGGGTTCTATATTCTCGGCGGATTGCTCCGCCATCTGCTCCGCACCAACCACCCGCTCGCCTTCGACGCCTCGGTCGCGTTTGAGCAAAGCTACGGCGGCATCGACGGCGACTCGGCCTCGGGGGCCGAAATCTGCTGCTTGCTCAGCGCGTTGACGGAGATTCCGCTGCGACAGGACTTGGCCATGACCGGGGCCATCGACCAGGTCGGCCATATCCTCGCCATCGGCGCCGTCAATGAAAAGATCGAGGGCTTCTTTGACACGTGTCGAGACTTAGGCTTGACCGGAACCCAGGGCGTCATTATCCCCCGCGCCAATGCCGGGGATTTGATGTTGCGCGAGGACGTCGTCGAAGCCTGCGCCGCCGGACGATTTCGCGTGTACGCCGTGGACACCGTCCACGAGGCGTTGGAGTGCCTGACCCTTGTGCCCGCAGGAGAACGCAACGCCGACGGTTGGTATCCCGAGGGCACGGTTCTGGGTTCCGCCGTCGTCCGAGCTTGGCAATACTGGGTCAAAGCCTCGCAAAGCGCGGATGTCGTTCACCGCCGACGGGAAAAGGAGGACGAAGTTCG
>CAYQZH010000102.1:0-13489 GCA_964421865.1 uncultured Phycisphaera sp. | reverse complement strand
CGCGGAACACTTCCGAACGGAAAAGCTGGGCCAATTCTTCCGTCGTGTGCGACGAGGTGTTGGAGAAAACGGCCGACAGCCGCTCGGGATCGACGAGTCGTTCAATGGCTTCAAAGATCTTCGCCTTGATCTCGCGGCGCTCCGTGGCGACTTCCCAGATTAGGTCGGCCCGGCGTAGTTCCTCGTAGGCCTGAGTGTAGGTGATCCGCGATTCCAGTGTCCGGACATCCTCTTCCCGCAGTCGTCGCTCCTCCAGACGTTGTCGCCACGTTCCACAGAACTTGCTCTTGGTTCGTTCCAGGGCGGCGGCCTGCACGTCGAGGAGAATCACGTGATAATCCGTCTTATTCAGCAAGTCCGCGGCAATTCCTTGTCCCATGGTTCCAGCGCCGACCACCGCGACGCACCGCAGTTCGTTGACTCGCCGAACCGCCGACTCGATCGTTTTGTCCCCGAAGGCAAAGGCACGTTTCATCGCTGAATTTCCGTCACTGAGCGTTCTTTAGGTTTTTTCCGCGTCACGCAGGACAAGGGCCACACCTTGTCCGTCGCCGATGCACACCGCGACGCGCCCATAGCGTGTTTCTCGTCGCTGCATCTCATACATCATGCCTTTACGCCCTCTGCATCACCGGCTGCTGCACGACGACCACCTCATCCGACGGGTTCACCGAGAACAGGTCTTCGATCTTGTGTCTGAAATTGGTGAGCGCCGCCTTGCGGACCAACTTCCCCGAAGCGGTCAACTCGCCATTGGTCAGCGACGGGTCTCGATCCGCGAGCACCGCACGACGGACCCGCTGATATTTCACCTCGATCATCGGGTTCACCCGTTCCACCTCCGATGCGAACAAATCTCGGATCGCGGGGTGTTGTGGGGAGACGCCCGCGGGAAGACCTTGTTCTTCGACCCATTCGCGCAGACGCGAAAAATCCGGATAAACCAGGGCCCCGACGAAGTCCTTTCCGCCGCCCACCACCAACGCCAGACGGATGTACGGCGACTCATTGACGAGAATGTTCTCGATCCGCTGGGGATGGACCTTCTCGCCCGTCGTGAGTTTGAACGCCCCGTCCTTACGCCCCAGAATGCGAAGTCCGTCGCTGGTGAACTCACCCAGGTCGCCGCTGTGGAACCATCCTTCGTCGTCGATGACCTGTGCCGTCGGTTCCTCGTCGTCCAAATACCCCCCCATGACGTTGGGCCCTTTGACCAGAATCTCTTGATCGCTGTTGATGCGGACTTTCACTCCGGGAATGGGGAAACCCACGAGCCCGCTTCGCCACGCGGCGTCCTTGGTCGTCAACGTGCAGCACGGCGAGGTCTCGGTCAGGCCCCATCCTTCGAGCACCGGGATGTTGTGTTTGCGATACGCGGCCTCGACCTGCGCCGGCAGCGGTGCGCCCGCGGTGAATACGAAACGCAGCCGGCTGTTGAACACCAAGTCCGCGGCCTCCGCATCCGCGCGGCACCGTGTGACCAGTTCGTCGTGAACCCGCGGCACACTGAAGAACAGCGTCGGATTAAATGCCCGCCAGTTGTCCAGCATCCGGTCGATGTCCCGGCCCCGCGAGTCATCCAGACACAGTTCGCACCCGTGATAGAGCGTCATGAAGCGCTCGAACAGTCCGCCGAAACTGTGGTGCCACGGCAGATAGCTCAGCAGGGCGTCACGCTCGTTCACATCCCAGATGAGCGCCAGGGCCTTTTGCTGGGAGAGCAGGTTTCGATGACAGAGTTTCACGCCCTTGGGCGGGCCCGTCGTACCGGAGGTGTACATTACCAGGCACAGATCGTCGGGCTGGACCTCGGCGATCCGTTCGTCCAACTGTTGTTGGGAGGCGCCTCCCGGCGCGGTCAACGCCGCGAAGTCGATCGCCCCCCACTCCTCACACGACGAGTCGAAGTCCATGCAGTAGAAGCGTTTTACCCACGGATACCGGTCGCGCTCGATCTTCTCGAGCTGGTGCATTCCTGACACCACGATGAATCGCGGGCGGGCGTGACCGATCAAATAGGCCGCTTGGTTGGCCGGATACCCCGCGAAAATCGGCACGGTCACCGCCCGGATGCACATGACCGCCAGTTCGAACATGTACATCTCCGGCCGGTTCTCGGAGAGCATCAGGATGCGGTCACCGGGGCGGATCCCGGCGTCGAGCAGATGTCGAGCGATCTGGAACGTGGTTCGCGCAAACTGCTCGAAACTCATCGTACACTTGCGATCGCCCTGGCGATACCGCAGGAAGACCCTGTCACTCCAACGCCGGGCGCGCTCGTTCAGGACGACCCCCAACGACGGCTCAACCTCGCCCAGCGGCAGCGGGTGAGTATGTTCCTCCCCGACGCGCCGAATGCCGAAACGCTCGTCCAGTCCCTTGGAGGTCGTCTGGCAGTAAGCCAGGCACGAGTCGCGCAGCAGCTCCCGCGTGAGCGTGAAGCGCTCATCCGGCGGCTTCATCGAAAACTCGCCGCCCCAACCGTCTACGCCTGCGCGGCGACGGACCAGATGCGAGGCCACGAAGTACACGATGTTCGTGGCCAGTTCCTTGATGTGCGAGCATCCCACCCGTCCGCCCACCCGCCGGCTGATCTCGCTGAGCACGCCGCGCTCGATCCGCAGACCGACCAGACGCTCGGCCACGGACTGCACCTCGCGGCATACCGGGAAAGGAACCCGGATCATGTCCAGTCTGCTCCGCGTGATCTGTTCGTCGGGCAGGTGGATGTTGACCTCCAGCTTGATGAGGTGGTCGTTGTCGAGCATGGTGCCGACGAGTACGACCTCCTCCGTCCCGGCGTCGAATAACTCCACGCTGATGTTGCGTTGTGCGGCCAGCTTCATGGTTTGTGCTCCCGTGGATCCGCCTTGCGCGGATCGATCGCGAAAACGAATCGCCCGCGCCATCGAGGCTTGCACCTCGCGTCGCAGCCTCCGAAAGAGGGCCTCCTCTTCCTTCAACCCCGCCTTCGCGGCGTAGCGGGCGAGCGGCGTGAGGATCCATTCTTCATTGGAAAACAGCTTGACGTCCTTGAACCCCTGGGCGAGCGCGTCGCGGAACTGTTTCAGCGAGCTCGTGACGTGCCCGGCGTGGGCGAGGATGGTTTCGCGGTGTTTCGCCCAGACGCTCTCAAAGAGTGCGTCGCTGGGATACGCACCCGTGGCCTTGCCCACGTCAAACACCGCCCGCGCGACCTGGTGAACGAACTCCGTCTTGGACTCATCCTTGCACAGATCCCCCATCCGCAAGTCGATGAGTTCGCCGTCGGGTTTGACGGTGTGGATCAGACCGCCGACGTTGATCACGATCGAGATCATCGCCTTGTCGAACTCGATCCGCGTCCCCGGCACCCCGCGGGCATGCGTGAAGGGGTAGCCGTGTGCCGACAGAATGCTCTCGATCCGCTCCCGTTCCCGGTCACCGCCGCCGGCGAACACGATGGAGCCTTTTCGCTCCAGCAGGTAGACCGTCTCCGCCCCGTAGCCGCGCCGGCCGCCCGCCTGAAGCGAAATCCCCCGCACCACGCGATCCATCAAGGCCTCAACCACCGGCGGCGTCACCCCCGGCAGACGTTCCATCAGCTGCGAGGCGTGAAGCTGCTCATCGAAGATGCGCAGCGCCTCCTCAAAGAGAACGCCGTTCGGGGGCAGAAGCAGGATCGGCACGTTGCCGCGTACGTCGTCCGCACTGCGCAGTCGCCCTCGCTCGGCCAGACTTTCCAAGAATCGAACCACCTCCGCGGTGAAGTCTCCAAGCTGATCGGGGTTGCAACACACCAAGAGCAATTCGGGCATCTGCTCCCGTGCGTCGGCCTCCAAGAGATTGGCGGCGATCCGGCCCCGTAGCGGCACCATCCGCAGCGCCTCGCCGTCCAGCAGCTTCAGCGCCCCGGCCTCCTTGAGTAGACCGGTGATCCCGTCGCCGCCGCGACCGATGAATCGCTCCGCCCCGGCGTGGACGAAGAAGGCTACGCCCAACGCGCCGGGTGGGTGGACGCCGAGCTCACCACTTCGCAACGCCATCGGTCAGACTCCAGGCCCGCGGCGACCACCGTCTCGCGCGCCTTCGATGCCCACGGGGGTCGCGACCGCTGCTCCGTTGTCGCCGCTCCGCGCTCGGACATCGGCCAAGGCGATCAGGGCCGCCCCGTAGGCCCCCGCGTGCTGCGGCAGCGGCGGGAGCAGCACCTCCGCTTCCAACGCCTCCTCCAACGCCCGGACCATCGCCCGGCAATGCGCCACCACGCCGCCCGTCGCCCCGATCGGTCCGTCGCGCGAAGCCAGCATCTCCACCACACGCGAGGCGATGGATCGGAAAAGCCCCATCGAAATGTCCTCTCGCCTCTGTCCGGCCTTGATCCGTTCGATCACTTCCGTCCCCGCGAACACCGTGCAGTAACTGTTGATCGCCGTGTCCGACGTGCATTTCATGGCCAGTTCGTCGATCTCCCGCAGCGGCACGCCGAGTTTCAGGGCGATGGATTCCAAAAACGTACCCGTGCCCGCGGCGCACTTGGCGTTCATGCGATAATCCGCCATTCGACCGTCCGCATTCACGTGAATGACCTTCGTGTCCTGTCCGCCGATGTCGATGATGCTCCGCACTTGCGGATACCACTCCCGAGCGCCCCGGGCATGACAGGTGATTTCCGTCACCAGCCGATCCGCCATTGCAATGCGGTCCCGCCCGTAGCCCGTCGCCACGCAATAGCCGATGTCCTCCTTGTCCCCCTCCGCTTCCAGCAGCGCCCGCGCCAATGCCTCCTGTGCCGCTTCCGCGAAGTCAAAACCCGACGCCACGAGATGCTTTCCGACTAGACTGCCGTCGCGGTCCACGATGACGCACTTGGTGGCCGAGGAGCCTGCGTCCAGTCCGACATACAGCGGCTGGCTCATCGCTTCCGCTCCTCAAGTTGCTCGATAAAAGCCTCGATGTTGGTCAAGGTCTGCGCCGTCGAGAAGAATCGCACGTCGCTTAAGTCGCCGTCCAGGACCAATACGGGCATATCAAACTGTTCACGCAGCCGCTGCGCCATTCCGAATCGCGAGTTCGTGTTGTTCGGGCAGGTCCGCGCGTTATGGAAGATCGCCCCCTCAATGTCGAACTGCCGGAACAGTTCCACAAGAAAACTCTGCTTCGTCGCCTCGTCGCGGTTGATGAAGATTTCGGTCGCCGTCTTCGCCATCCACCATAGGGGATCGCCGCCGTCGTATTCCTCGAACGCCCACGAGTTACAGTAAGTGCTTGCGGCGATGACGGTGCGAAGATTGAAGAAGGTCTCCGACAGTTCTCGGAGCTTAGGCCACACCGGCATCCCCTCCCAATACAACCGGTAACGCTCCTCCGACACGGCGCCCACGCCGTCGCGGACTCGCTGTTCCATCTCCGCCAAGAGCGCTTCGTAATACTCCACCGCCGTCTTCGAGCCGCGCAGCACGATGACCGGGGCCATATGGATCAAGCCGTCGAAGAACGTGAGCGGCGAGGGATGCGACTGTGCGGTCTCCAATACCCGCCGCCACAGCGTGCTCGCCCGACTTGAAAGTGCGACGACCTCTCTTAGACGTTCCCAGTCCAGTGGTAGACCGAACTGCGACTCGATTTGATGAATGAGCGCCAGCAGTCGCCCGCGCACAAATCCAATGTGCTCCTCAGTTACTTCTCCTAAATGGCCTGGCGGACAGACGCCCATCACGGCCGCATCGTGCCGTCGACCGAAGAAGCTCCACCAGTCCTGCACTTCGCGGCACTGATTCGTACTATAGACCAGAAGGTCGGGCTTGGGCGGGCCGCTGATTCCGTACGCCTCCTGCAGCGGACTGTACCCGGCCAGCGCCGCCCCGATGTCGCTGTTCATATACGAACACGTTTCCGCGCTGTATCCCACGCCGACGGCGCGGGGAATGTAGCGGTGACTGACCTTCTTGGCCCCCAACATCGCTCCGTGGTTTTCAGGAAAAAAAACTTCAAAGCCCATTGCGGTCAGGATTTCGCAGGGACCGACCGACGTGCACCAGCCCACCTTCCGCGCCGGGTCCGCTGCGGCGGCGTCGAGATTCACAAAGTAATCCCGCAGCAAGGCTCTGAGCCGTTCCTGTGCCTGAATCTCAACTCGCTTGACTGCCACCGTCACCGCGTAACCCCTACGTCACTGCGCCGTCTGCCATGTAAACCAAAATCGCCAATCCGCTCCACCCGTTAGGGAATCACAATCGACCTCAATGACACTCCCTCTTTCATCACCTCGAATGCTCTCGCCAGTTGGTCCAACGGGAATCGATGGGTCACCTGCCGCTTGATGTCGATCTTCCCTTGTTCGACCATGCGGATCAGTGGTGCATAATCCAATGGCCGGCAGCCCAACGATCCGACGATCTCGATTTCCTTGAACATGATCTTTCCGGCAATGAGCGAAATGGCCTCGTGAGTGTAACCGACGACGCACAAGCGTCCGCCGACGCGCACGCATTCGAACGCCTCCTCGATCGTCTTCGGGTTCCCGATCACTTCCATGGCGATGTCTGCTCCGCCGCCGGTCAGCTTCTTGACCTCTTTGCTCACGCGTTCGACTTTGGACGCATTGATGACCTTGGCCGCACCGAATTCGCTCGCCCAAGCGAGCTTGCGATCGTTGATGTCCACGGCAATGACGTACCCGCCCGCCGCCGCCGCAAGCTGCACCGCATTGATTCCCACCCCTCCACAGCCGAAGATCACCACACTGTCGCCGGGCTGTACCCGCGCTCGATTCTTTACCGCGTGATAGGGCGTGGATGTGGCGTCGGCGATGATCGACGCCTCCTCTAGCGGCAGCGATGCGGGCAGTTCCAACAGGTCCTTCGCGGGAACGGCCACATACTCCGCGTACGCACCGTCAATGTGGTTGCCGAGCATGGTCATGTTCGCGCAAATATTCTCCCGCCCCATCCGGCAGTACACGCATTTTCCGCACGTCAACACCGCAGGAATCAGTACCCGCTGCCCCTTGCTCAGTATGCGAACCTCCGCCCCGGCTTCCTCAACAATCCCCGAAGCCTCGTGGCCTAGCACGATCGGCGGCTTCTTGAACGTAGGCACGCCATGCTCGATGTAATGCAAATCGGTATGGCACACGCCGCACGCGGCCACTTTCACCAGCACCTGATCCGATCCGACCTTGGGTCGGGGAATCTCCTCGATCCTCAGTCCAACCCCCGCACCGTGAAATACAGCCGCCTTCATGGGTTCACTCTTTCCTTGCTATGCGTGTTTCCATCGCGGTGGTCGCTTTTCCAGGAACGCCGCAATTCCCTCATGGGCGTCCGACAGCTTCATCAAGTCGCCGAGGTACAGTCGCTCGGTTCGCTCCAAGTGTGCAACCATCTGCTCGCGTGACAAAAGCGTCGTCGCCCGCTTAGCCAATCGCACCACCGGACGCGACAGTTTGCGGATGTTTCCCAAGTATCCCTCCACCCGTGCCTCGAATTCGTCCGCAGGGTACACCTGATTCACCAGTCCGATGCGATGCGCCTCGGCCGCGTCGATCGTCGTTCCCAATGCGGTCAGTTCAATCGCCTTTTTGATCCCGATCTGCACCGGAAACATCACTGCCGCCACGGGCGGGAATACCCCTACCTGCACTTCCGGCTGGCCGAACTTCGCCCGCTCCGATGCCAGCACGATATCGCAGAAACAAGCCAGTTCACATCCTCCGCCCAGCGCCGCGCCCTGCACGGCCGCGATGGTCAGTGCGTCAGTGGCGGCCAATTTCCGAAAAATGCCGTGAAACAGGCGGATCATCTCGGCCACCCGACCCGCCGAGTGATCCGCCACGTCTACTCCGGCGCTGAATGCTTTCCCATTCGCGCGTATAACGACCGCCGCCAGGTCGGCAGAAGCGAGCACGCTCTCCAACACAGCGTTGAACTCGGCCATCATCGGATTGTGCAGGACATTGAGCGGCGGGCGGTTCATCGTGACCGTCGCCACCCCGTCTCCAGCCTGCATCTCGAAAAACTCGTAAGTCTTCATTCAGGGGTCCGCTCTATCCATTCACGACAGTCGCGCGTCCCCATCCGAACCCGGAGCGCAAGCGACGGGCCATGACCCCGCGCTGGCGCTTGGGGTTCGGATTCCAGTGCACGCAACGGGCTTCTCATTCCGCATTCCGTATTCCCCAGTCCGCATTCAGATGTATTGCCCTCCATCCACCTTTATCACGTCGCCGGTAATGAACCTCGCTCGGTCACTGCACAAGAACGCCACAAGCTCGGCCACGTCTTCCACTTGCCCCCCCCGACCCAACGCAATCTCTTTCAGTGCTTGGTCTTTCGTTTCTTGGGGCATGGATTCCACAATCGACGTCTCAATGAACCCCGGCGCCACCGCGTTGACCGTGATATTGAATCGTGCAACTTCCTTGGCCAGGGCTTTGGTCAGACCGATCACGCCGGCCTTGGCCGCGGAATAGTTCGTCTGCCCGAACTTCCCGCGCAGCCCGTTGATGCTCGACAGGTTGACGATCGCTCCCCAACCGTTCCTCCGCATCACCGGCACCGCCGCCCGACAGCAATGGAAGACGCCGCTCAAGTCCACCTCCAGCACATCGCGCCAGGCCTCGTCCGTCATCTTCCAGATCACCTGATCGCGGACGATCCCCGCGTTATTGACCAGGACCTCCAGCCCGCCCCAACGAGCGGCCATCCCCTCCACCGCCTCGTTGACCTGCTTGACATCGCGCACGTCCCCCACGCACAGCCACGCCCGTCGCCCCAGCGCCTCGATCCGTCCAACAACCGTCTCCCCTTCCTCCGCAGCGCCCTGATCAAAGATGGCTACGTCGCACCCGTCGCGCGCCAGCGTCTCCGCGATGCACCGGCCGATACCTCGGCTGCCCCCGGTCACAAACGCTCGTCGCGGTGCGGCCATGCCCGCCATACCGGCCTCAACACGCCTACTCTGTGCCGCAGCCCGTCAGCCCCGCACCGCACCGCCCGCAAAACTCGAAATGCGCCGGCATTCCCTTCGCCCCGCAGTCCGGGCAAGCCTTGCTATACGGTCCCCACAGAAACTCGCTCGAACCGCCCGACGCCGCGCGCTGCCGGAGGGCGAGATAGTCCGCTTTTCGCTTCTCGGTGAACGCCGCCATCCCCTCGTGGGGCTCCAGACTCGTGTAGTGAACCGCCAGCCAATCCCGCGCGTGCGACGCCGTCGCGTGCCACGACAGCTCCTTCCAGAAGTTGACCTGGGCCTTGGTGTACCGCGTACACTCGAAGAACTTGTTGACCAGTTGCTCGCAAAGATCGGCGACAACCGCGTCCAGCATGGACAGGTCGATGGCGTAGCCTTCCTTGCCGTCGAGGGCCTTTCGAACTTCCTCCGCCGTCGCCCGTCGTTCAAACGGCTGATCCCACGGGTCGGTGTTCCAGTCGGCCAGATACTTGCGACCGTTCGTGAACCGCGTGACGAACGTGCCGTCCGGCCCCTTCACACTCGGCGCCACCGCGTTCACCATCCCCATCCCGAACGAGGTGAACGCCGGGTACCGCTGATTGAGGAATAGCACGCCGCGTGCTCGGCGGTCGCCCACGTGGATGGGCAGCCATTGCGTCGAGCCTCCGCACGCCACCGAGCCGACGCTTGTCCCAACCTGGGCGATGAAGGCGTGCTCGGCCATAACCCCCAGATCGCACGCGAGTTGACTTTCGTTTCCTCCTCCAACCGCCATCCCGTTGATCCGGGCGATCACCGGCTTGGCGCAATTCACGATGGACTCAATGTACTGCTTGAAGCAGCACATGTACTTCCAGTAGTCCCGCGGCCGCTCCGTGTACTGCTTCTGGTACTCCTTGACGTCGCCCCCCGTGCAGAACGACCGCTCACCCGCCCCCGTCAAAACCACCACGGCCACCCGATCGTCCCACGACGCATCCTGGAAGGCCGTCGCCAGTTCCTGGAGCGAAGAAGTGCTGTAGGCGTTGTAGGCCTCAGGTCGGTTGAAGGCGATCTGGGCCGTCCAGCCCTGTTTTTCGTACCCGACCTCGTGGAACCCGAACGAGTCGGTGCTACGTTGTGGGAACGTACTCATGCTGTGGCACCTCCAGCCCACCAAGGGCACAAGCCCCCGCGGCTCTTTGGGGAAACTCCTGGCACTTCTGCTGCCAAACTAGCAGAACGGACGTTCGATCGTTAAAACGACGCAGCAGAGAGCCAAGATAGACTACCCCCGTACCACTCCTCGCTCCCGAACAGCTTAACTATGCCCTATACTTAGCGTGCTGTCAAGACTTTTTTCGGAATCTTCCTTGACAGCGAGACGGCCATGCGGCATAGTTCTGTAGAACAATGGAACGCTGGTAAGGACTTTCTACTCGCGATGATTTCGAACAAACCAGAACAGATGTTCGCTAATGAGACCTACAGCCTCAGCACGCGCCGAAGTTCCGATAACCGTGAAACTCACGACGAGCGGCTAGCCCATATTCTGGAGGCCGCCACCCGCGCAATCGCCCAGGTCGGCTACGAAAAGGCCTCCATGCGTATGGTCGCCAAGGCCGCCGGCGCCAGCCTCGCCGGCATGTACCACTACTTCGACAGCAAGGAGCGGATGCTGTTTCTGATCCAGTTCCGCGCCTTTAACTCCCTCCTCAATAACCTGCGGGAGAAGCTGCACGGCGTAACCGACCCGATCGAGCAGCTACGAGTCATGATCCGGGCTCACGTGGCCTACTTTGCGGCCAACATGCCCGCCCTGAAAGTGTGCTCCCACGAGTTGGATTCGCTGAGCGGGGAGGCTTATGAGGAGACCCGGCGGGTTCGCCGCGACTACTTCGAACTCGCCCGCTCGATCATGGATCGCGTTTTGGATGCTCACGGCGGCGGTGCGGCCTTGGATCGCCACGTGGCGACGATGTCGCTTTTCGGCACGTTGAACTGGCTTTATCGCTGGTACGACCCCAAGCGGGGGCCGTCGCCGACCGCCTTGGCCAACCAAATCGCAGCCCAGTTTCTGCGCGGCATTCTGGGAGCGGAAGCTCACGCAGAGCGCTCCCGGCAGCTAGGGGATGAGCGCCTGACGGCCCATCCTGAGGAGTGACCTCATTGTACTTACCGGACGTTGAGCTGCACGAGAGTCGCACCCTCGACGAAGCGTTCTCGCTGCTCGGCCGCTTTGGCCGCGATGCCCGCATCCTCGCCGGCGGGACCGATCTGCTCGTCGACCTGAAGACCGGACGGCAGTCGACGCGGCATCTGGTCTCGATCAACGGAATCGGCTCGCTGCGCGGCGTCTCCACGACGGACGAAGGGCTGCGGATCGGCGCGCTCACGACGCTCAGCGAACTTGATCGGGATCCGCGAGTGGGCGACGGAAACGGCTTTGCAGCGCTGCACGACGCCACGAGTCGGATGGCCGCAGTCCAGATTCGCAACATGGCCACCGTCGGCGGCAATGTGGCGTGCGCCGTGCCTTGTGCAGACTTGCCGCCGATCCTGACGGTGCTGCGAGCGTGGGTGACGCTGCGCTCGCCGCTCGGGGAGCGTCGCGTGCCGATGGACGCCTTGTTCACCGGAGTACGGCGAACCGTCCTACGTGCGGATGAAATCCTGACCGATGTCGGCGTACCGGCGGCGCGGAGCGGAGAGGGAGCGGCGTACGAGCGCTTCGCCCTGCGGGATGGCAACGCGATCGCGGTAGCCGCGGTTGCAGCGGGGCTGCAAATATCGCCCAGTGGCACCATCTCTGAGGCGAGAATCGTACTTGGAGCTGTCTCGCCCACGCCGAAACTAGTCCGCAAGGCGAACCAAAACCTTGTCGGTCGGCATCCCGATGACGGCTGTTTCGATGACGCGGCGATTGCGGCGACGGAGGAGGCCGAACCGATCTCGGACGTGCGCGGGACGGCGGAGTTCCGTCGCCGGCTCGTCGGCGTACTCACGCGCCGGGCGCTGACGGCGGCGCTGGCGAGGGCGCGGGAGAACGCGGCATGATCGTCATGCGGACGCTGAACATCAACGGGGCCGACTACCCTGTCGCCTTCGACGCCGCCGACATGTTGCTCGACGTTCTCCGCGACAAGTTGCGACTGACCGGCACGAAGAAGGGCTGCAACGTCGGCGATTGCGGCGCGTGTACCGTCCTCGTTGACGGCAAGCCGATGAACAGTTGTTTGATCCTCGCCGCCCAAGCAGCGGGGAGGCCGATCACCACCATCGAGGGGATGACGACCAACGGGGAGCTGACGCCGCTTCAAAAGGCCTTCGTCCATGAGGGTGCGATCCAATGCGGTTACTGCACGCCGGGCATGGTCCTGAGCGCCACCGCCCTGCTCAACGAGAATCCGAACCCGACGACCGACGAAATCAAGGAAGCCCTGGCGGGCAACCTCTGTCGCTGCACGGGATACGGCGGAATCCTGCGTGCCGTCAGTCGCTGCGGCAACTACCGCGAGGGCGGCTCGTGCGCCGAGAAGACCCAAGCCGCGGTTCGGGCGGAGGAGTTTTCGACCGTTGGGAAGTCGATCCCCCGCGTGGACGCCGCGGACAAGGTGACGGGTCGTGCGCTCTACACCGCGGACATCGCGCTGCCCAACATGATCCACGGCAAAATCCTCGGATCGCCCGTTGCCCACGGGCGGATCAGACGGATCGATGTCTCCAAGGCCAAATCGCTTCCCGGCGTGCTCGCGGTCATCACCGGGTCCGACGTCCCCGACACGCAGTACGGCGTATCGCCCGCTCGCTACGACGAATATGTCCTCGCAAGGGACAAGGTACGCCACGTGGGCGACGAAGTGGCGGCCGTCGCAGCCATTGACGAAAAAATGGCGGAGAGGGCGATCGCTCTGATTGAGGTTGAGTACGAGGAATTACCGCCGGTCCTGGATCCGTTGGAAGCCGTCCGCGAGGGGGCACCGCTCGTTCACGACCGCTATCCGCGAAACATCAACACGCACGTGGACCACCACTTCGGCGACGTGGAGAAGGGCTTCGCCGAGTCTGCCCACGTTCGCGAGGAGACCTTCACCGGCAACTTCGTCTATCAGTCTCCGCTCGAACCACATGCGAGCATCGCCACCTGGGATCACGACGGCACGCTGGTGGTGTACACGTCCACGCAGGTTCCGCACTATGTGCAATACATGCTCGCTCATGTGTTTCACATGCCGCTGGGGCGAATCCGTGTGATTCGCCCGACTGTAGGCGGCGGCTTCGGCGGCAAGGCGGAGACAACACCACTGGACCTGTGCGCCGCAATCCTCAGCAAGAAAACGGGGCAACCGGTCAAGATGGTCTATTCCCGCGAGGAGATGTTCCATCACGGCCGCGGGCGCCACAAACAACACATGAAGTTCAAACTGGGCGTGGATCGTGCGGGCCGGATCAAGGCGTTCCAGAGCGAAATCTATCTCGACGGCGGCGCCTACACGTCTTTCGGAGTGGCCACCGCCTACTACGCGGGGAGCGTCATTCCCACGCTTTATACAATCCCCAACTACAAATACGACGG
>CAYQZH010000101.1:0-13689 GCA_964421865.1 uncultured Phycisphaera sp. | reverse complement strand
CCTTGATTCCAAACCACGCCGGATAATGTAGCATCCGGCAGGAGACGGCCTTTCAGGCCATTACGATCGGGCAGGCTTTCAGCCTGCATTTGTCAGACAAGGGTTGCCCGCATGGCGGGACGGGGTACACTGCCGCCGTTCTTGCGACCCGGGTCGATTAGGAGAAAACGCATGATTCCCATGACAGAATTGTGGTTGCCGATCCTGCTTTCGGCGGTGTTCGTGTTCATCGTGAGCAGCATCCTGCACATGGTGATTCCCATTCACAAGGGCGACTTCAAGAAGTTGCCCGGTGAAGAAAAAATCCTCGCGGAGATGCGATCCCAGGGCGTCCAACCCGGTAGCTACCGGTTCCCCTTTGCGGAAACCATGAAGGAGATGGGTTCGCACGAGATGCTTGAGAAGCTCAAGCGCGGTCCTGTCGGCATCTTGACCATGTTGCCAACCGGGCCTTGCAACATGGGAAAGAGCCTTGTGCTGTGGTTCGTGTACTCGCTCTTGGTCGGCCTGTTGGTCGCCCATGCGGCCGCGGTAGGTCTGCACCGCGGCGCGGGATTTGCCCCGGTCTTTCATCTCACGGGTGCAGCGGCGATTCTCGGCTACGCGATTGGCGCTCTTCCAGAATCGATCTGGAAAGGGCAAAAGTGGTCCATCACGTTCAAGTTCGTTTTCGACGGCGTGGTGTACGGCCTCGTCACAGGTGCAACTTTTGGCTGGCTTTGGCCGGCGGGAGTTTGATCTCTTTCTCGTTCACTGAGCCGGGCATCGTGCGAGTTTCCGGCCGGGGTGGGACTGTTGACGACGGGCGTACCACTGGTCCGCCGCAGGCGGACGCCGGAGGCGTCTTGAGCAGTGGGGTTGTGGGCGATAAAGGTGACGCGAGCTTGGCACGACGAGTCGCGCCACCCACGAGGCGTGGCGCTACATTGTCCGCTCGCTTGCGCTCCCGGCTCGGAATGTGACCCGTCGTCCCGGCGCGCCGGGACTCCGGGTTCTGATCGTCAGGTCCGTTCGGCGTGGAGGGCGGCGTCGACAACGCGGCGGACGGTGGCGACGATCCGGTCGGGGGCGACTTTTTGAGTCTCGCCGGTGCGGCGTATCTGCAACTCAACCACGCCCTCCGCTAGGCCCTTTTTGCCGACGGTAATGCGGATGGGGAAGCCGATCAGCTCGGCGTCCTTGAACTTGAAGCCCGGACGCGCGTCGCGGTCGTCGAGGATCACGTCCACGCCCGCGGCCTCCAGTTCATCGTGCAGCTTTTTGGAGAGCGACGTGACCGCCTCCTCGCGGATGTCGAGGGCGCAGACAACGACGTGGGACGGGGCGATGCTCATCGGCCAGGAGATGCCCTTGTCGTCATGGAAGGCTTCGATGGCGGCGGCCATGATGCGATTCAGACCGATGCCGTAACAGCCCATGATGAAGGGTCTGGCCTTGCCTTCCGCGTCGAGGCACGTCGCCTGCATGGCCTCGGAGTACTTGGTCCCGAGCTTGAACACGTGGCCGACCTCGATGCACTTCTTGAACATCAGAGGTGAGCCGTAAGGCGCACGGTCACCCTCGACGGCTCTGCGGATGTCGCCCAACTCTTTGACTACGAAATCCCGACCGGGGTTGACGCCCGTCACGTGGTAGTCCGTCTTGTTCGCCCCGGTGACCGCGTCGTGCATCACGGTCACCGCTTGGTCGGCGATGACCCGGGCCTTGAGCCCGACCGGACCGGCGAATCCGACCTCGGCCCCGGTGAGCTTGCGGATCAGGTCGGGACCGGCGGGTGTCACTCGTCCGACACCTGCGAATCGGCCGAGCTTGGCCTCGTTGACCTCGTGGTCGCCTCGGACCAGAGCGACCAGCGGCGACCCCTGGGCCTCGTAGATGATCGTTTTAATCATCTTCCGCGGCTCGCATTTCAAGAACCCCGACACTTCGTCGATCGTCCTAAAGCCCGGTGTGTGGACCTCGCGGAGCGGCGCGTTGCCGCCGTCATGCAAGTCGGAGAGCGGGGCCACAGCGGCACGTTCGAGGTTGGCCGCATAGGAGCCGTCCTCGGACTGCACCAGGTAATCCTCCCCCGCGTCGGTGGGGACCATGAATTCGTGGGAGGCGTCGCCGCCGATGGGCCCGGACTCGGCCTCCACCACGATATAGGGCAGACCGCAGCGACCGAAGATCGCGCAGTACGCGTCGTACATTCTCCGGTAACCCTCGTCGAGTCCGCCCGGACCTTCCTTGTGCGAATGAAAGGAGTAGGCGTCTTTCATCAGGAACTCGCGGGTGCGGAGGACGCCGCTCTTCGGTCTGGCCTCTCCGCGGAACTTGGTTTGAATCTGGTAGAAGTTGACGGGAAGCTGCTTGTAGCTGTTCAAGTAGGCGCGGGCGATCTCGGTAATTACCTCCTCATGCGTCGGACCCAGCACGGTGCGCGAACGCCAGTCGTCGCCGCTTCCGCCGAGGCGAATGAGCACGTCGCCCATGGCGGCCACGCGCCCGGTCTGCTCCCACCACTCGATGGGGTGCATGGCCGGCATGTGCAGCTCGATCGCCCCGGCGCGGTTCATCTCCTCGCGGACGATCGCTTCGATCTTCCGCAGGCAGCGGTAGCCGAGGGGGAGATAGGTGTACGCCCCGGCGACAACCTGCCGGATCAGCCCGGCCCGGATCATCAACTGGTGCGAAGGCACGGTCGCGTCCGACGGCGACTCTTTGGCCGTGGGAATGAAGTATTCGGTCCATTTCATAGGCGGATGGATACAGGTTGCCGCCGGTCTTCGCAAGCAAACCGTCATCCACGGCCGGCGTGCGGTGGGCGGCGAGCGGGCGGGCCCTTCCGGACCTTGCCCTGAGCCTTGCCCTGAGCCTCGAAGGGCTCGAAGGGGCGGATGACGAGTCACCGAGGGCGGGGACAAGTCCCGGCGGGTCATTGGGGGTTATCTGGATAGGTCCTGCGTAGGGTGCTCAACCCCCTGGACGCCGCAGAACCCGCGTTGTGTCGCACACCGAATGGCACCCCTCCGCGGTGCGGTAAAGGAAACTCAGCGGTCTTTGAACCGCGGGAGCACGTCCCTTGCCACCACAGCAATGGCTCTTCGCATCGCGGTGGTGAGCGAGTCGCAGTCCTTGAGCACCGCCTGCAAAAACCCGAAGTCGAGCGGAAAATGGCAGTGCGAGATCGGATCGGGCGCGCAAGACACGTGGAGGTGCGGCCCCCGCTTCAGATCGTCGTTATCGGACGGATCCGTGTGTACGCACAGCAACTCTTGGAACGGCCTGGAAGGCGACACGACCTCAAGAAGCGTAAAGTACGCGCGATCCAGCGCCAGGTTCTTTCCCCTGGCAACGCGCCACAACTCGAAGTAACGGCACCGCAAGACCTTGACCGATGTGCGAAAGGTCTCCTCTCGGTATTGAAGCCCCGCAGTTTTCGCGTCCGTTACGACGAGCGCAGTTGAGCCTCCTGGAGCATCCTTAGCGAACCCGAGCGCAACGCGCGACCTACCGTCGCGAAGCGGAACAAACAGCGAATGCAGCGAGTTGGAGCGCCTTTGCAGATCCTCTTCCGACAAAGTAATCGACGCCATTGTTTCAGTCGCCTACACCGAGAAGGGACATCTGTGCCCCAGAAAGACTGAATGCCTGGGCGACTGTCCCGTCGAGTTCCGCCGTAGGCTTCGGGTCATCCGGCGACTCGATGAGCGCGTCCACGAGCCGTACGATCTTACGCGTGAGTGTTGTTGGGAGCGATGCCGGGTCAGGCATATGGAAGTCACGAAGCGTTATGAGTTCGAGCTTCAAGTACCCTCTGCTGTATTTGTGTGAAGACGACTTAAGCTGCCAGTGCCCAATTGCGGAGTTCATCACCGCGCACACAACCTTGAGGAGCGCGAGCCCGGCAGTATCCGACTTGGGGAGGAGGTACGGGCAGTGCGAAACCGCGTACTTGCCATCCTTGTCGATCCCGAACCGTGGTAGAAGGACGAGGTGCGGCGTGACGATCTTCGGAACGAACATCTTGGTGGGAGATCGAGGCCACGCCGGGTACCACCACGGATATCCGTATTTGGTCACGGTTGACCGTCCCGCAAGTCGGTCCCTAGAAGCCCTCAAGTAGTGCCAAGTTTCAGGATATCCTTTGCGCAGATCGGCTTCGTTAAGTCGCTCTCCATCCGGTCCAAAGGGCATAAATACTGCGGCGGTCTGTCTCCCCGGCACGCCAAACCGAACCATCTCTCGATCGCGAAGCAGAGGTCGCCAAACATCGCGCTCAGTCTTCGGGCAATCGCGTGATGGCCGGACAAAGATGTCGTCTGCCCCTGTGATGAGCCCTTGACGCAGCTCGACGAACTGTTCGAGACGAGGATGGGCCTCTATGGCGTCTCGCAGCGCCGCTTCCTCCGATTGGAGGAGATTCCAGCGGTCGCGACAGAAGGTCTTTTGGGGAACTTCAAAGACTTGGTACGCGTCGCTGGTCTTGGTTCGTCCAGCAAGAGCATCTTGGAGCGCGGCACCCACGAACTCTTGGCACTTCACCACTATCGCCGGGGTATGGCGCTCTGCTGCGCGTTCGGCCACGAGGAGAATAACGTAAGCCCCCGTCTCTTCAAAAACCGCTACTTCCGAGAGGTCCGCCACGACACGAATCGAAAAATCGGAACTAAGTTTACGGCGCAGCTCTGACGCGCCCTTCGAAAGTAGGAAGCTGTGCGGCAAAACGAAGCACAGGACGCTACCCGGTGCAGTGTGCTCAATAGCGGACTTGAGGAATGCGAGGTAAATGTCCTGTTTACCAAGACCCTGCTCCAGCATGTACGACGAAATACGCTGGCGGATCGCGGCGGAAAGCCCGTCCCATTTGATAAAGGGCGGATTCGTAATGACCACGTCGAAGATCAAATCCGGGCGTCCCTGCAAGTACTTGATTGCTTCCACGGGCTCGATGTTCAGGGTCTCAGGAAACTCGCCCGTCAATACCAGATGCAGAAGGGCCAGGGACAATTGCGCTGCCTGACACGCGTTAGGATCAACGTCGATGCCGTGCGTTTTAGAAAAAGACTGCTGGACCGACTCAGTAGAGAACCCGTTGTCGGCAAGGTCGCACTGCATTTCAAGCAGTGTCCGCAGGAACATACCGGACCCGCACGCGGGATCCATCGTTCGGAGCGACCGGAACGCCCGAGGGGTTCGGTGCTCCCGCAGGTATCGCGCAAAAAACCGTGCAATGTATTGCGGCGTGTAAACACTGCCCAGATCCTTGTTGCGTAACTCCTCGGGCATTTCCCGGAACAATGTAAGCCCGGAAGGGGTGTTGTCCCGAAGAACTGAGACGTAGTGCTCGTAGATGCGGCTGAGCGCATGTTTTGAGATCAGGTGGAAGTTGTATCTGTAAGGAGAAAACCGGCTGCGGTAGAAGTCGCCGACCAGGTCTCGCAGGGACTGCGGATCCCATACATCCAACGCGACCAGTTCATTAAGAATCTCTTGCACCCACGGAGGTGGGTTCGGCTGGTCGAGTTGCGCGAACGCATTCCGGATGAGCGAACTGGCGTTCTTTTCTTCGGACGGGAGCTGCCCGAGCAGGGAAAGCAAGAGGTTATTCTCCTCCGAAGGCCCACGGCTTCGATAGTCTTCGAGCGCTCGGACCATGATGACCGAGTTGATCATCGCCGAGATTTGGTGCAGCGCAACTTGGTCACCCAGGTCAGTCCGAATCGCCCGCTTCCAAAAGGAGACCGTGTCGACTAGGGCGTCGTCCAAGGCTTTCACATTCGGGTTTGGGCGCTTCCCGGTCAGACGGTCAAACGCGTCAGCCCGCCACACGTCGTCCGACGACGTGGCTGCGAAGAACTGGTCCTGCGGCGGGTCTGTTCGGTTATATACCACCCGCATCCCGGACCACTCCGGGAGCAGGTGCCAATCAATGAGGTTGTTGTACGAAAGCTCGAGCAGCGTCCGGCGCTCCGACACCGCAAGATCATGATAAGGTGTGTCCGTACGCAGGAACGAGATGACGGCAGTCAGGTCAAACCCGTGTTCGACCACAAGGTGACCGTTGCAGAATCGTTCGGTGCCGCGGTAGCAATCGAGCTGGTCGCTGGGACGCCAGCCGAACTCGCTGGCGAAACGGCGAAGTGCATCGAGCGCGTCCGCGCCCTGAAGGTGCTCGTCGGTGAGTTCGCGGACAAGTTTGGACCCTCGACCAACCATACACTTCGATCCGTCTTCAGCGTGCCACGCGCCGGCTGCCAAGCCGAACTCTGAGCGCGTCAGAACCCCGCTAATCGTATCCTAAGCGAGACTTGGCTTCTCGTCAGCGGGCAATCCGTGAGCGAGGCAGCCGAAGCCCCCTACCACCCCTTGACCGGTAAACATGAAGGACGTTGCGTTACGCGTGTGGGGCGGCGAGTCGGTTCCACGGACAAGATGCGCGCGGTGAGTCACGCGGCCACGGCGGGTTGGGCGGGGAAGGGGCCGAGGTAGCTTTCCAGTTGGGTGGCGCGTTCTTCGCCGTAGCGCACCAGGCGGGCGCTGTTGAAGATGACCACGGCCGTGGCGATGGTGTGAGCCACGGCGGCGGTGATGGGGGTCAGCGGGCCCCAGATGGCCAGGGTCATGGTCACCACGATGAAGGCCACGCCGAAGAGGATGTTCTGCCAGACGACCTTCGTTGTCGCGCGGGACAGGCGGATCAAGAAGGGCAGACGCGAAAGATCATTATTCATCAGGGCGATGGAGGCGGAGTTGATGGCCACGTCGCTGCCCGCGGCGCCCATGGCGATTCCTAAATCGCTGGCGGCCAGCATGGGGGCGTCGTTGACGCCGTCGCCGACGACGGCCACCTTGTGACCGCGGCGTCTTAAATCGTCCACCAGTTGCAGCTTCTCCTCGGGCAGGACCTCGGCCTGGACCTCGGTGCAGCCCATCTCCGCGCCGACGCGGCGGGCGACGGACCACTTGTCGCCGGTGACCATGGAGATGTTGCGGATGCGGAGCTTGCGGAGTTCTTCGATGGCCGAGCGGGCCTCGCTCCGCGTGCGATCCTCCAGACCGATCCAGCCCAGGCATTTACCGTTGCGGGCGACGTACAACATGCTCACGCCCTCCGGCTCGGCGTAGTCGGGGTTCCGCGTGAGGCTCATGTCCACGCCCTGGTCGGTAAGCCACAGACTGCGCCCGACGAGGATGGAGTCGCCGCCCACTTGGGCCGCGACTCCGCGACCGGCGGTCTCGTTGAAGTTGTTGGGATGGGCGAGTTCGATCTTGGCCTTGCGGGCAACCGCGGTCAGGGCGAGGGCCGCCGGGTGCTTGCTCATCTGCTCCGCCGATGCGGCGGCCCACAACAGGTCCGCGCCGTCCACGCCCGGGGCGGGTTTCATCTGCGACACGGACAGTTCGCCCGTGGTCAGCGTGCCGGTCTTGTCGAAGATTACCGCAGTGAGGGAGCGGGCGAACTCCAGTTGAACGACGTTCTTGATGAGGATTCCGAGCCGGGCGGCGCAACTGAGGGCCGCGACCATCGCCGTCGGGGTGGCAAGGATCAGGGCGCAGGGGCAGGCAATGATGAGCATGGTGATCGCCTTGCGCACGCCGACTTCCTTGTCCTCCGAGAAAAACCATACGACGGCGGCCAACATGCAGATCGTCGGCGTATACCAGCCCGCGTAGCGGTCGATCAGCCGCATGAGCGGGATGCGGGTCTTTTCCGCGTCGAGGATGAGGCGTTGGACGCGGCCCAACGTGGTGTCGCTGCCCGCTTTGGTGACGCGGATGTCCAACATACCGGTGAGGTTGTTGGTGCCGCTGAAGACCTCGTGCCCGACGGCCTTGTCCACCGGCAGGGATTCGCCGGTGATGTTCGCCTGATTCACGGTGGATTCGCCGGAGAGGACCTCGCCGTCGGCGGGGATATTGTCGCCGGGTCGCACGCGGATCAGTTCCCCGGCGTGAAGCACCTTGGCGTCCACCAGATCCTCAGACCCGTCGGGGCGAAGGCGATGGGCTTTATCCGGCGTCAGACGAAGCAGCGACTCGATCGAAGCTCGGGCGCCGAGCGCGGTCCGCGTTTCGATCAAGTTGGAGATGACCATGAAGAAGGCGATGATCCCGGCCTCCTGGTACTCGCCGAGGGCGATGGCGGCGACGACGGCCAGGGCCACAAGTTCCTCCATGTGGGTGTGACCGTGGGCGAGGCACTTGAGGGCGTGCCATACCAATGGCGCCCCGAGCAGGACGGCCCCGCACAAGGCGATCGCGTCGGAATAGGGCGTGTGGGGACGCCCGCCCGATCCAACGGCGACTTCGTGTTGGAACAGGGTCCTCGCAACCCAGGGGAAATCGACCACGAAGGAACTGACCACGAGCATCCCGCCCATGAGTGTGCCGATGAGCAGCCCGCTGGCCTTGAGAGTTTCGGCTTCGATTTCCTTCATGTGGGCATGGGCCATACCGTGCGCTCCCTACGAAACACCCGTGGGCGAAGGTTGAGCATACTACGCCGGGGCGGAGGGACCGGTTCGGCGGGAACGGATCCCCGCCCGAGCCGCCGGGTTCATCCGGCGGGCTTCGCCTCGGCGGGTTCACCCCGATCACGGCGACGCCCGGTTGCTGCCGAAGTTGTTCCCATAAACGATGTAGGCGTTCCCGGCATTACTGCGACGACCGGCGGCGGGGTCATTGCCGGGGGCGTCGGGTCCCTGGGGGAAGCTGAGGTCGATGAAGTCGGCCTTGGGGTTGCCGATGAGGATGTCGCCGAACCCGTCATGGTTGAGATCGCCGATGAAGCCGACGGTGGTCGGAGCGGCCTCATTGGGTCGGCCTTTGACGAACGGACTCAGGAAGACAACGCCCGGCAGCTCCGGCGAGCCGACGCCCCGTTCGGGGTCGGACAGATTCCACGTCGTGTTCTGCAAGTGCGTTCCGCCGAAAACGAGGTACACCACGCCGACTCGCTGACGGCCGGCGCTGTCGCGGCGGACCTCGCCCGGAGCGGCGATGAGGATGTCGCCGAAGCCATCCTGATTGAAGTCCCCGGCCGAGCTGACGTCCATCCCCGCCCGATCGCCCGCGTGCCCGCCGTAGAAGACGGTCCCGGGAAGGTCGCTCGCCGCGATCTGTGAGATGTCGCGGTCGCCGTCCGTGAACCGTCCGCCGAAAATGATTCCGACAAAGCCGTTGTCGACCATGTTTTCGCAGCAGTTCGCGCTTCGCCCGGACACGCACGTGCTGTCCGGCTCGCACTCCCCGGACAGACAGCAGAACACGCAACGATCGTCCGCGTCAATGTCCCCGTCGTTGTCGTAATCGAAGACCTTGCAGGGGTCGTCGGAAAAGACCCCGTCGCCGACGTTCACCAGACAGTCGTGGAAGGAGACCTCGTGGAGGTCGTTGGCGTCGATGATGCCGTCGCGGTTGAAATCGCCGGCGCAGGTCGACCGCGTGACATCGCCGAAATCCGTCCTCGGAGAACTGATGAAGACGTCATCAACTCGATCCCCGTTGACGTCCAAGCCGGACGTCTGGCGCCAACCGATCTGGTCGCCGGTGGACAACCCCCGGATGCGCAACATCGGCGGCCGCAACAGCGGATTATTGGCCTCCTTCAGTTGGATTTGCCCGAAAACCGCCCGTCCGTAGACGACGTAGACGGCGCCGGAATCGCGTAGCGTGGAACGACGGTCATTGAGCGGCGCGCCGCACAGAATGTCATCCAGCCCGTCCTGATTGAAGTCGCCGGCGGACCTGCCCCCGCCCAACATGTCGTCGATATTCTCCGCGAAAATCTCGAAGGTCTCCGCCGGAATGAACAGGTCACGCGGCGCGGGCGGGGTGCTCGTGCAACTTCCGAAGGGCGGGAGATGCTGTTGGTCCAACGACGGCACGATCGAGGTTCCGGAGTCGTCCCCGATGTCCCGCCAGAAAACATTGTTGTAGTTGGTCCCCGGGAATACGATGATGCTTCCGAAGAAAGCCGTGGACTCCAGAAGGGGGTCGAAGAACCCCGCCGGCGTACTCGCCGAAAGGTCCGTCAGATACCGTTCGTTTCGCGGTGCAGAGACGATAATCTCGGCCAGTCCGTCGCTGTTCAGATCGCCCAGCGAGGCGACGTTCTGCCCGAACTGGTCCTCCCTTGGCGCCGCGCCGAAGAATACGTACTCGTACCCGCCGGCGATGAAACGCGCTCCGGAAATCCGACCGTCTTCCTGTTGATCGTTCCCCAGTTCTTCCGGGGGGGTGAGTGCGTTGTCGGCCCTCTGGAAGATTCCGCCGGTCGGATCCTCGCCGCCCGTACTCAGAACAAAGGGCGGCATACCGGAAAGCTCGAGGTCGACGGCAGTCGATTCCAGACGGTGGATGTTGAGATTCAGGCTTGCGGTGTCGCGGTTCTGGCTGTTGACCATGACCGCCATACCACCCGCGTACCAGCCCACGTCCCCCGCCCGTGGTTCCAAGGGAGGTGTGTTTGTCCAGTTGTTGACCAGGAAGTCCGGGTAACAACCGAACGCGTTGATGCCCGTCGGATTTTCGTCCCCCGGGTCGTAGTCCGTGGCGTCGAACGCGCCGTGCACGTGCGGAAGCCCGAAGATCAACTCCGGGCGCCCGTCGTTCGTCAGATCGGGTATGAAGTTCACATGCGTGATCCCATCCGTGCGAGCAAACCCGCCAACCTGCGAGACTACCCCGGTGCGTATCGGTGGGGCCTGGAAAACGACCCCGTCGACCGTGCCGCCGATCGAGTTGACGGATATCATTCCGCCGAAGCGGATGTGGTCGCGACCGTAAAGCAAATACGCCTCGCCGACGGGGCCGACGTTCTGCGGATTCCCGAACTGGGCGACGACGACGAAGTCATCGAGGCCGTCGTTGTCGAAGTCCGTGCCGCCGGCGACGCTCGAACCCAGGCTCGCCCCGGGGTTAAAACCAAAGAGCGTCGCCCCGGAAACTTTCCGCCCGATGTCCGCGAGGTCCACCGTGCCCGCGGCCAATTGCACGACGTTGAGCGTCCCCACCGCGTACTGATGCACGCGGGGGTTGGTCCCGTCATCCGCCGTCACGCGGATGAAGTAGGGGTCGCCGCCCGGGCGAGGAGGGACCACCGCCAGGTCGATCCGCTCCGTGAACGTCTGTTCCGCAAAGTCGCCCTTGGCCACCGTTTTCTTGTCGAGAACGATGATTAAAGAGGGGTCCGGGTTCGCCGGATCGTCGTTGTTGGGATCCAGATCGAGATCGAGCACCAGGTACAGCGTGATGTCGCTGTCGGGGTCGAAGGGGATCGCCTGGGCCGGGGCTAGGGCGCTGGGTTGCACGCGCACTTCCACCTGATCATCCTGGGCGACGCTCAGGTTGAAGGCGGGGGTTGTCACCGTAACGATGGGCGGAACGGTTTGAGGACCGCCGCCCGCCGCGACGATGGTCACGATCACTCGGGCCGGCGTGGTTCCCGTCGTCATCGCAAAAACGTCGACGGAGGTCTCTTCATCCGCGATGGTCCCGAGGAGATTATACGCGCCCACCGGGATCAGCGACGTCGCCACCGTCTCATTGTCCGGTCCGACTTGGTCGTCCTCCTCAATCCCGTCGACCAGAACGATGACGGAATTGGTTTGCGTGTTCACCAGCGAGAAGCGGATCTTGGCCGCCGAGTCCGAGTCGGCATCGACCCACTTGATGAGGAACGGATCACCCTGGCCGCGTGTGATGTTGGCGATCGGTTCCCTGATTGTCATCGTCGGCGGCACGTTGCCGAGCTGGCTCGGTCCTTGAACCAGGAAGGGGGTGGGGGCCGTGCCGCAGGACACGATCCCGACGAGCATCGACCCCAGGGCGACGAGACCGGCCAGGCACGCCAGTCCGATGGTCCCTTGTCCTGAGCCTCGAAGGAATCGAACGGGTCTTTGCATTCCGTTAGCTCCTCCCGTCGACATCGGCGATCCTCGACCGCCGGACCCTGGGGCTTACCGACCGTCCCGTAGCCGGAGCGGACTCACCGGGGCGGACACGCCATGCACCATCATCCGCATTCTTCCCATCAATCGGAGCGGCAGGCGGAGTTCGGGGACTCTCCACGTTCGGGTTCGATCCAACGCGCCGCGGGGCGGCGTGGAGGTCTTCGGAAGCCACTGCTACGGTACGCGATCCACCCGGCGGGACGCACGCTCCATCCGGCTCGCGCCACCGCCACGGCGACCCCGGCTTCCAGGGCGAATGATAGAAGTAGCCAACCTGTCCCGTCAAGCAAACGATCCTTTCCTTCGAGGCTCAGGACAAGGTCGGCTTCCACCCCGTCTTGTCCTGAGCCTCGAAGGATCGGGGCCGCGCAGGCCGGTGGAGGCCCGGCCCTATCCTGCGTCGATACCTTGGCGACGCTCGGTCTTTCGTGGCCCCCGTTCCACGCTGCGTTCGTCAGGTTAGGGGGCAGGGAGCGGGGAGGGGGGAGGGGCGATGCGCTGCTGGTTGACTTCCCGGGGGCCACCGGGTATGCTGTTGTCTTCATGCGGCGGATTGCGAGCCACGGTCGTGCGTACTCGCGCCCCGCTGCGCGGACAGTTTGGGATCGCGGGCTTGTGCACGGGTCAGGTCGCACGGGAGATTCGCCGATGACTGGAACATCGCAGACATGCACCATGAGGGTGATGCGCACGATCGTGTTGGCGTGCCTGGGGGGACTTTTTCCCACGGCGTCCGTCGGACAGACTATCGTGTGGACGGACTCGAACGCGCGGCGGATTCAGCGGAGAGACGTGGATGGCGCCGAAATTCAGACCATCGTCCAATTCCCGTCACCTCAGCGGGCTTACCAGATCCACTACGACCCGGTCACCGCCAAACTCTACTACTATCTTTCTGGCACACCGAGTTCTTTTCAGCGGGCCAACCTGGACGGATCCGATCCTGAGAACATCCCCACTCCAAGCGTGGGTACCTTTACGCTGAACGTCGAGTCGCGGAAGCTTTACTGGATTGCCGGTTCTAGTCGCGATGTTCTCTACCGCTCGAAATTGAACGGCACTGGGGTTGAGTCGCACACCTACCCGAGTGGTTCCCTTTTCACCCTCGAAGCTCTCGGCGACGACCTGTTCTTCGGCGCCGGCTCGGCTATGCTCAAAGGGATATGGCGGGCCGACGCCGACGGCTCCAACGAGCAGTTCCTTCACGGTAGCGCGCAGCCGCTGGATATGGCGCACGATCCGGTGGAGAACAAGCTCTATTGGGCAGCTTACGCTCCGGGGGTTTATCGGATGAATCCTGACGGGACCGGCTTTGAGCAGGTGGTTTTCCTTAACTTGACCTCGGACTACCTACAAGTCGTCGTCGACTCCCGGGCGCGAAAGCTCTACTGGGCTGATGGTCGGGCGAGAGTCATTCAACGATCCAACCTGGACGGATCGAACGTGGAGGACTTCGTAACCGCCAGTGACGTGGGGAACCCCGATTTCCTGAGCTTAGGGCTGACCATCGTGTACAGCTCAACGCCGACCTGCTCGCCGGATGAATGCCACCCGCCGGGGAACATTGTGTGGGACGCAAATGATCTAAGCACGGATCGCGCCACTCGGTCCCTGAGGTTCCGCCTGGAGGGCAAGCCGAACGGCTCCCTTGAGGACGCCATCAGGGTGGAGTTGGTCGAGCTGGGGCATCCCAATCCCAGGAACGCGGTGGCGACGGTGGCACTGCCGACGCAGACCGTGCCGCAAAACT
>CAYQZH010000100.1:0-13692 GCA_964421865.1 uncultured Phycisphaera sp. | reverse complement strand
GGAACACGCGATCTTGGAACCGCTGGAACCGGTCGCGGACCATCTCCTCTTTCGAAGCGAGTGGATGGACTTCGTTCGCGCCCGGATTCACACCGTCGCCAGCCTCACCCGAAAAGGGGAAAACCGTGCAAAGCAAACCAAGCAGGATGAAGTTAATTTTTCGGCGCATCATCGAACACCTTGCTACCCTGCTGCTGCGCGGCGTCCTTGGTCTCCGTGCGCAGCTCGTTCTGCAATCGAAGGATGTCCCGAAGCATGTTCACGGCCTCCTGATATCCTTCCCATTGTAGCATATTCGCCAGAATCGCGCGCATCTGTGACAAAAGTGCCACTTGCTGGGGGTCGACCGTCAAACCCGCCTCCCCCTGCGGGTCGCGGGACCATCGCCGGATGGTGTCGGCGGCATCGGGCAGGTCCCGCGTGGTCAGCCGCCCCAGCGGCTCGGCGATCCCCAGCCCAAGCCGTTCTTCCACCGTCTGAGTGGCCAATTGGTTGATACGATGCTCGGTGAGCACCTGCTCAACCTGTTGGCGTACGACGTTGACTGACCCCGCAATGCTGCGTTGTCGTCGTTCCAGCGTGGCCACCGTGGTCGAAAACTCCTCCGAGCCGCCTTCGGAGTTTGATAGTCCGATAAGTGTTAGCAGCCGTCCACGGAGCTGTTCCTGGGAGTCGATCAGGCGCTCGAAATCCATCCGGAACTCCTGCTCTCTACGGGCCAGCTCGGCCAGGAGTTCATCGCGGGTGACGACGCGGATGCTCACTGGGGGCGACTCGGCGGAGTTAGGGCCTGACACATCGTCGAAGTCCGCGGCCCGCGCGAAAAGGGTGAGCCGGTCGCCAGGTGCTGGTGCGAGATTGGAATCTCGCACCAGTGAGGACACCGACCAAGTCAGGCTCGTTGAGAACGTAGTCAGACGCGGGCGGAAGGTCGGGAGCGGAATCGACCCCTCCCGCGCATCGTCGCGGGTCACCTGGAAGACAAGCTCCGCACTCGCCAACCCGTAGGTATCGGCGAACTCCAGCTCGATCGGCAGAACGGCCTCCGGGGTGACCATCTCGCCGACGCCGGGCAGCTTCATCCGCACGCGCGGCGGTTCATCCTTGACGACCCGCAGCGCGAAGCGAATCGGTTGCTTATCCTCCAAACCGAACTCGTCCACGAGCGAAAAGTGATAGGTTTGCGTGTCCTTGGGCGAGATCGTCGCGACATACCGCTCGCCATCCGCAACCGCGGGGGCGACCGTCTTGTTGCTTGCCATCAACATGGCCTGTGCGAGCGGTTTGTTGGCCGCGATGGTGAAGGTCACGTCGCTTCCGGGAAGAACCTGAGCCGCGCGCTCGCCGTCGCCGAGCGTGAAAGCCTCCAGCCGCGTGTACGCCGGCGGAACGATGCGAAGCTGCGACCACGTCACGCGAGGCCGTTCCAGAAGCCGCGCGGGATACGTCGGCGTCTCGTCGTCGCCGCCTTCGAGATGGAAGACGAAGTCCTCCTGAGCGTTCTTGAAGGTGTAGCGAAAGCGGTAAGCACCCTCGCTTCCGACCGTGATCATCGTTTCGCGGCCGCGCTGCCCGGAGGCGGTGGTAAAGACGATCTCCACCTCTCGAGGCTGAACTCCTTCCGCGTAGGCTTGGACCGTTAGATCGTCCCCGCGAGCGCCGACCAGCTCGCCGTGCGGCAGATCGACGGATAGGTGGGTGCGCCTCGGCCACTCGACGTTCTGCAGGAGCACATTGCGGGCGAACCACAGCCGCATCACCTCGGGCATGGCCAGAGCGACGATGGGAGCGACCAGCAGTGCACCGCCGACTCCGAAGGCCGATCGCCGAGCGCGGCGCGGATCGAGCACGGCGTTGAAATCGAGGCTGCGGACCCGCGGGCCGACGGATGACACAACGGACGCGACCAGCGTTGGCGAATTCGTCTCCGGCGACCCCACGTCACCGAGCGAGAACCGAACCGCCGACACGAGCAACGAGGACAGATCGGGGAAACGCCGCTCGATGAGGTTCGCCGTCTCCGCAAGTCCGACCCGCACGCGGAGAGGGGAGATCACGTGACGCCACAGAATCCAAGCGGCCCCGGCCACGATGAGCGCCGATAGCGTGGCCCTCATGCTCCAGCGCAGCCCGCGTGTTCCATAATCGAGCGAGAACTGGATGACGGCGGCGACGAACAGGAAGCCGATCACCCAGGCGATGCCTTCGACGAGCACATACCCGCGCAGTCGTGCGGCGAGCGCCCGCAGGCGCGCGGTTACCGACTCGTCCAGCGCAGGCCGATGTACGATGGCCGAAGCCGTGTTCATGGACCAAGCCTCTTTGATCGAGTTTGCCGGCGCCTCAAGATACCGCCTGCGTGCGTCATGTCGATAGAGTGCGTTGGCGCGCCAGAATCAGGGTGCCGCTGACAAGGAGAAGCAAGGTCATGGCGATGAGACCCCATTCCGACAGGGTCGGAATCACGGTCGGAGGGGGGCCACAGAGGACCGTGGAGCAGTCGATCCCGTCACCAAGGTATGCCCCGCCGCCCGAAGTGCAAGCGTCGCGGGTCAGTCCGTCACGACAGCGATCGACATTGTCGCAGCAAGCGCCGGTCGGCGGTCCGGCTACGTCGTCCATGAACAGGTACCGACCTCCTGTCACCTCCGCGAGGTTCTGGAAGAACACCGTATCGGATACCGATGCGACTCGCGACTGACCCGTCTCTGCGTCTACGCTCGAAGCGACCGTGAACTGTAAGACCCCCCAGTAGCGGGCCATCACGACGGAATGCGCGAGCACTTTGCTACATACCCGTTGCTGCCACGAACCGGGATCATATTGCCCGCACTGCATACCGTTGATCGCGCCTGCCCCAAAGCACTCGCCGTCGCTGTTGTTCTCCTCCCCGTCGCTGCTGACGGCCAGGATGAGTTCGTTGGGAAACGGATTGGGTATACCAGCAGCCAGAGCGTCCACCGCGGCGCACATCGCCTCTGCCAGTGGGGTCAGGTTCGTACAATTTGCCACGGCCGGGTCATTCAGCGCCGCAAGCGCCGTGTCCTTGTTCACAAACCCGTTGGTGCGGTCCGTGTACGTCGTCCCCGCGAACGTCCACACCGCGACTTCGCCGATGGGGTTGTTGGCAAAGAACTCCACCATGTCGTCCTTGGCTCTCTGCAGTGCATCGAAACAACGCGTGTGGCCCGTTCCACGGATCGCGTTCATCGACCCGGTGCGATCGAGGAGCACCAACATTCTTTGCTTCCGGCAGGGTGGATTGAAGCGGTCGCAGGTCAGTCCCGGCAGCCATTCCCCGCCGCAGTCGCCCTTCTGCACATTTTCCAGACAGGTCAAGCTCGCACGATCGCAACAGGCGCCGGTCGATTCGAGACACCGGAAGCTGCCCCCGCGGAGGAATACGTTGGAGTCCAATACGTCGTCGCCCACGTCCGCAATCGCCAGCTTAATGTGGTTCACGCCCGTCGGATCGAGCGATCCCGTGGCCGTAAAGGGAACCGTCAAACCGTCCATTTCCGTGTTGATGGGCATGGCGTCCGGGCACGGACCGTTGATATCATTAGGACATCCGGTGCAGTCATAATCGGGTGTCGGGTCGGGAAACGAGTTGTTGCGAAAAAGGACGCAGTTGGGACCGCCATACGGCGGGCAGTCGCGGAGTTGACTTGGACGGCAACAGTCGTCCTGAAAGTCCCCGCAGTTCACCGTCTCAACGGTTACAGGCGTTGAAGTCGTCCCGGGGACGATGGCAACGTTCTCTCCGTTCAAAAAGAAGGCGAACACATCGTAATGTCCACCTTTCGGCAGCACGTACTCGCTGTATTCCTCCGAGGCGAAGACATACTCGAAGAAAACCGTGCTGATCCCTTGGCATCCCAGAACGTACTGAAAATCAAACTCCAATACCGTGGCGTCAGCTGTCCCAGGCACCAACGCCTCGAGTTCGGGATCCCCCCCAAGCTCGTTGATCGTTGTCGTAGCCGAACTATCATTCGGACCGACGATATCGGCGACGCTGCCCGTGCCAAGGACAATCCCAGACTCAAACCCGATGATCCCGGTCCCACCTGAGAACCAACCGGCGGCGTTGCACTTGGCACGGCACTGTACGTTGGAGACGACGATGTTGGGGCCGACCAGCGACTGAGCCAACTGTTCACAGGCGTTTCCCGGCAGCCCGCATAGGTTGTCGACGACGAGACTGCCGCCTGCGGTTCGTCCTTTGTCACCCCGCGCGAATAGCGCAGGGAACACCGCCGCGGCAAGAACTACGAAAGAGATTCGGTGCATGGATTGATTCCTCCTGGATCGACGCCGCCCGGACCCGCGCCCCGTGAAGCGTCGACCCTTGCGGGCGGCGTAATGCCCTAATCCGCGCCAAATACCCGCTGAAACGCAGCGAAGTCTTGCAAGTCCACGTCCCGATCGCCGTTCTCGTCCGCACACAGACAAGGAATCCTCGTAGCCGCTCCTGGTCCCGTCAGACACTCGGCAAGCGCCCGCTGGTCGGGAAGATGAACTTGCCCCGAAGCGTCGCAGTCAAAGAAAATACGATCGTCAATCGCGAGCCCAAACGGTCCAGCCGGGTACAGCAGCAACGCGGGGTCAGAGCCATCGAAATTCGCCTGGAAGATCGCATTGTTCCGCGAGTCCGTCCAATAGATCTTGGCTCGGCGTACGTCCAAGGCGACATTCCATACGGTGCCATTGTGCTGGAGAAGCGGCTCGGGTTCGGACCCGTCCAGGTTCGCGCGGGAAATCCGCCCAAGACCGATGTCTGCCCAGTACACCTTACCTCCGACGAGATCAAGCGCGATCCCGTAGGGCCAACCGAGTCCTTCCGTGATCAACTGTTCGGGGGCGAACTTGTCCAGCGGTCCGCGCAGAATTCCCTGGAAGGACCTATCGTACATGGTCCAATAGAGTTTTCCGGCGTAAGGATCGAGTGCGATTCCGTAGAACCCGAATTCCGCGTCGAACAAGACGTTTTCTACGTTCGATCCATTGTCCAAATCAGCCCGAAAGACCCCCATGGCGTCGATCCACTCGTTGATCCACCAATAGTTGATCCAGTAGACCTTCCTGTCGACCAAGTCGAGGGCAATCGCGCGAACCCCATCGACGTTCGACGTGACCACGTTCTCGATCTCGGACCCGTCCAGGTTGGCGCGTTGAATCCTCCGCGGCGAGCGACCGGGAAAATAAATCTTTCCCTCGATCAGGTCGAGGGCGAATGGTCCCCCTGCGCCCGTGACGACGGGTTCGGCGTTGGTTCCGTCGAGATGTGCACGGCGGATGCCCGCTTCACCCGTCCAGTAGATGCGTTGGGCGCGGGCCACCCCCGTTGCGGCGGCGAGCACCGTGAAGATCATTAGGAGGCATCGCATTCGTCGCGGCATCGGGTTCACCCTTGCGTGGAACGGTCCTTCCATTGTACCACGCTCATACGGCGTGCGTCAAGCGCCTCCAAATGTCGCCTGCAGTACGGCGAAATCCGCCAGATCGACGTCTCGATCGCCGTTCTCATCCGCGCAAAGACATCGCGGTATCACTGGGACTCCGGTCCCCGTCATGCAGACGAGGAACCCAGCCAAATCCGACAAGTCCACTTGCCCGTTAAGGTCGCAGTCGCTAGGGACACGGTCGTCAATCGCGACCCCAAACGGTCCAGCCGGGTACACAAACAACGCGGGTTCGGAGCCATCGAAATTCGCTCGGTAGATCGCATTGTGCCGCTCGTCCGTCCAATAGACCTTGGCTCGGCGTACGTCCAGGGCGACATTCCACACGTTGCCGTTGTGCTCGAGAAGCGGCTCGGGTTCGGAGCCGTCCAGGTTCGCGCGGGAAATCCGGCGAAGACCCATGTCTGCCCAATACACCTTACCTCCGACGAGATCGAGCGCCAGCCCCGAAGGGTTGACCAGCCCCTCGGTGATCAACTGTTCCGGGGCGAACCTGTCAAGCGGTCCGCGCAGAATGCCCTGAAAGTAGGAGGCCGAGAAGACCCAGTAGAGGTAACCAGCCTCGGGGTCCAAGGCGATTGCCTGGAGGCCGGGTTCGCCCTCATACGGAAGAACGTCCTCTGCGTTGGCGCCGTCGTGCATGTCGGCTCGGAAGACTCCGTCGATCGGAAAACCTTGGAACTGCCAATCGTCGATCCAGTAGATCTTCCGATGCAGCAGATCGAGCGCGATACTCCGAACGCTGTGAACATAGAGCGAGACCACATCCTGAACGTCACTCCCATCGAGGTTGGCGCGTTGAATCCTCCGCGGCGAGCCACCGGGAAAATAAATGTTTCCCGCGATGAGGTCGAGGGCGATTGGTCCCCCTGCGCCCGTGACGACGGGTTCGGCGTTGGATCCGTCGAGATGTGCGCGGCGGATGCCGGCTTCACCCGTCCAGTAGATGCGTTGGGCGTGGGCGAGGGAGGGTGTCAGCACGAGCAGCACCAACGCGACGATGCAGAACGTTCGCCCTCTCGGCATGTTCAAGCCTCCGCGACCTCCGGTGGTTCGACTCAATCTTGCAGACGCATGATCCTACCTCGTGCCCGCCAAATAGTCAAGCGCCCCCGAACGCCGGCTCGCCGCGCAAGCGCGCGGTTACCGATTCGTCCAGCGTAGGCCGATGCCGTTCTACAACAGGCGAGTCCATTTACGCACCGCCCACTCCACGGACAACAGCGATACCAGCAACGTCAACACCTTCCAATTATCCCACAGCGTCGTGGGACGTGATCGAACCGGGACTTCCTCGTGCAAGTCGGGAATGACCGCGGGCAATCCGTCGACCTCGTCGATTTCCCAATAGCGTCCGCCCTGCGACTGCTCGGCGATCGTCGTGAGGGCGGCCCTGTTCATTTGCGGATGCAGGATTTCCAAGTTCGGTCTCGCAACCAGAATCTCCCGCTCAACTTCCACCCCCTCGCCGGCGGCCGCGCCGGGAAGCGTCAACCGAATACGATAGTTCCCCACGCGGTCGGGCACGAACCGTCCTTCAAACCAACCAGGCCGGTCGCGTCGGGCCGTCAGTGGGAAGTCCGTCCTTTGATCCTCGACCGAAACCTGCGCCGCGACCTCATCGCGTTGAAGCGGCTCAAAGCGGGAGTCGAGAAGCCGCGCCGTCACAGTGACGGCCTCGCCGAGAGCGGGATGCTCGTTTTCGACCAAGAGCGTCGCCCGTTTGCTCCCGCCGAGCAACTTGCCCTCGGATAAATAGCGCACGAACTGCACCCAAAACCGGTCGTACAACTCCAGGCCGAAGCGTCGCCAACGCCAGGTGCTGTCGAAGCCGAGGAAACCCGTCCGCCCCGCGCCGACGAACTGGACGGCCGCGAGCACATGCCCGCCGAAGGCGTTCTTCATCCGCGGATGACCATGACGCATCAACACGGTCGCCACCGGCTTCTCCCGCAGAACGGGATAGTGCCAATACACGTCACCAATCCCCTGCCAGGCGAGCTTGGTGGACACCGGGTCATCGGCTAGTCGCAGCACGGGATGCGTATAGGCCGCTTGGGGGATCTCGAACGGCGACGCCGAAAGCTGGTAGTGCCCGATCTGGTTGAGGAGTAGGTCAGCCTCCGGGTCGAGCGTCACCGGCAGAAGATCGAGCAGCGGTTTTAACCCCCGCTCGCGTACAAAAGCGGGCGTATGGGCGCGGGCCGCGGCGAAGAGCAGACCGCCTCCATGCTCGGTCACCAGCTTGTCCACCAGCCGACACCACGGGTCGTCGAACTCGCTCTTGTCCGGGTCCATGAGGATCACGACGTCGTACTGGAACAACTCCTCCGCCGCGGTCGGCAGGTGGTCGATCACAATGTCCCCGTCACGCACGGCGCTGAGATCGGCGGACTGAAGCCAACAACTCACGTCGATGGTGTCGTCCCGCTGGAGAAGTGTGGTGACGTACCGGTAGTCCCAGCTCGGCTCACCCGCGATCAAGAGGACTCGGGTCCGCGTGTCGATGACGTTCACCGTGGTCTGCTTGCTGTTGTCCTCGGTGACGGATTCATCCTCCACCGGGGGGGCCTCGACGGTGTAGACAAACCGCCCGACGTGCTGTTGCCGGCGATCAAAGGTCACCGTGCCGATCGCTCCGCCGGCGCCGACCACCAGCGTCCGGCTGTCGACGATCCTTCCTTCGCTGCCGTCGGTCGCGTTGCGCTCGCGAAGCTGCACGCGGATCGTCTCGCCCTCGATTCCCTGCGAATTGAGGGTCGCCGTGACCACGAAGGGGTCTTGTTGAAAGGCGTTCTGGGGCGCTAGAACCTCGGTCACGCGGATGTTTCGGGGCGTGGCCGGGTCGCCGACGCCGATCGTATGGACGGCCAAGCGCCGATCGTTGGCGAAGCGCGCGATCTCCTCCGCCGTCGCGCCCTGGTTGATGCCCCCGTCGGTGAGGACCACGACGCCGGCGATGGGAGCGCTGCCGAGCGATTCGACGGCGCGGCGCAACGCTCGGTCGAGGTTGGTCGCCGGGCCGATCGCGGGGAAATCCGTCGGCAGCTCATCAAGACTGGAAAATCCCGGCGCGCCGGGACCGCCGGATACCTCGGAAGTCGTCGATGTCTCGCGGTTCGCGCGGATCGACGCCTGCAACTTCGCGTCGTCGCTGAAGGTGTAGAGCTTCACGCGGTTGTTGCTCGTCAGATCGCGGAGGAACTTGTGATCATCGTGGTCGAGGATTCGCTCCACGAGATCGCGGCGCCGCACGGCTTGCGGCCGTTCGCCGCCCAAGACGGCCTGGACGCGCGCGGCGCTCGATTCGTCACGGTAGCGATCGGTGAGGTCCATGCTGGACGAATCGTCCACGAGAACGACCGCGTAGGAATCGATCCAACGCCGAAGGATACGGACCCGCACCGGTTCGAGGAAGATCACGGCGAGCGTGAGCAGAACGGCGCAGCGGAGCATCGCCAGGAACATCCGCACGGGCATGGCCGCGCCGATGCGTCCCTCCCGGCGGTACATCCACACTACCGCCCAGAGGAGAGCGCCGAGCAGCACCAAACCCGCAACCGCAGGCCAGCCTTCCGGCAGGTGACGAAGTTCGGTGACGAAGGTCTGCTCGTCGCGCGTGACCGCGCCGACGACGATCGGCCAAACTGAAACCAGCATTTGCACCGGCCTAGCGTCTCCTCCCCCACCACCACGCGAGGCACTGTTCACTCATCAGAACCAAAGTCGCCAGGATCAGCACCGGTTGCCACAACTCGATGCGGGCCTCATCCGCCGCCAGGGCGACGCGGTCCAGACCTTGCACGTACTCGAACGGCAGACCGACCAGCGCTCGGCGAAGCTCCGCCTCCTGCGCCGGCGTGAGGTCGCTCTCCCGCGAATCGACGTTGACCGCCGCCAGTCGAACGCCTTCGCCGCCGTCAAGGCGTTTAAGCACGAACTGGTAGATTCCCGCCGCGTCCGTCTGTTCCCAGCGGATGTTCAGGCCTCGCCCATCCGCCGAGGGGGACGCCGTCGCGGTGGCTTCCGGTTCGTTCGGATAGGCCGGGGCGCGAATGATTACCTCCGGCCCAAACACGGCCGGGTCGATCGGCACTTCCAGCGGCATGCCCACGAACTGCTCGGCGCCGACATTTCCGTGTCGGGCTGCGTGACGAATCAGTTCCGTAATCACCGGCAGGTAGGTCGGATGGTCCGGCCACTGGTTCCACTCCTTGTCCGCCGAGGTAGTGACCAGCAGCACCCGTCCCCGACCGAAGGCCCGCTCAAGGATCGCGGGGTTCTCATCGGGAGTAGCAAACCGGGCGATGACGCGGACCTCGGTGGCACCGGCGCCCCCACCGGTGTTCACTGCTTCCGGGAGTTTGCAGGAGAAGAACTGGAAAAACGGAATCTGCGAAATGCCCAGGGGATCGTCTTCGCGGCTGAGAGCGCGCAGGGCCGGGTGCAACCGATCCGTCACGATGAGATGGGCGGCCTCGGACGGACGCACGACCTCGCCCAGCTCCGTGGGCAGCAACCCCTCCCCGCCCCGAAACAGAGCCGAGTTGTAAAGGTCGGCGTCAACCTGGTCGCCGAGGAAGAAGATGACTCCGCCACTTTGCCGCACGAACTGTTCAAGGGACTCGACCGTCGCCTCGCTGAGTCGATAGACGTTGGCCAACACCACCGCGTGGAACCCCGCCAGGTTTGCATCGGCCAGTCCCGGCTCGTCCACGACGACCACTTCGTGACCGCTGAAGACCTCTCCCTCGGGTCGAAGCGCGGTGGTGAGCAACGCGACCTCGTCGTCGTACTCGTCCGCCGACGGCTCACCGTTGACGACGAGGATGCGGACGGCGCTCACCACTTCAGCGGCGACATAGCGCACGTTGTCGATGGGCAACGCGTCGCGTGAGATTTCGACGCGGACCGACTCGTCGCCGGCACGAGGAAAATCGACTTCCAGATCGACGACCGGGTTTTGGTGCTCGGCAAGCGACGGGATCGTCTTGGGCGACTGCGGCCTGTTGCCGACGCTTGTTTGCAGTTCAAGATTTTCGACGGATCGGCCCGAATGGTTGGCGACGCTCGCCCGCACCGTCCCCGTCGTCCCGGCGACCAACTGTCCGCCTTGCAGGGTCAGATCGGTGACCGCGGTGTTGGCCGCGTCGCTTTCGCCAATGTTGAGCAGAACCAGCCGCAGCCCACGATCTTTCGTCGCCCAAGCCGCCAGCGGTGCGGCCACCGTAGCATCGGGACGACCGGCTGGTGCGAGATTCCCGGCTGGTGCGAGATTGGAATCTCGCACCAGCTCGCGTCGTACCCAATCCTTCCGCTGAAAGTCGCTGATGACATACACGGCCACGTTGACGATCCCCGGATCGCGCTGCAGCACCTCGACGACGCCCTGGAACACGGTGGACAGGTCGATGGATCGTTGCGACGGACTCAAGGCCTCCAGGCGGGCGAGCAACTCCTCCGCGCCTTCGCTGCTCAGCGACGCCCCGGATTCGACCGGCTTGGCGGCGTCGGTCATGCGCAGGATCGTCACTGTGTCATCCGGCGTCTCTCTGCGGATCGAGTCGATCAAGCGACGGACGGCTGACTTGGCCCGCTCGAAGGGCGTCCCGCCCGGCGACTGATAGCCCATGCTGAAGGAATCATCGAGGACGAAGACTCGCTCGATCCGCCGCGATCCGCCCCACGCCGACGCCAAGCCCGACGGGGTGATGAATGGCCGCGCGACCAAGAGACCCAGAAGGAAGACCGCCAGACATCGCAGGGCGAGGAGAATCCACTCCTCCATGCGGATGCGGCGTCGGTTGCGGCGCTCGGCGTCGATGAGGAAGTCCATCGCCGCCCAGCGGATGCGCTTGAACCGCCTCCGGGCCAGCAGATGAATCAGGATCGGCGCAGCCATCGCCCCCGCCCCGGCCAGGGCCAGGCCGGGAGTGACGAAGGCGGCGAGCGTTGGAAACATTACCGGCATGGGGGAACCTTCAGACACGCGACGGGTTGGATTGTCGATTTGCGATTGTCGATTGTCGATTGTCGATTACTGTGAAGGCGTCGTTTTCGGAAATCCATGTTCAATCGCCAATCGAAAACCGACAATCGACAATCGACAATTCTGTTCACGCTTTCGCCCGCTGCCGGTGCATTCGTGTGGCGAGGAACGTCGTCAACGCCACGTCGAGCGACTCGGCCGTACTGATGAGTGCATAGTCGATCTTCACGTCCAGGCACGCGCGGCGAATTTTTCCTAGAAACGCCTCCAACGCGGCCAGGTAGCTGCCGCGCAATGACTGCGGGTCGGTCAGCACTTCCAGATTCACGTCCTCCATTCCCTCGAACAGGGTGCGATCGGAAAACGGGAACTGCAACTCATCATGGTCGAGCACGTGGAGTACGAGCACATCATGCCGTCCAAAGCGAAACCGCTGCAGGCCGCGGATCACGTCGTCCACGTTCGTCAGCAGGTCCGAGAGGATGACCACCATGCCGCGACTCGGAATGCGACCCGCGAGTTGGTGGAACAGCACCTTCAAATCCGTCTTGTTCCGCGGATCGCTCGCCTCCACGGCATTGGTGAAATCCACCAGCGTCGCGCGATTCGTGGAAACGGGAAGCTGCCGGCGGATTTCGCTGTCAAAGAGGGTCAATCCCACGCCGTCCTGCTGGTAGATGAGCAAATGAGCGAGCGACGCAGCCAGCGTGGAAGCGTAATCCCATTTGGTCATCCGCCCCGTGCCGGGATGAGCGGGGTAGGCCATGGAACCGGAACAGTCCAGCAGCAGGTGGACCCGCATGTTCGTTTCTTCTTCGTACTCCTTGATGAAGAAGCGGTCGGCCTTGGCGTACACCCGCCAGTCCAGGTGGCGGATGTCGTCGCCCGGCACGTAGGGGCGGTGGTTGGCGAACTCCACGCTGTAGCCCTTGTAAGGGCTTTTGTGCATGCCGCTCACGAACCCCTCGACCACGTGGCGAGCACGCAACTCCAGCCGCGAAATCTTGCTCAGGACCTCAGGTCGAAAGTACTTTGCGAATTCGCTCATCGCCGTCCAGGTGGGTGGTGTAGGGTTGGATGGTCTGCAACAGGTCGTCGATCATGCGGTCCGAGCTATACCCCTCCGCCTCGGCGGAGAAGTTGGTGACGATGCGATGGCGAAGGACCGGATGAGCCAGGGCCCGGATGTCGTCCACGGACGTGTGATTGCGCCCGTTCAAAGCGGCCCGCGCTTTTCCGCCCAGAATGAGGGCTTGCACGGCCCGAGGCCCAGCGCCCCAGGTGATCATTTTTTTTGCGAAGGCCGGCGCTTGCGGCTCGTTGGGTCGCGTCGCCCGGACGAGGTCCAGGGCGTGGCGGATCACATCGGGGGCCGCCGGAACGCGGCGAACGAGCCGTTGAAAGCGAAGGATGTCCGTCCCGGAAAGGACGGCCTGCACCGGGGCATCAGCTTGCCCAGTTGTCCGGTCGGCGACCGCGTATTCGTCGTCGTACGACGGATACCCAATGAAGACCTTGAACAGGAATCGGTCCTGCTGCGCTTCGGGCAGCGGGTAGGTCCCTTCTTGCTCGATCGGATTCTGTGTGGCCAGGATGAAAAAGGGCGGCGCCAGGTCGTGACGCTCCCCGCCCGCGGTCACCTGCCGCTCCTGCATCGCCTCCAGCAGCGCCGCCTGGGTCTTGGGCGGGGTGCGGTTGATCTCATCGGCCAGAATCACGTTGGCGAAGATCGGTCCACGGAGAAACTTGAACCCCCGTTGACCCGTCGCCCGGTCCTCCTGGATCACCTCCGTGCCGGTAATGTCCGAGGGCATCAGATCGGGCGTGAACTGAATGCGGTTGAACGTCAAAGTCAGACACCGGGCCAGGGTCGAGATGGTCAGCGTCTTCGCCAGCCCCGGCACGCCTTCGAGAATGCAGTGTCCGCCGGCGAACAGGGCGATCAAAAGCTGTTCCAGCACCTCGTGTTGACCCACGATCACCTTGGCGAGTTCACCTCGGATGCGGGCATAGGCCGATCGAAGTTGCTCGATCGCCTCTCGATCGTCGCCCACCTCAACCGCACCCATTTTTGTCGCTGTCTCCGATTGATCTTTCATTCTTAACTCCAGAGTCCAAACACGACACCGCCCGAATGCGGAATGGTGAATGCGGAATGAGCGGTGTCATCCCTTCGCGGCTCAGGGTGACAACCATACCGCATTCCGCATTTGCCGAGATCGTTCTCCGCACAAGTCC
>CAYQZH010000099.1:0-13799 GCA_964421865.1 uncultured Phycisphaera sp. | reverse complement strand
CGGCCTATGGCATGGGCATACCGCTCGATCGCATGGTGATCTACGACCCGAAGCTGCCGCGCGGCGGTTTGAGCGCGCCTATCCGAACCCCAAGCGCAAGCGCGGGGCCAAAGCCCAGTGGCCGAAACGTCCGCGACGCGAAGGTCATTCTCTGGAAAGGGCATTGCAGCGTGCACGGGTTGTTCACCGAGGCCCAATGCGATGAGATTCGCCGACTCGATCCGGAGTGCAAAATCCTCGTACATCCCGAATGCAAGTGGGAAGTCGTGCAGAAGGCCGACCTCGCGGGCAGCACGGAGTTCATCATCCGCACCGTCCGCGAGGCCCCGCCGGGGTCGAAGTGGGCGATCGGGACCGAGATTCACCTCATTAACCGGCTCGTGCACGAGCATCCCGAGCAGTCCGTCCGTTCGTTAGCGGGCATTCAATGTTTGTGCACGACGATGTATCGCATCGACATGAAGCACTTGCTCTGGACGTTGGATGAACTGGTCGCGGGACGGGTGGTCAATCAGATCCAGGTCGATCCGCCAACGAAGCGACTGGCGCTCGTGGCGTTGCAGCGGATGCTGGCCAACGTGAACGTGCAACCTGTAGCGATAAAATAGGACGGTGTGTTCAGAGCCGCGACCGTGAGGGAGCGGTCGGCCCCGCGGGGGCCGAGTGCTTTCCGCTTCCTTACGGGCGCGGCTCTGATTCTCTTACGCTCTGTGCGTCGTCAATGAACGCGACCAGATCAGCAAAGTATGCCCGTGGGTCGCTCTCGAACTCCAGCGAATGGCGGGCGGTCGGGTAGGTCGTGATGCGGCATTGCGGCCAATGCAGCTCGCGGATGAAGTGGGTCGTCTTGTCGTTGTCGATGATCCGCTCGTCGCCGGCGACGAACAAATGAATCGGCATTGGTCGGGCTTGGGGCAGCTTGGCGACGGTCTTGTCCATCCGCCGCGAGGCGAGGTAGAACGCGGCCGTGCACTGGCGAAGGGTCAGGGCGTCGGTGCGGAAGAAGTCCTGCCACTTCGGCGTGGTGGTGAAGAGCTCGGGGTCGTTGAGGGGGATGTCGAAAAGCTGGTGCGGTTGATAGAGCATGGCGAAGCCGATCTTGGCCATCTCGCCGCGCGACACGCCGATCTTGGGGAACAGGCCCGGCGTCACCAACGATAGACTTCGCACGCCCGCCGGATCGTGGACGTAGGAGGCGACGACGAGCTTGCCGCCCCAACTGACGCCGACGAGGTGGTGATCCGCCAGGCCGGACCGGCGCTGCAACTCATCGCGAGCCGCCAGCGAATCTTCGATCAGTTGTTCCGCCGATTCCGCATGGCCGCGGTCGGTCGGATTTCGCCCGCTGCCGCGGCGGTCGATCTGCAACACGGCGTAACCGGCGTCGGCAAGCCTGGCGGCCGAAGTCTCGTACCAGCCGCAATGGGACTGAATGCCGTGGTGGTAGAGCACCGCCTCGCGCTGGCTCGGTCCGCTCCAATACCGGGCGTAGGCCTCGTGGCCGTCGGGCAATCGAACGCGAATCTCCTCAAAGCTCGCCATGCAGCCGCATGGTAGCTTGAACAAGTCCGCGGTTCACGCGATAGTTGCACTCCATGGACGAAGGCGGAGGACGAGCATGGTAGCCCTCGAACAGGTTCGCGCCGTGTTGCGACAGCAGTTGCGAACCGATCAGTTGCTGGGTCTGACGAGCGTGCCGATCCGTCTGGAGTCCCCTGTGCCGGCGAGCGCAGAAAGCACTTGGCGACCCGGCGACGCCGCTGCGAACGCCGAGGGGCTGCGAATCCTCGACCAGACCCAGGTCAAAGGTTGCGTCAAGTGTCGATTGCACCAGGGCCGCACGCAGACCGTGTTCGGCCAGGGGAGTGCCGCCGCACGGATCGTGTTTGTCGGCGAAGGCCCGGGGTTTGAAGAAGACAAACAGGGCTTGGCCTTCGTCGGACCCGCTGGACAGTTGCTCACCCGCATGATCGTGGCCATGGGGCTCAGCCGCGACGAAGTCTACATCTGCAACGTCGTGAAATGCCGCCCGCCGGAAAACCGCACCCCGCAGGCCGATGAGATTCTGGCGTGCAATCCGTACTTGCAGGAGCAGCTTTCGATCATCGGCCCGGAGGTGATTGTGGCCCTTGGGGCGCCGGCGGCGAAGACATTGCTCCACACCGCCGATTCGATCGGGAAACTTCGCGGACGGTTTCACGAGTACTCCGTGGACGGCATCCTGGGCGAGGGGCCGACGATCCCGGTGATGCCCACGTACCACCCCGCGTATCTGCTGCGAAGCCCGGAGGAGAAGAGCAAGGTGTGGGCGGACTTGCAGATGGTGATGGCCCGACTGGGATTGAAGTCGCCCGTTCAACGTCCGCCGCCGAACCCGGCGAGCCGATAGTCATGCCCATCCACCCCACCGCCATTGTCGATCCCCACGCCGAGATCGACGGCAGTGTCACCGTCGGCCCGCACTGCATCATCGAGGGGCACGTACAGGTGGAGGCGAACTGTCGGCTCTATCAGAACGTGTATCTCACCGGAGGGACGCGGATCGGAGCCGGTTGCGAGTTGCATCCGGGTGTCATCGTGGGGCATGCGCCGCAGGACACGAAATACAAGGGCGAGCGCAGCTACTGCCGGATCGGGCGGGGCACGATCCTGCGGGAGTATGTCACCATCCATCGCGGGACCGTACCGGAGTCCACGACGGTGGTGGGTGAGGACTGTTTTCTGCTTGCCGGCAGCCACGTCGGGCACAATTGTGCGCTCGGAAACCGCGTGACGTTGATTAACAACGTCCTGTTGGCTGGGCACGTGACCATTCACGATGGCACGACCTTGGGCGGCGGGGCTGCCGTGCATCAGTTCGTCCGCATCGGTGAACTGGCCATGGTCACCGGCAATGCCCGTGTGCGAATGGATGTTCTGCCGTTTGCACTCGCAGATGTGGACGGGCGGATCGCCGGGCTGAACCGTGTCGGCCTGCGCCGCGCGGGCATCTCCCGCGAAGACGCCTCTTCCATCCGTGACGCCTACCGCATTGCCCTGGGGCGAGGACTCTCTATCGAGCAACGGATCGAGGGATTGCAATCCGAACCCGCCTCGCCGCCCGTCGCCCGGATCGTCGAGTTTCTCAAGGCGGAGAGCAAACGGGGCATCGCCGGTCCGGCCCGACGAAACCCGCATCCTCCGGATGAAGTGGGCCTACCGGACATGGACCGGGAGTGACAGACGGACGGCACTATCGCGGGAAGGCTTCCGGCAACCCGCCGTCGATGGGCAGGACGGCGCCGGTCGTCGGAGTGGCGTTGCTGGCGAAGAAAACCACCGCGTTACCGACGTGGCGGCCGAGGACGCGGACCTGAAGCAGGTTGCGCTTGCGGTAGTATTCGGGCAGCTCCTCGGCCTTCAGGTCGTGCGTCTGGGCCCGTCGGGGGGCGACCTCGCTCCACAGGCCCGAGGGCGTTTGTTCATCGCCGAAGACGGCGTCGGGTGTCAGCATGTTGACACGAATGCCGTCGGGGGCGAGTTCGATCGCGGAGAGGCGGCCGAGCTGGTGGGCGGCGGCCTTGGAGGCGCTGTAGGCCGCGAACTCCTTGCCCGGAGCGAACACGTTCTTGCTCGAAATCACCACGATGTGCCCGCCCAATCCTTGCTGTTTCATCAGGCGGACGCCCTCGCGCATGAACAGAAGGTACCCCGTGGCGTTGACCTCCATCACCCGGCGAAAATCGGCGGCGGACAACTCCTCGATGGGCGCGACGTGGGCGATGCCCGCGTTGGGAACGACGACGTCCACCCCGCCGAAGGTTCGCGCGATCTGGTCAAAACCGCGTCGGACGCTCGCTTCGTCGGTCACGTCCATCACGACGGCAAGGGCCGTCCCTGTGCCCGCGAGCTTCTCGATCCGTTGCACGACGGGCATCAGCCGCCGTCCGTCCAGATCGGCGACGACGACGTGAGCCCCGGCCTCGGCGCATACTTCGGCGATGGCCGAGCCGATCGCCCCGGCCCCACCGCTGATCGCGACCACCTGACCTTGGAGGATCCCCCTTTGTCCCCCCGTACCAGGGGGGGATGAAGGGGGGTTGTCGAGCTTCACGCGCTGAAGGGTACGGAACTCCATGTCGTAAAGATGCTCGTCCGCTAGGGAAAGGAACGAGCCGACGGCATGTGCCTTGGCCTTGGCGATCAGGGTGTGTTCCGCGATGTCCGCGACGACGCGCGCCTCGCGCTTGGTCGGTCCCCAACACAAGAGTCCCGCCCCAGGAAGCCAGACGACTCGCGGGAACGAGTTGAGCCCCTGGAGCGTTCCGCCGTGCGCCGTCACGTACGATTCATAGCGTCGCCGGTATCCATCGACGGCGTCGTGGAGTTGGGCACGCAAAGCAGCGGCGTCGGACCATTGCGGGTTCTCGACGAACAGGACCCAAGGTTTGGTGCGGATCAGGTGATCGCCCGTGAGCGGCCCGGAAGCAGCGAGCGTCTTCGCGTCCGCGCTCTCCAAAACCGCGAGAATCTCCGGAGTCGCCCGCCAGTCGAGCACGCCGCGAGCGTAGGGTTGATCTTCGTTGCCGGTCGGCGAGGCGAGCAATCCGCGGAGGATCGGTGCGGCCAGTTCCACACGGCTTGCCGGTTGCTGATCCGTTCCGCGTGAGGGCGGCGGCATTCGACCGGCGATGCGCCGCTCGATGAACTTCTCGCAACGATCGACCAGGGCGATGTGACGTTCATACGAGGTCCGCGCGTCGTCGCCGAACGTAATCAGGCCATGTTGCATCAGGACGATGCCTTCGAGCTTCGGGTTCCGCTCGTAAAGGTCCGCGATGGCCTTGGCGAGATCGAAGCCCGGTCGCACGTAGGGAAGGATGGCCACGGCGTCGCCGAGGGCTTCGCGGACCAGGGCCTCACCGTCGGGCTGATTCGTCAGCACCAGGACCGCGTCGGCGTGGCTGTGGTCGATGAAACGCGGCGGCAGAAAAGCGTGAACCAACGTCTCGATCGACGGCGTGGGCGCGGTCGCGTCGAAAAGATGCGTGCGGAACTCGTTGACCATCGCTTCGTCGTTGAGGCGAGAAAGCGTCCGCAGGCGGCGGAGGTACGCCTGGTCGAGAGCGGGCATCCCAGTCGGTTCGAGAACTGCGAGGTCGCAGCCGGAGCCTTTGACGAAGAGGGCCTCGACGGATTCGCCGAGGAGTGTTTTGACCGTGCCCTTGAGGGAGACGTTCCCGCCGCCGTGAACAACGAGACTAGGGTCTTCGCCGATGAGACGGGCCGTGTAGAGACGGAGGGCGAAATCCTCGCCGTACCGCTCCGCCCACTTCTGGATCGCCTCACGCGCCCCTTGCTCGGTCCAGCGGCTTTTCATGGCGTGTGGTTCACCGGCCGCCGATGATTACGTCGCCCGCACCTTGGAGATGGACCCTCGCGGCGACGACGACGTGTGACCGCCGCCGCCGCCCCGCGTCCACTGTTGGAACTGGTCCCACGCCTGGGCGTCGGTCATGTTATCGTGAACGATCGCGCGGACGGCGCGGATCATCTCAACGGGCCATTGCGATTGGAAGATGTTTCGGCCCATGTCCACTCCGACGGCGCCGGAGGAAACGGCGCTATACGCGAGCTTCAGCGCCTCGCGCTCCTCGATTTTCTTCCCCCCGGCGATGACAACGGGAACGGGGCAGCCGATCACGACCTTGTCAAAGCCGTCGCAGTAGTAGGTCTTCACCATCTGCGCCCCGAGTTCAGCGGCGATGCGACAAGCGAGGCCCAGGTAGCGGGCGTCACGGACCATGTCCTTCCCCACCGCAGTCACCGCCAGAACCGGGATGCCGTATCGTTGGCCCTCGTCGCAGAGCTTGGCGAGGTTGGTCAGCGTCGCTTTCTCGTGCGGCGAGCCGAGGAAGATCGACATCGTTACGCACGAGGCGTTCAGGCGGATCGCATCCTCGATGGATACCGTCAAATCCTCATCGGACAGATCGTCCTTGAGAATACTCGTGCCGCCGGAGACGCGGAGCACGATGGGGATTCGGGACGCGGGATCGAGGCAGGTGCGGAGCACGCCGCGGGTCAGCATCAGGGCGTCGGCGTGGGGTAGAAGCGGGGTGACGACCTCGCCCGGTCGCTCCAGCCCGGTGGTGGGGCCTTGGAAGTAACCGTGGTCGATGGCCAGCATCACGCACCGCCCGGTCTCAGGCCGCAAGACCCCGGCCAGTCGATTCCGCATCCCCCAGTCCATCGTTGTCGCGCTCCGCATCAATGGTGACCTCAAACGAGAGCGACTAACAGAAGCCCAAGCGCGAGCGCGGGGCCGCCGCTCCAAAGTCGCGAGATTCAAGGCCGGTCGCTTGCGCGCCTGGTTCTGCCACAGGCTCTTGAATACAATGTAGGGAGGGATAAGCGAACGTGCAAGCGAAGCTATCCGTGCCAACATGCGGAAGGGTTGGTATGATGGTCGATCGCCGCCGTGTGCGGGAGCGTGCCGTCACCAAGCGGCGTTGTCGGGCTGGATAAACGAGGTTGAGTTCTGTGATCGAACGAGGGGTTGTATGAAATTGCGCCGATCGTGTGTGGTGATCCTGGGAGTGGGTTTCGCTCTTCCGTCGGTGGTATTCGGCGGAGGCGACAGCAAGAAAAAAGAGGAGGTCGTTGCGTCGATCGAGAAGCAACGGGCCGAACTCGTCAAGCTGAGCGATCAGGTCTGGGCCTTCGCGGAGACGGCTCTACTCGAGACAAAGTCCTCGAAGGTCTTGGCCGACCACGCCGAGAAACAGGGCTTCAAGGTCGAACGCGGCGTGGCTCACATGCCGACGGCGTTCGCCGCCAGCTATGGCGAAGGCCGCCCGATCATCGCCATCCTCGGCGAGTTCGACGCCTTACCGGGGCTGTCCCAGAAGGCGACGCCGGTGAAAGAACCCGTCGAACCCGGGGCCGCCGGGCACGGCTGCGGCCACAATCTGTTCGGCCCGGGCAGTTTGGGAGCCGCGACGGCGATCAAGGAGTTGATCGAGGCCGGTAAGCTCAAGGGCACCATCCGATTCTACGGCACGCCGGCCGAAGAGGCGGTGGGCGGAAAAATCTACATGGCCCGCGAGGGGCTGTTCAATGACGTGGACCTTTGTCTCGCCTGGCACCCCGCCGATGAAACCCTGGCCGATGTTCGAAGCTCGCAGGCCCTCGTGGACTTCATCGTGGAGTTTTACGGCAAGGCCGCCCATGCGGCGCACGATCCGTGGAACGGACGAAGCGCGGTGGACGGGCTGGAGCTCTTCACCCACGGGCTGAACATGATGCGCGAGCACGTGAAGCCCTCGGTGCGGATGCACTACGTGATCCAGGACGGCGGGCTGGTGCCCAATATCGTGCCCGAATACGCGAAACTCTGGTGCTGGGTGCGAGACTGGACGCGAACGGGGGCCGATGAGGTGTTCGGCCGGGCGAAGAAGATCGCTGAGGGTGCGGCCTTGATGGCCGGCGTGGAGAGCAAGGTCACCGTCCTCGGCGGTGACTACGAAATGCTGGTCAACATGACCGGCGCCAAGCTGCTTAACGCCAACCTGAACTGGCTGGGGCCGATCGAGTACACCAAGGAGGAGCAGGACTTCGCCCGGGCCATTCAGCGCGCCACCGGCGTGGCGGAAAAGGGTCTGAACGGCGTTCCCAAGCCGCTCGAGGGGCAGGAGGCCCAGGGCGGCTCGACGGACGTGGGCGACATCAGTTGGATCGTACCGACGTTGCACCTGTCGGTGACGACCGCGCCGGAGGACACGCCGTGGCACGCCTGGCCGGTGGTCGCGTGCGGGGGGATGTCCATCGGGCACAAAGGAATGATCCACGCGGCGAAGACATTGGCCGGCACGATGGTCGATCTTTTCGAGGACTCAAAGGCCCGCGAGGCGATCCAGGCCGAGTTCAAGGAGCAAACCAAGGGTCAGGTGTACAAGCCCTACATCCCCGACGGCCCGCCGATGCTCCCGAGCCACGAGCCGTCGCGATCGGCGCAATAGGCCGGCTTTTCAGATCGGGGCGGAACGATACACTCGTTCCAGGGTTTCGTGGTGATGAGTCGTCAGCCGCGCATTCCGATCGATCACCAACGGATCGCCGAGTTTTGCCGCAAGTGGCGGATCACGGAGTTCGCCCTGTTCGGGTCGGTGCTGCGCGACGACTTCGGGCCGGACAGCGACGTGGACGTGCTGGTGACGTTCGCGGCGGATGCGCCGTGGAGCTTGTGGGACCTTGTGGACGTTCAGGACGAGCTGGTGTGTATTTTCGGGCGGAACGTGGACGTGGTCTCCAAGCGTGCGCTGAAGAACCCGTATCGACGGTATGAGATCCTCACTACGCGGCAGGTGGTCTATGCCGCGTGAGGGCAACGACATCGTCCATCTTTGGGATATGAGGTCATGTGCTACATTGCGATTATCCTGGCGTGCGTGATCGGGGTCGGCGGAGGCGATCGGGCCGAGAACGTCGGTGGACGGATTTCCGAGGGTCCGTGGCGGGCGTGGCTGGACAGTCCCGGCCGGGAGTTGCCCTTCGGGCTGGAACTGAAGGCCGAGGGCGGCGTCTGGAGAGCATGGGTCATCAACGGAAGCGAACGGCTCGACGTTCCCAAAGTGACCGTGGTCGGGAGTGAAATCACCCTCGCCTTCCCGCATTACGGCTCCGCCATGCGGGCGACGCTCAGTGCAGACGGCTCACGGTTGGACGGGGAGTGGAACAAGCGCGGTCGAAATGACCGCGTCGTCAAGCTCGCTTTCCACGCGACCGCCGGGGCGGCGCCGCGATTCCCGCCGCCCGTCGACGGCGCGGACGCCTGCCGGTCCGGGGCGGCCGTCGCCGGCCGATGGTCGATGAAGTTCGAGCAAGACAAGGACGCTTGCGTCGGCGTATTCGAGGCGAGCGACGGCGGCGTCGCGGGGACCGTGCTGACGCCGACGGGCGACTTTCGATTCCTGGCCGGGGACTTCTGTTTGGAAAAGTCCGGTACGGAGAAGCGCCCCGGGCGCTTGCGGCTGTCCGCCTTCGACGGGGCCCACGCCTTTCTCATCACGGCCTCCACGCAGGACGGCGAGACGCTCAAGGGCGACTTCTGGTCCGGTGACACCTTCCATGACACCTGGACGGCCAAGCGCGACGCCGGGGCGGCCCTGCCCGACGCCTTTGAACCGACCAAAGGGGTCGAAGGCGTCAAGCTCGAGTCGCTCGCCTTCCCCGATCTCAAGGGCGTGAAGCGGCCGCTGTCCGATCCCATGTTCGCCGGCAAGGCGCGGGTCCTGGTGGTGTTCGGCTCCTGGTGTCCCAATTGCAACGACGCCTCGCAATACCTGGTGGAGCTGCACAAGAAATACAAGGACCGCGGACTGTCGATCGTCGGATTGGCGTTCGAGTATTCCGGTGATTTTGAGCGTGACGCCGAGCAGGTTCGGGCCTTCGCCGGCTACCACAAGATCGAGTACCCCTTGCTGCTGGCCGGGGTCGCGGATCGGGAGAAGGCCTCGGCGGCGTTGCCCCTCATCGACGCCCTGCGGGCCTTTCCGACCCTGATCGTGCTCGACGCCGCGGGCAAAGTCCGCGCGGTCCACACGGGCTTCTCCGGTCCGGCCACCGGCGCCGAGTACGACCAGTTCCGCGTAACGTTCGAGTCGCTGATTGAGGAACTCCTGCGCAGCCGGAAGTCCGGACCCGGATGAAGTCCGGTAGGGCATGTCCTCGACCTGCCTTCCTCATGCAACGCCGCAAACGGACATCGTGACGGCCGGTCAATGACCTGCCATACTGGATTTCGGTGATCCCGTCATGATCAGGAGTTGTGCCATGAGTCACCGAGAACCCGCAGCAGACAGTACCAACGCCACGCAAGTGCTTCGGTCCGCGTTCAAGAGCCAGTCTCACGCCGCCCTCGCCATGCTGCGACAAGCCATCGAGCGATGTCCTGAAGACCTGTGGTCCAGCCGCGACGATGCCAATCCATTCTGGCGGATCGCTTACCACACGCTGTACTACACACATCTGTACCTCCAGCCGCATGTGGCTGCTTTTCGCCCTTGGGAACATCATCAAACTCGGATTCAGGATTTGGACGACATACCAGCGCCGCCGGAAATTGAAGACCTATGCGAACTGCCGCACCGACCGCCGCAGACCGGTAGGCCGTACACCAAGGCGGAGGTGCTGGAATATTGGAGCGTCTGCGAGCAGATGGTTGAAGGCGTTGACGCGCTCAACCTCTTCGATCGAGGGAGTGGGTTCCCTTGGCACAGAATGCCCAAGGCAGAGCATCAGATCATGGCCATCCGCCACATTCAGAATCATGTGGCGCAGCTCGGGGTCCGGCTGCGTGAAACGGCGGGCATCGGCATCGATTGGGTGAGAGCCGGTCGCAGTAGTGCAGAGCCGCACGCGACGGGATAACCAGCGCGTGAAGCTGGCTGCGCGCGCGGGTTTTCTCACGCTGAAGGCGTGTCGGTCCACAGCCCGGGGTTGACGCAACGCGGCTACCCTGGGTCATGTTCGCGACCATGGGGACAACCCCGATGGGGTTGTGGCGTTTCTCGCTGGGGCAGATCGCATTGGGACGTCGATTGGACCAACGCTTGGCCGCAACCCCGTTGGGGTTGCCGCCAGCCGACCCCGGGTAGTCCCGGCGCGCCGGGACCGCGGCTCACGACGCCCAGCGCGCCTTGGCGGGTACTTCGGCGGTCTTGGTCGCGCCGAACTGCTCCTCCAGTTCGGTGAGCAGGACGGCCAAGTTCTGTTCCCGCAAACCCTCCGGGGTCATCCAGCCGACGACGGCGTTGCTCTGCAACGCCTGCGAAATACGGCGGCTGGCGAGGATGACCGTGGAATGGTTCTTATTGCCCATGAACCGGCCGATCTCCGGAAAGCTCATTTCCGTGTGCCTTCTCGCGAGATACATCGCAATCCCACGCGCGAGGGCGATCGTCCTTGATTTCCGCGACGTATGGAGATCGGCCGGTGTTAGACCGAAATAGATCGAAACAACGCTCTCGATGTCGCCAAGCATCACGACGGGGGCCGTCTGACGCACCAAGTCCCGCACGGCCCGCTCGGCCTGGGGCACGGTGATCGGCTCGCCGCTGACGTGGGCCTGGGCGACGACTTTCAACAGCGCCCCCTCCAGTTCACGGATGTTGGCCCGGAAGTTCTCCGCGATGTGCCGCAGCACGGCGTCGCTGATCTCGACCTTCATCCGCTCGGCCCGTCGGCGCAGGACCGTCGTGCGCACCTCCAAGTCGGGCGACTCGATCCGAACCACCATCCCCGACAGAAACCGAGTGACGAGCGACTCAGAGAAGTGGCCGATCATCTTGGGGTGGGCGTCGGAGGCGAGGATGATCTGCTTGCCGGCGGCGTCGATGGCCTTGAAGGTGTGCAGAAAGCCGTCCTGGGTCGCCCGCTTGTTGGCCAAAAAGTGCACGTCGTCGATCACCAGGGCATCCAGGTGGCGATAACGGGCGTGGAAGGCGTCCATCTCACGGGCCTTGATGGCGTAGACGTAGTCGTTGGTGAACTCCTCCCCGGACACGTAGCGCCAGCGAAGATTGGGATGACGTTCCTTGAGGCCGTTGCAAATCCCGTGAAGCAGGTGCGTCTTTCCCAAACCGCAGCCGCCGTGGACGAATAGGGGGTTATACTGCGTCGCCGGGGTTTCCACGACGCTGAGCGCCGCCGCGTAGGCCAAGCGGTTCGACGCACCGACGACAAAATCGCCAAGCTTCCCTTTCAGCGGGGCGGCGGCCGGAAGCGAGCCGAAGCGGCGCTGCTCGCGAGCCATGCGATCCGGGTTGTTGGCGACGAACTCCACCTGGCGATCGGGCTGCTTCTTGCCCAGGTTCTTGGCCAGCAGCGGCTCGATCGCGAAGCTGAGCGTGTAGTCATTGCCCGTCACTTCGCGGGCCGCCTCGATGATCGCCGCGGAAAAATGCTGCTCAATCCACTCCCCCACGAAGTGGTTGGGCACGCTCACCCGCAAATAGTGATCGGCGAAGCCCAAACGCGTCGCATTCTTGAACCATACGTTGAAGCGCTGCGGACCGAGCTTGTCCGCGATTCGCGATTCGATCAGGGAGACGGAATCCTCTGCGCATACGATCACCGTCAGCTCCTTGCCACAGTAGGAACCACTTATCCACCACCCGTCCTTGGGGTTTGATTTCGACCGCTACAACAGGATGAAATCAGGTCGGCATCGGCGGTCGATCGCTCACGGCCGCGCTTGCACATCGTGGCGAAGCCCGATGCCCTGCTCAGGAAAATAACACTTCGTCGAAGGCGCGTCAACAAGAATTCCGCGCCGCTCGGCGCGAAGTTGTCAGTGCCTCCATCGCCACAAGGGGTTAGCATCCAAAAAGATTTTTTCTCACCATCCGCGGCGGGCCGCCTTGGAGTCGGAAGCGCCTCCTCCTCAACCGCGCCGGCGACCGCCGAGCAGCTCCCAGCGATCCTCGCGGACGGCGTGCAGCAACGAGCATGAATCGCTTTCAACCTTCGGTGGGAGGTGAGGTTACGATCCAGGCGTCACGCGCCGCGAACTCCGCGAAACCCCACCGCGTGTAGACCCGTCGGGCGGGCGCGTTGCGCTGATCGACGGCGAGTGCCAACGATGTGGCACCGCTACCACCGGCTGCGTCCACCGCGCGGCGCAGCACGTCGTTCGCAACACCCGTTCCCCTCGCTACTTGCGCGACGCCCATGTAGACGATCTCCAGCGCCGGTTGTCGGGGGAGGCGGTTCAGCAGCAGCACCGCGACGGGTTCGTCGCGGCGGAGAGCGACGGACCAGAGAGTGGGAACGAAAACTCCGGCGGCGCGGTGTGCGGCGAGGACGTCGGACATCGGCCGTACGCCCGTAAGCTCCGGACAGTCCAGACTTTGCGCATAGGTCCGCTCCACCGCGTCGGCAAACAGCTCGTCCTGGTCCGCGCCGTAGGTAACCCAGCGCAGATCGCCCGCCGGACCGAGCCCGGACACCGCTGGACCGACGGTTCGTCGAAGGTACAGGAGCCTGGTCAGGTACCGGAACCCGGACGCCCGAACAGACACGGCGAGCCTCTCGGAATCCGGCGGTAACAACATTTCCAGCAAGAGGATACAGCGCTCGCGGGCGGCGCGTTGAAGGGCTTGAAGGCACGCGATGGTCGCTCGGCGACGATCATCGGCGTCTGCGTCTTCCGGAACGAAGACCAGGGCTGCTCGACCGGGACTTTCGACCGCCAAGGCTGCGGAGAGGCATTCCTCGCCCTGGAAAGCCGCGACAAGAAGTTCGATCGAGAGGCTGCGATCCCGGCTGTCCGCAAGGAGGCCGGCGACCCGCGGATCCGGCCGGCTCACGCGTTCCGGCGGTCGAGCGCCGAGCGCAACGTGCAAGGCGGTGGAGTGGTTCGGATCCTCACGGTGGACAAGACGGACTGCGAAATCAGCGTTGGGCCCGTTCACTGGTCGGCCATGTTAGTCGGAGCCGAACGCGCGAGCGACCGGTTGGTACGTCGCGCGGAGTGGCCTTGGCGGACCAGCCGCCCGTCGTACGAAGCCGCCAGGGGCGCGCGGTGGAGTTGTACGGTTTTGTAAGATGTGCAGAAGGCGGTTGACTTCCTCCGACAAATGTAGTAGGATTCCTCCGACGGATGTAGGAGTATCGAGGTTGGCGGGGCGGCACGGTCTCCCGGCGAGGTCGGCGGACCGTGCCTGCTAACCCCACGCCACTCTCCACCTGGCCGGGTTCGACGGATGGCTGAGCGACAACACGATCTAGGGAGCGCCGAGTTGGAGGTGCTCAAGGCC